>JAVBRZ010000092.1:0-9031 GCA_031547425.1 Desulfovibrionaceae bacterium
CTCCCACTTCCACGTGTCCGGCCAGGGTGGCGCCGTTGGAAAAAACCACATTGTCGCCCACCCGGCAATCGTGAGCCACGTGGCAATAGGCCATAAACAGCCCGTTGTCGCCGATGCGGGTTACGCCTCCGCCGGCTTCCGTGCCCCGGTTCATGGTTGAAAATTCGCGGATGCGGTTGCGGTTCCCTATTTCCAGCCACGATTCCTCGCCGTGGAATTTGAGGTCCTGCGGCTCGCCGCCCACACAGGCGTGAGAGTAAATGTGGTTATCTTCGCCCATGCGCACAAAGGGCTTAATTGTCGCCTGGGCATCAATGCGGGTGCGCGCGCCGATGATTACGTTTTCTTCAATAACGGCGTAGGGGCCGACAATGACGCCTTGGCCCAGTTCGGCCGAAGCGGCGATAATCGCTGTGGGGTGAATTTGCTCGCTCATGGCTACATATCCCCCTTGTCGACCACGGCGGCGGTCATTTCCGCTTCAGCGGCCACATCGCCGTCCACCATGGCCTTGGCTTCCATTTTGTACAGCTGCATTGTGTGGCGGGTCATCACGCAGTGCATGTCCAGACGGTCGCCGGGCACCACGCGGCGGCGGAAGCGCACCCGGTCCATGCCGCTGAACAGAAACAGCTTGCTGCCGGCATCCGCCAGCCCCGGCGCGATGAGCAGCACGCCGCTCTGGGCCAGGGCCTCCATGATCAGCACGCCGGGCATGATGGGCAGGCCGGGAAAATGCCCCTGGAAAAAGGGCTCGTTGATGGTCACATTCTTATAAGTCTTAATGTGGTCATCCACCACGCATTCCACCACCCGGTCCACGAGCAGGAAAGGGTAACGATGCGGCAAAAGTTGCAATATCCGGGAAATATCGAAACTCTGCGCCTGATTCTGGGTCATAAACAATTCCTTATAGCTGTATAGCCGGGCAAGGGTCACAGGTTAATTTTTCGGGGGCGCGCTTTGGCGCAATTCCGCCACATCCTGTTCCAGTTGTTTGATTTTTTTGAGCATGTCCATGAGTTTGGGCGCGGTAACGATATAGCGCAAATATTGCCGGCCCTCCATGGGCGGCATGCCCATGACGGTTTGCCCGGGCGCGATGTCTTTTCCGACGCCGCTTTTGGGGCCGACAACCGCGCCGTCGCCGATATTCAGGTGCCCGGCGATGCCGGCCTGTCCGGCCATGACTACGCGCTCGCCCACTTTAGTGCTGCCGGCGATGCCGGTTTGGGACACCAGCATGCTATAGCGGCCCACGCGCACATTGTGCCCGATCTGCACCAAGTTGTCGATTTTGCAGCCGTCATCCAGCACGGTTTCGCCAAGGGAGGCGCGGTCAATGGTGGTATTGGCCCCGATTTCCACATTGTCGCCGATGCGCACAATGCCCACCTGAGGAATTTTTTCAATACCCTGCGGTGTGGGCACAAAGCCGAAACCGTCCGAGCCCAGCACCACCCCGGCGTGCAGGATGCATTTTGCGCCGATGCGGGTGCCGGCCATCAGGGATACATTGGGGTAGAGCACGGTGCCGGGGCCGATGCTGGCATCCTCCCCCACATAGCAGCCGGGGAACAAGGTCACGCCGTCGCCCAAGGCCGCGCGGGGCCCGATGTAGCAGAAGGGGTAGATGGTGCAGTTTTGGCCCAGGGCCGCCTCGGGGTGGACAAAGGCCTGGGGGCTGACGCCCTTGAGGCTTCCCTGCGGCCGGGCAAAAAGATACATCAGCCGGGAAAAATCGCGGTAAGGATCGGGGCTGATGAGCGCCGTGGCCGCTTCCGCGCTGTGGTCGGGGTGGATGACCACGGCCCCGGCGCGGGTGCCCGCCAGTTGAGGAATGTATCTGGGATTGGCCAGGAAGGAAATGTCGTTGGGACCCGCTTCTTCCAGGGTGGCCACCCCGCTGATGTTTTTGTCCTCGCCCTTGAGGGTGAGGCCCAGTTTCGCCGCCAGGTCTGATAGTTTGAAGGTCATTGTGGGTTGTTCCTGTTGGCCGCGTTCCAGATGAGGTTCACTTCCTTGAGCAGTTCTTCGGTCACGTCCAGAGATTTGTCGGCAAAGACCACGCCGCTCTGGTTGCCGTCCATGATCAGGGAGTAGCCGTTTTTTTCGGAAAAGGACTTGGCCGCGATGATGAACAGTCCGGTCATTTCTTTGCGCACCCGACTTTCCGCGGCTTCCACCTTGCGGGAAAATTCCCGGCTTTTGTCATCCAAAACGCGCTTCATGTTGATATATTCCATCCACTTGCGTTCTTTGGCTTCGGGCGTAAGCGTGGCGGCCTGGGTCTTGATGTCTTCGATCATGTTCTGGACATTCTGGCGCAGTTTGGCGATTTCGTCGCGCTCCGCGGAAAACTCCGCCTGCATGTTCTGCTGGGCCAGCTTGCCCATGTCGCTTTTTTCCACCAGCACCTGCATATTGACCAGGCCGACTTTGAATTCCTTGGCCAGAGCGGGGCCGGCCGGCAAGGCGCACAGCAGCAGGGCCAAGGCTGACAGCCATATGGCGGATTTTTTCATGGTCATCATCATGCCGTCCTTACCACTCTCCCTAAAAATGCGGCCCAAACGGCCCATTACGGCCAAAGCGCGCCCCGGGAGCGTCGGGCTGGAAATTTTGTGCACTTTAACATGGCTTAAGTCAATGAACAAGCGGCCAGTTTCCTTGATTTCCGAAAACGACCGCGAACATGCTCGTTTTTTGCCGACACGGCCGTGCTGGACGGAGACTTTGCTTTTGCATATGCTGCTTAACAGGATAATAATTGAAGCCCGGAGAGGGAACATAATTTTTCGCCCCGCAAGGAGTCACCTATGTCATTTTATCGTGGGCGCCGTCTGCGCCAAACCCCGGCCCTGCGCGACCTGGTGCGGGAAACCGCCCTGCACAGAGAAAATCTGATCATGCCTTATTGTGTGGTGGATACGCCGGACGCCGCCTTTCGCAGCCCCATTTCGGCCATGCCCGGCCAAAGCCAGCTTTCGCTGCAGGAACTGGAAAAGCAGATCGGCCGCGCCGCGGAATACGGCCTGCACGGCTGTCTGCTGTTCGGCATTCCGTCCCGCAAAGATGAAGTGGGTTCCGAGGGCTACGCCGAGCACGGCATCATTCAGCGCGCCTGCCGCATGATCAAGGAAAACTGGCCGGACCTGCTGCTGATCACCGACGTCTGCCTGTGCGAATACACCTCGCACGGGCACTGCGGAGTTATTGAGAACAACGATGTGGCCAATGATCCCACCCTGGAGCTGCTCTCGCGCATGGCCCTGTCCCACGTGCGGGCCGGCGCGGACATCGTGGCCCCGTCCGACATGATGGACGGCCGGGTGGCCGCCATCCGCGAAACCCTGGACGCCCAGGGCTTTGTGCAAACGCCCATCCTGTCCTACTCCATTAAATATGCCTCGTCCTTTTACGGGCCGTTCCGCGAAGCCGCCGAATCCGCGCCCAAATTCGGCAACCGCAAAACCTACCAGATGGACCCGCCCAACTGGCGCGAAGCCGTCCGCGAAGCCAAAGCCGACGTGGCCGAAGGCGCGGACATGCTCATGGTCAAGCCGGCCGGGCCGTATCTGGACGTGCTTTTGCGCATTCGCGAAACCTTTGACCTGCCCCTGTGCGCCTACCAGGTCAGCGGCGAGTACTCCATGCTCATGGCCGCCATCGACAACGGCTGGCTGAACAAAGACGCGGCCATTCTGGAATCGCTCCTGGGCATCCGCCGGGCCGGCGCGGATTTTATCCTGAGCTACTTCACGGAATATCTGCTGGAAAATAAGCTGGTGCGGTAGTTTTGCGTGAACACGCCGGGAGAGGGGAACCTAAAGGGTTATCAACCCTTTTGGCTCCCCTCTACCGGGCCCTCTGCCCTCCTTAACCCTTATTGGACCGGGTGAGGAAAAAAGGGTGTTCGCCGGAAAAACGGGGATAAGAGCCTTTGAAAGGAATGCTCCGCCATGCCTGAATCGCTAAGATCACCTGAGAATATCCCGGCCTGCCGCATTCTGGCCTGGGAAGTGACCAGGGCCTGCAACCTGGCCTGCCGCCACTGCCGGGCCGTGGCGCAGGAGGCCCCGCACCCGGATGAGCTGAGCCATGCTGAAGCCCTGGCCTTTATAGATGAGCTGGCCTCGGCCGGCGGCAATGCGCCCATGCTTATTTTTACGGGCGGGGAGCCCTTGCTGCGGGCCGATATTTATGATCTGGCCGCTTATGCCAAAGGCAGGGGCCTTAATTGCGTCATGGCGCCCAACGGCACGCTGCTGGATGAAGCGGCGGCCGGCCGCCTTAAGGATTGTGGCATTTTACGTTGTTCCATTTCCCTGGATGGACCGGATGCGGCGCAGCACGACGCTTTGCGCGGCGTGCCCGGCGCTTTTGAGATGGCGTTGCGGGGCATTGCCGCCTTGCGGGCCGTGGGGTTGCCTTTTCAGATCAACACCACCGTGACCCGGGCCAATCGTGATTGTTTTCAGGATATTGCCCGGCTGTGCGCGGATTTGGGCGCGGCGGCCTGGCATATTTTCCTGCTGGTGCCCACGGGGCGCGGCGCGGCCATGGCTGACGAAAACATTGCGGCGGCGGAATATGAGGCCCTGCTCAACTGGTTTTATGATTTTCGCGCACGGACGCCCATGCGCCTGAAAGCCACCTGCGCGCCCCAGTATTACCGCATTCTGCGCCAGCGCGCGGCCGCGGAAGGCCTGGCCGTCACCCCGGAAAGTTTCGGCCTGGATGCCGTGACCCGGGGGTGCCTGGCGGGGATGGGCTTTTGTTTTGTCAGCCATGTGGGCGAAGTACAGCCTTGCGGCTATTTGGAACTGCCTTGCGGCAATATCCGGCAAACGCCGTTTTGGGAGATTTGGCGCGAATCCGAAATCTTCCGGCGCCTGCGCGACAAGTCCGCCTACGTCGGAAAGTGCGGCCGCTGTCCCTATCACCGTTTTTGCGGCGGCTGCCGGGCCAGAGCCCTGACCATGAACGGCTGCTACCTGGCCGAAGAGCCGTTGTGCGCCTTTCAGCCATAATGAGGTGACCATGCGCGACAGCCCCGGACCCGAACATTTGCCCGAGCCTGAAGAAAGGTTGGATACGATAGACCGCCGCCTGCTGGACATTATCCAGACCGCTTTCCCCCTGCACCCGCGTCCCTTTGCCCGCCTGGGCGAGGAACTGGGCGTCAGCGAGGAGGAAGCGCTTGCGCGGGTGCGTTGTTTAAAGGCGCAAGGCTTGATTCGCCGGCTGGGCGCCAATTTCGATTCCAGAAAGCTGGGCTGGCGGAGCACCTTGTGCGGGGCCAAGGTGCCCGAGGAAAAGCTCGCGGCCTTTACCGCCGAGGTTAACCGCCTGCCCGGTGTGACCCATAATTATTTGCGCGACCACTCCTATAATGTGTGGTTCACCCTGATCGCGCCGTCGGAAAGCGAGATTGCCGCCACTTTGCTTGAACTCGCCCGGCGCACGGGCATAACCGCGCTCAATCTGCCCGCCCAAAAGGTCTACAAGCTCAAAGTGGATTTCGCGCTGGAGTAGAGCCGCTCCTTGAGCTTTCCCTCCTCCGGCGCGCTAATGCGCGGCTTTGCCGGGGGCGGGCAGGGGGCCGCCCAGGCGGCTTTTCAGGAAGGCGGCCAGGGGGATGTTGAAGTCAGCATAGCGCTGCTCCAACAGTTCCAGATCAGGAGGGCGGCAGATCAGGCCGTCGAAGTCAATGACGGAATCGGCGCAGGGCGCTAGCAGGTCGGCGGCGTCCTCGTTGAGCCTGATCATTTTGGGCGGCGCGGGCAGATTGCGGCTGAGCATCTCGGCATGGGCCGCGGCGCCGTTGAGGCTGTCGGTTTTTACCGCGAAAATCAGGGCGGGCTGCCGCACGGCGGTCAGGGCGGCGCGGGGAAAGAGCATGCCGTAAGCCGGGGCGGCCAGGACCAGGGCTGAAACCCGCAGGCGCGGCAATTCGGGATAGGCATCGGGCAGGTAAGATATTTCGCGCATGCGTTCCTGGGCCAGGCTGGAGCAGTATGGTTCGCTCGCGCCGCTCCCGGCGCAATAATCCCAATAAGAGGCAAAGTCCGGCAGGCCGCCGGCCAGGGTTAGAGCCGTGGCCGCGCCGGTGCCCACGCCCATGAGGGCTATGCGGGTGTGGTCGATGAAACTCAAGCTGTTCGCGCCCAGAATGCCGGAGAGCACAAAGGCCAGCTCCGCCGGGCGGTCCAGGATGCGGCCGGGTTTGAACATGCCGCTTGAATCGGCGAAATTGTCCAGGTTATGCGTGGGCGCGGCCACCACCAGGCCTTGCCGGGCCAGGTCCGCAGCGGTGTCGTGATAAGCCGCCATGCCGCCGCCCGCATCGTGAGAAAGCAGCACCAGCGGGAAAAGCCCCGGCGCTTCCTTGGCGTTGCGGGCCACGGAAAGGCTCCAGTCCTGAAGGTTCAGGGAAGATTCTTCGCGCTGGGCCGGATACCAGATGCCCACTTCCAGGCGGATGTCTTTTTGTTCATCCCACAGGGACATGGTCCGGAAACCGGCCGTGTAGTTCACGCCTTGCGAACCCAAAGCCAGGGCCGCATCCGGGGCGGACAAGGCCGGCAAAAACGCCAGGCAGACGAGCAGCAGCAGGGGGGCCAAAGCCCCCCTGCGGTTGTGTTTTTCAAAGTAAAATCCGGTCACGGCAAACCAGCCTGGGACCGCGCTCGATGTAGAGCATTTTAACATTTAAATTATATATTAAGGAAAAATGCTCTGGCGGATGCGCCGGCAGACGCCCGCAGGCGAGCAGCGCAGCGTGTCTTTAGTTCGGGCCGCTTCGGCCTGAACGTGTATGATAAAAGGTTGTGCTTTTTGTCTTTTAAATGCTGCATATGGTGTAACATTTCAAAGTTAAAATGCTCTAGTCGCCGTTTTGCAGAGAGCGCAGCAAACGCTCGCCGGCCGGAGTTTCCAGGAATTTGCTCAAGGCTTCCACAACCTCGGGGTCATAGTGGAAGGACTGTTCCTTAAGAATCTGCATAATGGTTTTGACATCCATGGCCGAGCGGTAGGAGCGGGGCCGGATCATGGCTGTAAAGGCGTTGGTCACGGCCAGCAGGCGGCCGAAAATGCTGATCTCCTCGCCCTTGATGTGGCGGGGGTAGCCCGTGCCGTCCATACGTTCGTTCATTTCATAAATGGCCGCCACAATGGGCAGGTCGAACTCGATGTTTTGCAGCACCCGGCGGGAATGTTCCACATGGCCCTCCATGATGCGTTTTTCCTCATCGGTGAGCACGCCGGGCTTGGCCAGAATTTCCTTGGGCACAAACATCTTGCCGATCTGGGACAGGTTGGCCGCGGCTTCCACGGTGGCCACTTCCGCTTCGGACAGACTCAGGGCCTTGCCCAACTGGCCGCTTAAGGAGGCCATGAACCTGGAGTGGCCGGCGAGGTAAGGGTCGGTTTCCTCAATGGTGCGCACCAGGGCGCTGATGGTCTGCTGCACCACGCGGTGGCTGCGCTCTTCGGCTTCCACCAGGGCGCTGATGTCGCGGTATACCGAAACGATGCCCTTGGCCGAACGCCCGGCAATGGGCGCCAACGGGGCCTTGACGATCTGGAAGTGGTGTTTTTGCGAGCACAGGAAAATGACTTCATTAACCACCACGCTTTCGCCGCTCATGAGCACCTGATGGTCCGAGGCGATGAGCCGTTTGCCGGTGTCAAAGCCGAACAGGGCGGGCACGTCCAGGCCCACCACCTCTTCGGGCGAGCGGCCCACGGCCTCGGCAAAGGCGCGGTTGGCGTATTGAATGACGCCCTTGTCGTCGGTCAGGGAGATGAGGTCGGCAATGGTGGAGTTGATGCCGTCCAGAAGCTCTTTCTGGCCGTCGATGACCTCAAGGAGCTCTTTGAATTCCTTGGCGATTTCTTTATTTTCCCGGCCGATGAGCCACCACCACAGCACGGAAACGAACAGGCCGAGCATCACGGTAATGAGCACGGCAATGCCGGCCACGGTGCGGGTTTGCGCGGCCAGTTCCGCGCGGGCGGAATCATAGTCCACTTCTTGGAAAATCCACCAGGACAGGCCGGGCACTTTCAGGGCCAGGGAGTAAACCACGTCTTTGCGCAAACTGTCGCGCATGGCGAAGGGAACGTTTTCCCCGGAGGCGAATTCGCCGGTTTCGCTTAAGTTGCGCAGGGCTTCCGTGCCCCAGGGCGAAATTTCCTGGGCGGTTTTGCCGTCGTATTGCACCAGGATGGTGGTAATGTCCTTGCTGAGCAGGGATACGGGCTTGAGCAGGTCAAACAGCTTGCCGGTGACAATTTTGCTGAGCATGAGCACGGCCACGGGCTTGGTGCTGGGGTCGGCCTGCGGGGGCAGAATGGGCATGAAGATGTCCATGCTCAGGCCGTTGGGGGTGATGCGCAGAGGCGCATAGGAGATCTCGCCGGTTTTAAGCGTAGCCTGCACGCAACTTTTTTGATTCTCACTCAAGGGGTTGATGACCGGCTCGGTGTAAATATAGGTTTCACCCCGGGTATTGATGATGCGGGCCTGGCTGAATTCGGCGTAGTTGGTGAAGTCGCGCAGCATGTTCTGCATCAGCGGCAGTTGGCTGTAGAGATCGTCGAAGTCCGAGCGTTGGCCGGCGTCCACCCGGTCGGGATCGGCGAACAGGAGCGAGACGTCGCCGCCCAGGTCATTGACGTTGGAGGCGAACAAGCGGAACATGTCCGCGTTGATCAACCGGTCCCCGCGTGTTTTCAGATCGGCCAGCCAGGTGTTGATAGCCTGAACATAGCCCGCGGCCAGGGTTTCTTCCTGCTGCTTCAGGGCGTTTTCCAGGTCGTTCTCCCGGTTGCGGATGTTCAGATAGACAATTATCGCCGCGGTCAAGACCGTGATTGCCAGAATGGCCAGTCCGAACGTCAACACGCGAGATTTCTTCTCGATCTTAGTCCCCATGTTTGGCTTGTTAACTACTTCTGCCATGATACTCACCTTTTATTTTATCGCATTTGCAAAATTAAACTTTAAAATGCTCTATCATCG
>JAVBRZ010000048.1:0-20237 GCA_031547425.1 Desulfovibrionaceae bacterium
GGAGCTTGTCATTTATGGAAAAAATCATTGTCGCTATTCACAGCTTTGGAAACATCGGCCGCCATGCCCTGGACGCGGTGCTGGCCAGCCCGGATTGCGAGTGCGCGGGAGTTATCCGCAGACCCGAGTCTGTGGGCAAGGACAGCCATGACTTGCGAGGCGTGCCCGATTACCCCGACCTGGACGCATTGTTGGCCGCCGGCAAAAAACCCCAGGTCATCCTGGTGGCTGCTCCTTCGCGTAAAGCGCCCGTGGATGCCGCGTATTATCTGGAAAAGGGTTTTCACACCGTGGACAGCTTTGACATTCACCCGGAAATTCCCGAGGTGGTTACCAAGCTGCAGCAGTCTTGCCTCAAGGGCAAAGCCGTATCCATTACCGCCGCCGGCTGGGACCCGGGCACGGACTCGGTGTTTCGCGCCTACTTTGAGGTCATGGCCCCCAAGGGCGCCACTTTTACCAACTTCGGGCGCGGCCGCTCCATGGGCCATTCCGTGGCCGCCCGCGAACACAAGGGGGTGGCTGACGCCACGTCCATCACCAGTCCCATTGGCGGCGGACGGCATTCCCGCCTAGTGTATGTGCTTTTGGACAAAGGCGCAAACTTTGAAACCGTGCGGCAGGCCATCAGCCAGGATCCTTATTTCACCAAAGACCCGCTGGAGGTGCGCGAGGTCCGCAGCCAGGCGGAATTGGACGCGGTTTGCGACGCTTCACACGGCGTGGCCATGGAACGGGTAGGGGCCTCGGGGACCACTTCCAACCAGCACTTGAAGTTCGATATGCGCATCAACAACCCGGCCCTGACTTCCCAGGTGATGCTGGCCTGCGCCCGCGCCTGTTTGAAAATGCCTGTGGGCTGCCACACGCTTATTGACGTGCCGCCGGTTTACCTCTTGCCCGGCGAGCGCATGGAACATATTGCCCGGCTGGTGTAGAACAAATTAACTTTAAGAAAGCTGAAATGCTTTTAAAAGAGCTCTTTTTAACAAAAAAGCCGCCCAAATCAATCTGGGTTTGGGCGGCTTTTACACGAAAACATACATGGGAATCACAAGCTTACCAGCTCAAAATCCCCCCACATGCCCATATTTTCACCGCACTGCATAAAAACTCCTTTGAGGCCATGCCTGGCCCAAGCCTGGGCCTGCTTGACGGCCAAGGGGATATCCTCGGCGCTTTGCAGCATATTGCACAGAGCTGTGGCCGCCGCATCGCAAAAAGCGCCGTCTGCGGCCAGCACGGTGGCCAGTTCTCCCTGCCCGAAGCTCAAGGAATGCCCGATGCTGGCTGACGAGGAACAAACCGCCAGAGGCAGGGCGTTCCCGGCAATGCGCAAGCCCAGCATGGCCTTGCTGTTCACCTCCGGCAAAAGGCCGATAACGCGCTCCCGGCGGCCTTGAATGTAAATGTCACCGCCGTTTTCCACCAGCATCTCCGGAGAGCGGCTTTGAAAATGCTCGGCCGCCATCTGGGCGATGGTCCCGGCCACAGCCGCAAAGGGGCCCACTCCGGCCAGACGCGCGCCAGCGGCCATGCGGCGCACAATCTCCGGGGCCTGGGGAAGAACAGGCAGGGGCACAAGACTGGTCCGGAAATGTGGCTCCAGGGCCATATAAGCCCGTATTTCCCCGCGCAACCGGGAAACCAGCAAGGACAACTCGCGGCTGAAATCCTCCCTGGACGCTACCCAAAGATCGGTTTCGCCCACCACCACCTGAAAGCTGACTTCATCAACATGACGGGAATGCTGTTCCCGGTAATGGCGAAACGTGGTTTGCGGCGAAAGAGGTGTGGGCATAAGAGCTGTTATGGCGGGCGAAATTTAAGAGTCAAACGACCGCAGCAACGCGGCATATAAAGCTTCAAGCTTGTCCAGCCGGGATTGCATGGTGAATTGGGCGGACAGCTTGTTATTGTCTTGCGCGGCGGCGCGCAGGATCTCGGGCTCGGAAAAGGCCCGGCGCAGCAAACCGGCCAGGGCTTCCGGATTATTGGGCGGAGCCAGCAGGGCGGGGTTATGAATCAATTCAGGCACGCCCCCCACAGCACTGCCCCCGGCGGGCAAACCAAGGCGCATAGCTTCCAAAAGGGTGTTGGGCTGCGATTCGGACAGCGAGGGCAGGACAAAAAAATCCATAATTTGCAGGTAATCCGCCACCTGGTTGGTTTTGGGCACCATGCGCACCTGGGATGCAATGCCCAGATCACGGAGCATGGCGCGCCATTTGTCCTTGTCCGGCGTGGGCCCCACAGTCAGCAGTACGGCTTGGGGCAGGTTCGCGGCCGCAAAGGCCGGCAAAAGCACCTGCACCCCTTTTACTTCAGCGTCAAAAGCGATGGTGCCGATGACAAAGGCGTCGGACGGGATATTCAGTTCCCGGCGGATTTCTTGCGGCCGGCGGACCGGGCGCACGCGTTGGTCAGGAATGGCGTTGTAAATAACTTCCACCGGCTTGAGCCCCAGGCACATCTTTCGCAAAATGGCGGCGCAGGCGGAAGAATTGGTGGTAAAGGCGCGCATGCCGGGCGAAAGATAAGGCAGGGGGTTACGAGGCGGGTACACCACGCCGCGGTGCCCCACGCAGGCCACGGGCAGGCCCTTGAGCCGCCAATACAGGCCCAGAGCGGCAATGAACTTTATGCCTTTGTTGTGGTAAGCGTGGACGATGCAAGGCCGCGTCTTGTCCAGGCGGCCTTCCAGGGCTTTTTTCCATTGCCCCAGGCCGGGCGGCAAAGTTCCCCAGGGCAGGTCCGGCTCATATTCACGAGCCATGGCCTCAGGCGGCGTGAAAATTGTCACTTCATGGCCGCGCTCCAACAGGCCGCGCGCCTGATACATGGCCTGGCGCGTGCCTCCGCTCATATTTCCCGATGAAGTGACGATAAATATCTGCATAAAAGTCGCGTACGCCCATAATGGGGAATGTAGGAGCAGACTACGCGCAACTCACTTGAAACGCAATAAAATATACTTGAAAAGATTATGGCTATTAATAGCTCGCGAACCGGGTTTTCAAGAGAAATTTTGACCCGCGGCAAAGGCGGCAACTCAAAAGCCTTGCTTGCGGCAATGTCCCATAATGTAAATTATGTTAACTTTGTTGCATGCAGAGATTTTCAATAATCTCAAATCGTTTCGCAACAGGCACCCCAAAAGGCATAACCCTCTCAGACCGAACATGCCGTTGGATGCTTTAGGTTGTCCCCGAGTCCGCTTGCCTATAAGATCCCTCATGCCAAGCCGCCCCAATTTTTCTCATGGAGGTCTTATGCGCAAATATATTTATCTTTTGGTCCCCCTGTCTCTGGTTCTGGCTCTTTGTCTAACCGCCTGTTCAAGCGACAAGGCAAACCAGGCCGCTGAGCAGGAACTCCTGGCCGCCATCAACTCCTACCTGGCCCAAAATCCGCCCGCGGCCATTTCCCCGACCGGTGCCTGGAGTGCGGAAGCTCCTCACATTCTGCCCTTTGATCTGATTACCCACAAACAGCCTTTGGCCAAATCCCGGGCCGAACACCCCGCTTTGTTCGCCCTGGCGGACGCCGGCGTGTTGACTGCCAAACAAGACTCCGTGATTTCGGACAATGTTTTTGGGAAAAGTGAAAAACTGCCGGTCTTGCATGTGGATTTAACTGAGTAAGGCCGCAAATGGCATGTGCCCGCCAGCGCCAGGCTGCGGTTTGCGGAGGTAACGGCCGAGCGGGTCCTTGCCCGGAAGGAAATCGCGGCGGGACAACTGCAAGTCACAGTGAGCCTGAAAACCGCTCAGATCGCTCCCTGGGCGGAAAAGGCGGAAATTAAGGAAGCTTTCCCGGCCATTGCGGAATTCCTCGCGGCTGGACAAGAGCAAAAAGCTGATTATTTGCTTAAGTATAATGGTACAGTCTGGCAGGTCAACAAGCCGGATGAACTTGTGCAGTAGCGCGTTTTAACTTTGCAAGGCTATATTGGCAAAGGGTTTTATAAAGGGGGTCCGCCTATGAACACTACTCCAACCACTCCGTCCCCTGTTGAACAAAGCGGCAAACTGTCGCTTTTCCCCCTGACCGCCCTGGTTATCGGGGCGATTATCGGCAGCGGCATTTTCAGCCTGCCGCAAAATATGGCCTCGGGCGCCGGGCCTGAAGCCATTCTCATCGCCTGGGTCATCACTTTTGTGGGCATGTTTTGCCTGGCCAGAGTCTTTCAACAACTGGCCCTGCTGCGGCCGGATATCAATACCGGCCCCTACGGCTACGCGCGTGAACGCTTCGGCGACTTTATCGGCTTCAGCATGGCCTGGGGCATGTGGGTTTCGGCCTGCATGGGCAACTCCGGCTACCTGGTCGGTTTCTGGGGCACTTTGTCCGGCTTTCCCGGCCTGGAATTTTTTGGCGACGGCACCACCACCCCGGCCATCATCGGCGCGATGGCCATGCTCTGGGGCGTGCATTTCATGGTCTTGCGCGGCGTGCAAACCGCCGCCTTTATCAACGCCTTGGTCACATTGGCCAAAATCATCCCGGTGCTCATGTTTATTGCCTTCACCACTCTGGCCTTTCAGGTGGATACTTTCCATGTTGATTTTGGAGGCAACGTGCACCTGGGCGGCCTGCTCGACCAGGTGAAAACCACCATGCTGTTCACGGTCTGGGTGTTCATCGGCATTGAAAGCGCTTCCATTTACGCTTCCCGCGCCAAAAGCATGCGCGACGTCAGCCTGTCCACCGCTTTGGGTTTTATTATCACTTTCCTGCTTTACGCGGGCGTTTCCATCCTTTCCTTGGGCATTCTGCCCCAGGCGGAGTTGGCCGCGCTGAAAAATCCGTCCATGGCCGGCGTGCTGACCCATGTGCTCGGCCCCTGGGGCGGCACGCTCATCAATTTGGGCATGATCGTTTCCGTGGGCGGCGCCTTCCTGGCCTGGACCCTGCTGGCCTCGGAAATCATGTTCAACACCAGCCGGGGCGACCACGGCACCGGGCCGCATATTTTCAAGATAGTCAACCGCAACGGCACGCCTTCCGGGGCCTTGTGGCTAAGCAATATTCTGGTGGCGGCCTGTCTGCTGTTCGCCTGGCTGGCGCATGCCGGCTATAACGTGCTTATCCAATTGGCCACGGCCATGACCCTGGCGCCCTACCTGCTCTCCTCGCTGTTTGCGCTCAATGAAGCCGTCAAAGCGACCAGGGTCAACCCAGCCTGGCTGCTGGTTTCCGCAACCAGCTCAGTTTACGGCTTCTGGCTGGTGTATGCCGCGGGCTGGAACTTCTGGCTGGCTTCCATGGTGCTTTACGCTGCAGGCATAATCTTCTTTTTACGCGGCCGACGCCAGGACAACCTGCCGTTCATCGCCAAAACTTGGGAAGGCGTGATAATTGCCCTGGTCGCCCTGCTGGCAGTTATTGCGGGATATAGCATTTACGCCGGAGATTTGCGCCTGGCCTAAACCTTGAGTACCCGAAAGTTCAAGGGGGGCTTTAAGTTAAAAGATGAATTCCGGCAATCTCTCACCACGCAGGAGAATGTCTTCTTGGGGCAAGCGGCGGAACGAAAAGCTTGGCAGAAATTCTGAAGGCTTGGCCGAGCGGGCGCTGTCCTGCAGCCCGGCCAGCCAGGCCAGCCAACCGATGATTTGGGCGGCGGAAACCCCCTTGGCGCGTAAACTCGCCAGGCGCAAGCTATTGTGCCGTTTGGCCAGGCGTTGGCCTTCCTGGTCCAAAATCAGCGGCAAATGGGCGTATTCAGGCCTTGGAGCGTGCAGAAGTTCAAGCAGATACAACTGCCGGGGCGTGGATGCCAGTATATCGCGCCCCCGCACCACCTGGGTCACGCCCATGGCCGCGTCATCCACAGACACGGCCAACTGGTAAGCAAATACGCCGTCTGAGCGGCGCAGGGCAAAGTCGCCGCCCGAATGTTCACCCTTAAAGACGCGCTTGCCCAAGACCAGATCCTTAATGGCCACATCTCGTTCCGGGTAACGCAGCCGTAGGCAGGAGCCGCGGCCGGCCTCCTCCATCCCGGCCCGTTGCGCGGCGGTCAAATTGCGGCAGACGCCGGAATAGGGCGCGCCCAAGTCCCCCACTCCGTCGGCCTGCCCGCCCGGCGCGGCCAGATGCGGGGCCGAGGCCAGTTCGCGCAATTCCCTGCGGGTGCAATAACACGGATAAACCAGATCTTCAGCCGCGAACCCGGCAATGGCCTGTTCATACAAGCCCAAGCGCCGGCTCTGCGTGTAAACCTCGCCGTCCCAGTTAAGCCCCAGCCACTGCAGGTCCTCCATAATGGCGGCCGCATACTCGCCCCTGGAGCGCACGGGATCAATGTCTTCCATGCGCAGGATCAATTGGCCGCCCCCGCTCCTCGCCCCCAGCCAGGCCAGGAAAAAAGCCCAGGCATTGCCCAGGTGCAAAAAGCCTGTTGGGCTCGGCGCCAGGCGGCCACATATTTTGGAGGTTGTGGGAGAAGAAATCATGCTTTGCAAAAAATACCCCCTCGCCAGGTTAAACACAAGACGAGGGGGCGATTTTAACTTAACGAAATCCGGAGGTCCGGTTATTTATTATCCAAGAAGAGACCTTTGCCGGGCCAGGGCCTGCTCCTGTTCCACGAAGTCGGCAAAGCCGGCCTGGCGCAGGGCGTCAAACACCGTGGCTTCCCAATCCCAGGCCGCATAAATTACTGGTTTGTGCAGGAACGCCCGGAACTGTTCCATTTCCTGGCGGTAGAAATCCTCTTTGTTGGTGCCCAGGCTTTCGCGCAACTGCTCGTGCAGGCGGGCTATTTCCCCTTCGTACCAATCGCGCAATTCGTCAGCGGAAACATATTTTTTCAGGATATGCTCATAACCTTTGGTTTCCAGCACTTCGCCCAGGTGTTCGAGGAAGCGCCTCTTAAGCCAGGCGCCCAGCTGCGCGGTGGAAATGTTTTCCTTTTCCAGAGCGGCCACGTCTTTCTTGGTCTGAAAGTAGGTATCCGGGACCACAGAGGCGGAAGAGATGCCGGCTATGGTCACCACCCCGCGCAAGATGCGGCTGTTGGACACGCCCTGGCCGCAGAAGCCCACTTTTTTGCCGTATTTCTGGCCGGTGAAGATGGTCACCAAAATAGCCCAGATCACGGCCGGGTCGGTTTCATCGTAAATGTGCCCCAAGGAGGCGTTGTCGCGGTCCGTGCCCAGCACCATCTGAGTCATGTCGTTGGAGCCTATGGAGAAGCCGTCCACTTCGGAAATGAATTCCTTGGCCAAAATGGCGTTGCTGGGAATTTCGGACATCAGAATGAGCTTTAAGCCGCCCACGCCGCTTTCCAGCTTATGCACCTGGGCCAGGTAGCTTTTCATGCTCCGGGCCTGCTCCAGGGTACGCACAAAAGGCAGCATGAGCTGCAAATTGCCGCCGCCGTAAACCGAGCGGGCCAGCTTGAAGGCTTCGATTTCCCAGTCGTGGATATTGCGGGCCACGCCGCGATACCCGAGCATGGGGTTGTCTTCTTCGTTTTCGTAAAGCACGCCGCCTAACAGGTTGCAGTACTCGTTGGATTTGAAGTCCGTGGTCCGGTAAATGACTTCACGGCCGTAAAAGGACATGGCGAACAGGGCCAGACCCTGGGCCAGGGTTTGGATATACAGTTCGCGGCCGGAACGGTAGCCCCGGATGCGGATAGTGTTGGCGATTTCTTCAGGAATGCAGCGCACTTCCTCCATCTGCTTGACCAGGCCCGTGCGCAGGGCCACTTCCTCGCGCAATTTGGTGATGGCCGCCAGGGTATCCTGCACCAGGGGCGCATCTTTGGCCTTGGCGATCATGGCTTCCACATTGGATTCAATTTCGCTGCGCCGGCGCACCGTGTCCGGATCATTGCCGTGCAGGTGGGTCAGTTCCTCATCCAGGGCCAGGGCGGCCAGGATGTGTTCACGCAAGTTCACCGAAGTTTTGAACAGCTCAATGCGTTTGGTGGCGTTTTCCATGTACTCGTCAAGACGATTCTCCAATTCGCGCAGCTTGCGGTGAATGGTCAGCACCTCATCGGTGCCGCGCAAATTATCAATGGCCGTGACGGAACTGATTTCTTCGGTCATGCCGGTAATGGCGCCCACATAGTCGCGCAGGCGCATGTCCACGCCGATGAGCCCGGCGGCCAGTTGCTCGCGCAAAAGCTTGGAAAGCTGCACATCCAGTTCGCAGAGTTTTTCATCCACCCTGCTCTGCAGCGTGCCGTTGTCAAAGGCTTCCAAAGCCTGGGGGTGGGCGCCCACGTTGCCGAGCATGAATTCGGCGCGCAGCAGGCCCACTTCAAAATCCTTGGAGCGGCGCAGACGCGACAGGAACATGGCCTGGTTGACGTCGGCCAGCACCAGTCCCACCTTGGTTTTGGTGGACTCAAGCTCATCAAGATCCATTTCCCCGCCCACTTCAAACAAAGGCAGAAGACCCCGGTAGGCGTGGCCGCGAGTGCCGTCCACAGTCATATCCTGGTTGTCCAGGGAGCGCAGCACGGCCAGATTCTGGATGCCGATGACCGCGGGAATGCCTAATTCGCGCGAAGTAATGGCCGCATGGCTCGTGTCGCCGCCCACGTCTGCCAAAATGGCGGAAGCGATGCGCATGCCCGGCACCATGTCCGGGTCGGTGCGCTCGGCGGCCAGCACGTCGCCTTTCTGGATGCGGTTAAGCTCCAGGGCCGAGCGCAAAAATTTGACCCTGCCCTGCCCCGCCCCACGTGAGGCGCCGTTGCCTTCCAACACCAGCTCGGCCGAAGCCAGGGCTTCTTCCTCCACTTCATGGCGACGCATGAAAATAATATTAGGATGCAGCTCCAGCTCTTCATTCCAGCGGGTTTCCGGGCGGGCCTGCACAAACCACAACTCGCCGTCGTTGTCGATGCAGAACTCCGTGTCCATAATAATTCCACCATAAGCGCGGGTAATGGCCCGCACGCCGCAAGCGATGCTTTCAGCCGTGGAAATGGGAATAGCCCAGCGATAAATTTCGTTTTCCGGCACCGGCACCTTTTTGGTGCCGCCTTTATCGTCATAAACGATTTTCACGTCCTTGCAGCCCATGTGGCGAATCACCACCGGCTCGCCGTCATCGCGCTGAAAAACTTCGTATTTGTCCGGGGTGACGATGCCGCCCACCACAGCCTCGCCCAGGCCGTAACTGACGTCAATGGACACCAGATCGTGGCGGTCGGTGCCCCGGCAGCCGGTGGCCGTATCGGCGGAGAATGCCGTGCCGGAAATAACCGGGTTGATCATGCGCATCATGCACACAGACAGGGAGGTATTTTCAATGGCCCATTCTTCCTTGGCCTTTTCAGCAAAACTTTCATCGCCCGTGGCCTCGGTTTTGGCCATAGCGTCCAAAATGGCCTCGCGGCGGTAGGTCATGCTGCGCAAGTTATAGGCCGAGGCGCAGTCCCAGTGATAGGCCTGGGCCACGGCATCCTCGCCCACAATATTCAAATAAGTGTCCTGCAGGCCGGCAAAGGCTTTCTTGCGGGAATCCTCACCCGCAGCGGAAGAGCGCACGGCCACGGGCACATTGTCCTCGCCGGCTTCTTTGCAAATGTCGCGGTAAGCCTGGCGGGCGCTTTCTTCGACCTCCCTGGGCAAGACCGCGGATAAAATGGCCACCTGCACCAGCACGGAGCGCTTGCGCAGGTTGTCGATGCCTTCTGGCGAGGTGGCGAAACCTTCCACCACATGGTTTATAAACGAGCGCAGCTTGGTCTGGGCCTGCGCCGCGTCCTGTTCTAGGCTGACGCGAATTTCCTTGGCCAGGTTGCGTACGAATTTTTGCAGGAACTCGGAGTCTTTGTTGATTTCCGGATCATTCCAATCAATGCGGGCGTATTCTTTGTCCACGGTTTTGCGGACCAGGGAGCCGCTGACTTTGGACTCATCAAGAAGCTGGTGAAAAGCCAGGGCGGAAACAGCCCTGAACTGCGGAGTGCGCACGCCTTCCACCTGGCTGATCACTGCGGTATTATAGTTTTTGCCGCCCACCAGGACTTCCGATTCTTCGCCAATGGCCACAATATCAGCGCCGGTGAGCACCAGCTTTTTGGTCAGATCCTTGTCTTTATTGGTTTGAGCCCCCGTCGCCTTGGAACCGGATACAGTGTGCATGTCGTCAACCTTGTGCTTGCCCGCCGCCTTGCCCGCGGGTTTGTCAGTTTTGAGTTTGCTGTCCTGCAACTTGGCCATGTCCTTCTCCTGTAGCGTTAAACGCCAGGGTGAGCCCCACCTCCCCCTTAGCGGCATGCTTGCTTCAAATTCCCGGAAAATACAGAGGAATTTTTAGTCTATATTTTTTCCAGCCCCTTTTCAATCTCAGATAACACGCCGCTTCAGATGCCGGACAAGTCTCCACCGCAATAGGGGCAGTATTGCATGTCGTCCATGGGAATGGGTTTGCCGCAGTTTTCAATGGGACAAGTTTTGGGCACCGGGCCGAGTTCCACCAGAAGCTCCCCTTCACGCACCGGAACCATTTCCTTGTTGTGTTTAAAGTCGGCGGTTTTAAGCATGCGCAGCACCACGCCGTCCACAGGCGCCGTCACGGCCTTTTCCTGTTTCATGATGGAGATGTTAAACAACTCTTCGCCCTTGCGCACGATCTTGCCCACTTGTGCGTGCATGATCCACAAATCGCCGGAGCTGGGCGCGCCCACTTCGTAAGGGTTATCAGGGTTGGCTTTGGCGCTGCTTTTGCCGGCTTCGCGCACAGGATCGCCCACCTGAACTTCCGTGGCGATGAGGCTGGAGTCCAGGACATAACGCACCACGCAGGCCCCGGAGTCGTCAACGTGCGAAATGGAGATCAGGGCAATCTGATGCGGTTTGCCGCTGGAGTCGAAAAACTCCGTTTCATCGCCGGGCTGCATGCCTTCAAACCAGATATGCAGCGGCAGATGATTGGGGTCGCCATAAGCGGCTTTAAGGTTGATGACTTTGACCGCATCGCCGGGGTGATTGAGGTAGAGCACAAATTCCTCGTCCGTGGGCTCGCGCTTGATAATTTCAGCCAAAGACCCGCGCTCGGCCGCCAAATCCACGTCCCGCAACACGTCCAGAGGGGAGTCTTCGCGCCGTGCCGCAATGGCTTTTTGCCATTTGGAGCCAAAAGCGCTTTCATATACCCAGTCGGCCGGGAAGCCCAGGGGGAGTCTGCCGAACTTGCCGAGCAGCAAATCGCGGAAAGCGTCGTTGCAGTCACGATAAATGGCCAGACGATTGCGCTTGGCCTCGGCGGACAGTTGTTCTTCGGGGTTCGCGCCCACTTCTTCCAGCACCTCCAGAAGGGCCTGGACTTCCTGCTCTCCGCCGCGCTTGAATGCGCCGGTCACAGCCAGAAAGGCGGTGTTCCAGGTAATCTGCGATCCCGGGGTGACGTCGTGATAGCGCACGATCTTGCGCGCCCCGGCCAGGAAGCGCAGCATATAAGGCAGAAGGCGGATATAGCCCTGCTTCATGGCCCCTTCCTGGGAGGTGGAGGTGGCGCCGCCGGGCATGCCGTGGTTGACCACGTCATAATCCACGCCCTGGAAATAGGGCGACACGTAACGATCGTAATAGGGCATGATCTGCTTGAGCACAAAGTTGGTGTCGCGCAGCATGGCTTTGTTCAAATTGGTCTTCATGCCCAATTCATTTTCCAGGTAAGCCATTGTGGCCACTACGTCACCCTGGCCATACCAGCGCACGGCAGCGCCCATGCTGGCGTCCAGAATATGCGCTCCGGCTCTGGCCGCGGCGGCCACGGCCGGAATGAACAAACCGTCGGTGCAGTGCCGGTGGTACTGCACAATGAGGCGGGGCCATCGCTTGCGAATCTCGCCCACCAAAGCGGCGATGAACGTGGGCGAGCATACCCCGGCCATGTCTTTGAGCGCCAGAATAATATGCTCGGCCGCCGCCTGGCTGCCGACACCCAAGATATTGCCAGTCTGTTCCAAAATGGCCTCGGCCACACTTAAATAGTGCGGCACGTCAAAGCCTTTGGCCTGGCTTAAGGAGATGGCCGGCTGAAACACCGCTGTGGGGTGATGCAGCACCACCTCGGCAAAGGGTTTCATGTTCTCAATGTGATTGAGGAAGTCAAAGGAGCGCACCACATGGAAGTGCTCGCACACCATTTCGCCGGTAATGCGCATCAGGTTTCTGGGCTGGGGCTTGTAGCCGAGCACGTTGGTGGAGCGCACCAGAATTTGTTTTAAAGTTTTGGGGGCCAGGCGATTCCACTCTTCCGCCTCAGAGAAGGGGTAAGTCATATTGGCCAGCATGGCCACGTGGAAGGTGGCGCCGCCGCCGTTTTCCAGGGAGAAAAAGCCGCAATTGTCCAAATATGGCGCCACCAGGGCGTCCTCAGCCAGGCGCTGCCGGCAGCTGGTGTTGGACTGGGTATTGTCGCGGCCCGTGGTGTCCGTAAAATGCACGTGATCGGAATCGCGGATATATTCAAGCAGCGCGACGCGGTCGTTTCTGGGATACGGCGAAGGCGTGTTGCGCAGCCTGGAGTCTATATCGGGCAGAGCCGGATTAAAGGGCAGCATGCGCGGCGTGTCGCGCGAACGGTACTCGCCCAGCTGAATGTGCGGATTATAGCCTTTGGCGCTGATTTCCGCCACCAGGCGGGCCAGGCGCTCGGCTTCAGGTTCAATGTCGGTGTAATGCAGAATTTCCGGATGCCGAACAATGAAGCTGGTGTCGAAGTCCGCGGCAATGAATTTGGGGTGCTTGAGAATATGGCGATAAAACGGAATGGTGGTTTTCACCCCGCCGATGAAGTATTCGCGCAAGGCCCGCTGCATGGTGCCGATAACCTTTTCCCAGTCGGCGCCGTAGGAAATAAGCAGGGACCCGGCCGAGTCGTAGTTGGACGGAAACTCGTATCCGGCGGACATATTGGAGTCCAGGCGCACACCCGGACCGCCCGAGGACACGTAGCGGGTAATCAGGCCGGAGTTGGGGGCAAAACCGTTTTTGGGGTCTTCGCAGTTAATGCGCACCTGCATGGCATAGTGCGCCGGGTGCACGGTTTTTTCCGTAAACCGCAGCTTGGAGCCAAAGGCCACGGCGATCTGCTCTTCCACCAGGTCAATGCCGTAGCGGCATTCCGTGATACCGTGTTCCACCTGCAAACGAGTGTTGACCTCGATAAGGTAAGGCGTGCCGTCAGGCGTGATCAAAAACTCCACAGTGCACAGCGAATAATAGCCCACTTCGCGCACCAGCTTGCGGGCATAGTCCTTAAGGCGCTCGCGCAGTTCAACGGTCATGCCCGACCAGGGCGAAGGCGTAATTTCAATGAGCTTCTGGTGATTGCGCTGAATGGTGCAGTCACGCTCATCAAAGGCGTACATATTGCCATACTGGTCGGCGATCATCTGAATCTCCAGGTGACGCACGCTGGTCAGATATTTTTCCACAAACAGGCGGGGGTTACCAAAGGAAGCCTGGGCCATGGCCGAGGCTTTTTCAAAGGCGTCATCCAGCTCTGATTCCTGGTTAATAACGAAAATGCCGCGTCCGCCGCCGCCGCCTTCGGCCTTGAGCATGACCGGAAAGCCAATTTCCTTGGCAATGCGGCGCGCTTCCGGAATATCCACAGCTTTATCCGAACCGGGCACCACCGGGATGCCCAGGCGGGTAGCCAGGGCGCGGGCTTCAACTTTATTGCCCAAAAGCTCCATGGATTCGGGCGCCGATCCGATAAAAACAATGCCCGCTTCCCGACACTTGGCCGGGAAGGATTTATCTTCAGAGGCAAAGCCCCAGCCGGGGTGGATGCCGATGATATCGCGCTGTTTGGCCAGATGGATGATTTTGTCCAGGTCCAGATAAGCCGAAGGCTCCTTGCCCAGCAGCAGCAGTTCCTGGGCTGAACCGGCGGCGGGCGAAGTTTTGTCTATGTCCGTGGCGGTCATCACGGCCACGGCGTCAAAGCGTTCTCTGATAGCCCGACAAATACGGCGCGCCGGAATACCCCGGTTGGCGACCAGTATGCGCTTGCCCCTGATCTCTTCCAAAACCTGGTCAAAACTCTTCATGGCATCCTCATAAAAACAACAGATTTAAAAAGTACACTTTAACTATTCGACAAAACTTAAAGTGCCGTTATGCAGCAATCGCTCCCGGCCGGACGAGAGCAGCAGGCGCAGCTCTCCTTTGGGGCCGAGTCCCTTGATTCGCCCGGAAACGCTGGGTTCGGGGCAGAGAGAATCCGTATCGGAAAAACTGGGCTCATGGACAGTGACCATGGCGCCTTTAAAGGCCAGGCAGCTCTCCAGCAGAGCCAGTCTTTGCGCAAGCGACCGACAGGCAAGGTCTTGTTCATACCTTAAAGTTATTTGTTTCACAAGCGTAAGCCAGACATTGAGCACGGCCGGCTGGCGCATGCGCGGAGAGGAGTTTTCAAGGCGCAGCACCCCGGCCGGAAAAGGCTTGCTTTGCTCGCCGCCGGACTTAAGCTCCGCCAAGTCCGGAGCTTGGGCGAGATTCACCCCCACTCCGGCCAGCACCACCCCTTCCCGCTCTTCCAGTAAAATGCCGCCCACCTTGCGGCCGTCCTGGATAAGGTCGTTGGGCCATTTTATTTTAACTGCCGCCCCCAGCGTGGTGAGAGCCCGTTGCAGCAAATACCCGGTGAGCAACGCCCCGGCTTCCACGTTCATGTCTTGGGGCAGACGAAAGGTCGCGTAAAGATTGCCGGGGACGGAGCGCCAATAACGGCGCAACTGGCCGCGTCCGGCGCTTTGGGCGGCCGCCAGCGCAAAACCCCAGCAGGGCAGAAGATTTTGCTTAACCAAATTCCAAGCCAGATCAAATGTCGAGGTGGTTTCAGCGCAAAGAAAACCGGCCGCGGGAATATCCCAAAGCTTACGGGCGGCCAGAGCCTTGCCGATGCCTGGCAGCGCAAACTCTTCGCCGCCGGCCCAGAGGCGCTCCGTCCCCCGCCAGCCGGGCAAAGCCGCAAGGCCTGCCAAGTCCGCGCCCCAAGAGGGGGAATGGGCTTGGGAAGAAATATAATACAACGGTTCCGGCATGAGCTTGTTTTGAGTATGAGTGTTATAAAAAAGGCGGCCGCTCTTTATCGTAAGAGTGGCCGCCTTTTCATTTTTTGTAATCCGCGCTTAAGCTACCAGGGGCACGATCATCAGGGCCACAATGTTGATGATCTTGATCAGCGGGTTCACGGCCGGGCCAGCGGTGTCTTTATAGGGGTCGCCCACAGTGTCGCCGGTAACGGAGGCTTTATGGGTTTCAGAACCCTTGCCGCCGAAATTGCCGTCTTCAATGTATTTCTTGGCGTTGTCCCAGGCGCCGCCGCCGGTGGTCATGGAAATGGCCACGAACAAACCGGTGATGATGGTGCCCATGAGCAGGCCGCCCAGGGCCTGCACACCGGCGTCCGGACCCATGAGATATTTCATGCCCAGGCCCACCACCACCGGCACCAGGACCGGCAGGAGGGAGGGAATGATCATTTCACGGATGGCCGCGCGGGTAAGCAGGTCCACAGCCCGGGAATAGTCGGGTTTGGTGGTGCCTTCCATGATGCCGGAGATTTCCTTGAACTGGCGGCGCACTTCGGTAACCACGGAGCCGGCGGCCCGGCCCACGGCTTCCATGGCCATGGAGGCGAACAGGTAAGGCACCAGCCCGCCGATGAACAGGCCGATAATTACGGCCGGGTTGGACAGGTCAAAGCTGACATGGCGGCCCACGCCTTCCAGGGCGTGGGTATAGTCGGCAAAGAGCACCAGGGCGGCGAGACCGGCGGAGCCAATGGCGTAGCCTTTGGTCACGGCTTTGGTGGTGTTGCCCACGGCGTCCAGGGGGTCGGTGACCGCGCGCACGGATTCGTCCATCTCGGCCATTTCCGCGATGCCGCCCGCGTTGTCGGTGATCGGGCCGTAAGCGTCGATGGCCACGATGATCCCGGTCATGGACAGCATGGAAGTGGCGGCAATGGCGATGCCGTAAAGTCCGGCCAGAGCGTAGGAGGCCCAGATGGCGCCGCACACGGCCAGCACGGGCCAGGCCGTGGCTTTCATGGACAGGCCGAGGCCGGCGATGATGTTGGTGGCATGGCCGGTCTGGGAAGCAGCCGCGATTTTCTGCACCGGGCTGTAATGCGTGCTGGTGTAGAATTCAGTGATGTATACCAAAAGGCCGGTCAACACGAGGCCGATGGCGGCCGAGAAGAACAGGGCCATGTGGGCGTTGGTGCCCGGTCCCAGGGCGTCGGCGGGGATCAGCATGGTGGTGATGGGGTAAAACGCCACCATGGAAATGAGCCCGGCGATAATCAAGCCGCGATACAGGGCGTTCATGATCTTGGCGCCGTCTTTGCCGCGCACGAAGAAACAGCCGATGACCGAGGCCACGATGGACGCGCCGCCCAGGGCCAGAGGGTACACAGCGGCTTCAAAAGCGGCGTTGGTGATCATCAGCGCGCCCAAAAGCATGGTGGCGATAATGGTCACGGCATAAGTTTCAAAAAGGTCGGCGGCCATGCCCGCGCAGTCGCCCACGTTGTCGCCCACGTTATCAGCGATAACCGCGGGGTTGCGGGGATCGTCCTCAGGGATGCCGGCTTCCACTTTGCCCACGAGGTCCGCGCCCACGTCGGCGCCCTTGGTGAAAATGCCGCCACCTAACCGGGCGAAGATTGAAATCAGGGAGCCTCCGAAGCCAAGGCCCACCAGAGGCTTAATCACTTCGCTCATGGCGAGGCCAGCTTCAGCGGTGGAACTGAGGAAATAAAAGTAGCCGGCCACGCCAAAAAGACCCAGGCCCACCACCAGCATGCCGGTGATGGCCCCGCCCTGGAAGGCCACGCTAAGGGCCTGAGGCAGACCGGAGCGGGCGGCTTCGGCGGTGCGCACGTTGGCGCGCACGGAGACGTTCATGCCCACGTAACCGGCAATGCCGGAAAGCACAGCGCCCACGGCAAAACCGAGAGCAGTATTGCGGTCAAGCAAGCCCCAGATCAGCGCGAACAAGACTACGCCCACGAGGCCGATGGTCATGTATTGACGGTTAAGATAAGCCTTGGCGCCTTCCTGAACCGCGCCGGCAATGGCTCTCATGCGTTCATTGCCGTCGGGCAGAGCCAGAATCTTTATGCTGGCGGCTATCCCGTAAATGACGGCAAGCAGCGCGCACCCCAATGCACACCACAATCCCACATTTGCAGACATGTCACTTCTCCTGAAAACAATAAAGTAGTTAAAGTATTAAAACGTTCCGGGCAAACCATCTTTGTCCGGCGCATCAATCACACAAACAGGCGATAACATCTTGTTTTCACCAAAAAAACACGCCTGAACAGGCGCGTTTTACGGTCAGCAGAGAATCGCTCCCTGCGCCTTGAAGCGTTTTTTAATATCCGCTTATTTATGGGTTGTCAACTGCCGGACGGCCATAATCGCCCGATTTTCAAGAAATAATCCGGAAGATCACACAAGGAGGTAAACCAGCACACCGGCAATGGCCGCCGTGAACACGGCATAGGCCCGCCTGGTGCGCAAGGCCATGAAGCCGCCCATGGCCGCGCCCAAAGTCCAGACCAGTCCCCAGTTCAACCAGGAAAAGGCGGGCAGGCTAACCCAATGGACGAGCAAATGGCCGAAATTTTCAGTAATGGTGTAGCAGCCAGCAAAAACCACGGCCTGCAGGGCCATAAGTTTTAAAACGCACCGCGCAAACACGCGTCCGGGCACACAGTGCTGGCGCGCGGCTTCCCCCCGCTCCACCAGCGTGAAATACAACATGGACTGGCGCTGGCGCATCCAGCGCTCCACAGCCGCGCCGGTCAGGGACCAAGGCAGGGAAAGCAGCAAAGGCAGCGGAAGCTGCTGCACTTCGCTGATATTGAAGTAATCCACCAGGAGCACGCACATGAGCAGGGACATGGCTGAAAACGGCGGAATATATGTGCCCACGTACATAAGATCCAGCCAGAACAGCTCGAAGAAAAGGGCAAGTTTCATGGTCATTGCCCACTCGCCGGTAAACGCGGCCCAAATGACGCCTACAATCAAAGGCCGGTCCAGCATGCCCGTGCATACTGAATAGCGAAACGCGGCCGCCATGCAAAAAAGCAGAATGGCGAACAACATCATCGGAGCCGGCAAAGACAGGCTCTCCACCTCACCACTCCTCTAAATGGATGATCTCATTGGGCACGCAACGAAAATCCAGCTTCACGCTGTGGGCTTTGAGTTGGACCAGGCAGGCTTCGTCCTCTTCGGACAGAGCTACATGGGAACAAATCTGGCGTTTGCCCGGGCCATAATGAAGATTGCCGACATTCAGCGCGGGAAAAAGAATGCCGGCGTCAAAGGCACGCAGGGCGTCCCGACAATCAGCCAGCAGCATCAAAATATTATTTTCTTCCGGGCAAATGGCGTTTAACGCGGCGCAAGAGGACTCCACTTTTAAAAATTGGAGTTTGATGCGCGAGGGCACAGCCAGGGAAATGATGGTTTGACGCAAGGCATCGGCGCTCAGGTCGTCATTGACCACCAATAAATGAGAAGCATTGGTGTACGGCAGCCAAGTCTCAATAACCTGCCCGTGCACCAGACGATTGTCCACTCTGACCCAAAGCATGCTTAACCATCTTTACTTTTTTGCCGCAAAATTTCACCGGCCGCCACAATGCCCTGCACCCCGGCCTCGCGCGCTTCGCGGGCAAGATCCATCAGGTTTTCACTGCGTTTGCTTAAAGCGCGTAAAAGCATGGGCAGATTCACGCCGGTAATGACTTCCACATTGAGGCTGCCCAACAGCGAAATGGCCAAATTGCTGGGCGTGCCTCCAAACATGTCGGTAAACACCACCACCCCGCTGCCGCTATCCAGGCGCTCCACAGCATTGCGCAGGGAAGCCATGATCGCTTCCACATCCACGCCGCTGCCCACACTTAAAATTTCATAGCCCTCCTGAACGCCGAGAATCCCCTCGGCGGAACCCATGAGCGCTCTGCCGTAATCCGCGTGGGTGAATATAATTATGCCCACACGGCGCGGCGTGCCTTCATCGTTCATATTTCACCATGCATTCCTTCTTGTATTCTGACAGGACCGCCGCGCGCTCTTCGCAACACGAGGCAAAATGCAAAACTACAGCTCCATGTGCCGGTGCTCCAGAATGACCGCATAGTCCGCCTTTTTCAGCGCCTTGTAAAGGGCTTCGCTTATCGCCACCGAACGGTGCCTGCCGCCGGTGCAGCCAATGGCTATGCAAATGCGGTAGCGCCCCTCCGCCTCATAAAAGGGGAGCATCTCCAGCAGAAATTTCTCGACCTTGGCGTACGCCTCACGCCCTGCCGCGCCTTCCAGCACATATTTCGCCACGTTGCCATCCCGCCCGGTCAACTCTTTAAGCTCAGGCACAAAATAAGGATTGGGCAGAAAACGAAAATCCAGGACCATGTCCGCATCCGCCGGCAGGCCGTATTTAAAACCGAAAGAAATGAGATTAACCTTGAAAGCGTGAATTTTATCGGCATTGACCTTGGCCCACTTCTTCTGGATAAACCGGCGTAAATCATGAATATTGTATGCCGAGGTATCCACAATAAAATCCGCCATCTCGCGCAACCCCATAAGCCTATGGCGGTCTTCGGTCATGGCGTGACCCAGGCTGAAGCCTTCCCGCTCAAGGGGGTGCGGGCGCCTGGTGGTGGCATAGCGGCGCGTGAGCACCTCGGGGTTGGCTTCCACAAAAAGAATTGTGGGCTTTATGCCCACACCGGCCAAAGCGCCCACCGTCTTGTGAAAAGAATCCAGGAAATGGGGCTGGCGCAAATCCATGCCCAGGACCAGCCCCCGATATTGAAAAAGCGTCTCCTCATTGAGCACCTTAACCAGTTCCGCGCCCAACTCCACAGGCAGGCCGTCCACAGTAAAATAGCGCAGGTCCTCAAAGGCCTGCAGCACTGTACTTTTACCCGCGCCGGCGAGTCCCGTGACGATGATTACCGGGAAATAGGCGTCTTCCTGGTCCAGGTGTTCGATCATAGTTTGCGCTTAATATAAAAGCGGCATGAAACGCGCATGCCAAACAGCGCATTTCATGCCGGCGGTTAACTGCAATACGGTTTAGACATCGGGATCTATCAGGCCGAAATCACCATTGCTGCGCTTATAAATGACGTTGACCCGATTGGTCTCGGCATTGAGAAAGACCCAGAAGTCGTGCTTGGCCTGCTCCAGCTTGGTTGCGGCCTCATCA
>JAVBRZ010000024.1:0-10442 GCA_031547425.1 Desulfovibrionaceae bacterium
CCCCCCCCCCCCCCCCCCCCCCCCCCCCCCCCCCCCCCCCCCCCCCCCCCCCCCCCCCCCCCCCCCCCCCCCCCCCCCCCCCCCCCCCCCCCCCCCCCCCCCCCCCCCGCCTCACTCAATCTCTATCAACTCATCCGCTTCAAAGCCGCGCGGGGCGGGGCGGCCGATGACCGAGTCCCAGAGCATGGGGGAGAGGCCGTTGCCGGGGCGTTTGGCCATGAGGTTGTTTTCCGTGAATATTTCCCCGGCCGCGATGGGCCGGGCGGCCACGATGCTTTTGCGGGCAATGGCGATATTGGGGATTTCCGATGGCGTGGGCCGCTTGTCCGGGCTGCCCAGCATGGTTGCGATGCGCCGGATGCCGTTGACCATGGCCGCAAGCTCGTGGGGCAGCAGGGAAATTTTGTGGTCAGGCCCCGGCAGGTCGCGGTCGAGGGTAAAGTGTTTTTCAATGATGTTCGCGCCCAGGGCGGTGGCGGCCAGGGCGGCTTCCAGGCCCAGGGTGTGGTCGGAGTAGCCGATGCCGGCCGTTTGCGGGAAAGCGGCGGCCAGGGTGAGCATGGCCCGCAGGTTGACGTCGGCGTCAGGCGTGGGATAGCCGGAGTTGCAGTGCAGAATGGAAAGGGCGCGCGGGTCCTGGCCGGCGGCGGTCAGGGCGTTGACGGCGGCGCGCACGTCTTCCAGGGTGCACATGCCGGTGGACAAAATGGCGGGTTTGCCCAAAGCGGCGATGCGGCGCAGGTAGGGCAGGTTATTGACCTCGCCGGACGGGATTTTATAGCGGGCCGCGCCGAGGCGCTCCAGGAGCACTATGCTTTCGTGATCAAAGGGCGTGGACATGAATTCAATGTTCCGCGCCCGGCAGTGCGCCATGAGTTCGACATGGGCGGCCTCGTCCAGCTCCAGCTTGCGCAGCATGGAGATCTGGTCCTGCTCCCCGCCTTGGCCAAGATTTTCCTTCTGGTATTCGGCGCGCGGGGCCTGGCGCGAAGCCAGGCGCTCGGCCTTGAAGGTCTGGAATTTGACCGCATCGGCCCCGACGTCGGCGGCAACGTCCACCAGGCGGCGGGCCAGATTTAAATCGCCGTTGTGATTGACCCCGGCCTCGGCAATGATGAACACCCGGCTCATGACTTGGCCACCTTGGCTGGAACCGCGCTTGCGGCGGCGCGCGGCCGCTTCAGGTCGACGAATTTCTTGCGCAGGAGTTCCTCACGGCTCTTGTTTTGCAGCATGTCTTTGAGCACAGCCAGGGTTTTTTCAGCAAAAAAGCCGTCGCCGTAAGGATTATCCACATCGGCCTTGCTCAGTTTTTCAGTGAATTGGGGCGCGAGCAGTTTTTTAAGGCTCCTGGCGATGGAAACCGCGTCACGGGCGCAGGAAACGATATTGGGAGCGGGCAGGCGGCCTTTTTGGCGGTCGCCCACGTTCAGGGCGGGCAGCCCCAGGGCCGGGGTCTCGAGCACGCCGCTGGAGGAGTTGCCGGCCATGAGCTTCGCTTGGCGCAGGAGATTGATGTAGCGCAACTGGCCCAGGTTTTTATGCACCTTGATGCGCCCTTCGTGGGCAAAAGCGGCCAATTCGAGCTGTTCGTTGATTTCCTGGCCGCCGTAATCGGCATTGGCGTAAGTGGCCAGGATTTGCAGATTTTCGTGCTCCATCAGGGTATTAACTATGTCCCAGAGGACCATGAGATTTTCCTGGACGCTGCATTTGGTTTCCGGGTGCCAGGTGAGCACGGCCCAGTCTTTGGCCGGGTCAAGGCCGAGGTCTGCGGCCTGGGCCTCACGGGGAAGATGCGGCAAGCGGCGCAGGTTGTCCAGGCCCGCTTCGCCGACCAGGTGAATGCGCCAGGGCTCCTCGCCCATCTGGGCGATGCGCCGGGCCGAGTCTTCCGAGCCGGGAAAGTGCAGGGCCGCCATCTTGGTCACGGCGTGGCGGATCTGGTCGTCAATGGCGCCTTCGGTAACGTCGCCGCCCGAGGCGTGGGCCATGGGAATGCCCATGACCAGGGCCGCGCCGCAAATGGGCAGCAGTTCGTAGCGGTCGCCGAGCACGAACAGCAAATCCGGCGCGAGGCGCTGCAGGGCATCGGCCACGCCGATGCCGGCCAGCCCCATGCCCTTGGCCGTGGCCGCCACGGACGAAGAGGCCAGAAGCATGTCCACAGCGGCGTCAACCACAAAGCCCTGTTCAATGATTTCTTTGACGGTGAGGCCGAATTCCGGGGCAAGGTGCGAGCCGGTGACCAGGATTTGCAGGTCAAGGTCCGGATCGTCTTTAATGTCCTGCATCAGCCAGCGCAGCAGGCCGTATTCGGAACGGGCCGCGGTGACCACGCAGATTCTGGGGCGGGCGGCAAAAGAATTCTCAGGCATACATCCGTCACTTTTATAAAAATTTAGTAAAATCTCAAAATATTTTCCAGTTAAGAGACTCTCGCAAGCTGTCCACGCCTTCCAGCGTTTTTAAGAAGCTTTCCGGGGCGCGATCTTTTTCCGTCTTTCCGTTTGCGGCCAGGATTCCCAGCGCAGGCGGGGCATGGCGGCAAAAATTCCAACCCGCTCACCGCCCATTGCTTCACTCCGCTCAGCTTTATAGAAGCACTCTTCCCTGCCGCCCCCCAATAAGGGTTAAGGAGGGGGCGGGGTCCGGGAAAGGGGAACCAGAAGGGGTTTAGCTCCTTCTGATTCCCCTTCTCCGGCGGCCGCTTCCCCGCCTAGGCCCCAGGCAGGCGCACGGAACTGGGAATGTTGACCAGGCGCTCCTCAACCCAGCGCGCGTTGGGGAAAGGTCCGGCCGGGCACTGGTTGTACATGGGCAGACGGGACATCAGGGTCCACACCGGTCGGGCCTGGACGCCATTTTCTTTGGCCAGGGCCAGAAACTCGTCGCGGGCCTGGCGGCTGTCCGCGTAAAAACCGTTGAGCCAGTAGTTGCAAGTGGTGCCTTCCCGTTCTTTGAGGGCTTCAATGCCCAAGGAGGCGAAAAAATCGTGATACAGCAGGGCTGTGGCCCGCTTGTCGGCCAGGTGGGCGGGGAGGCTTTCCATCTGAGCGCAGCCGATGGCCGCGTTGACGTTGGGCATGCGGTAATTGTAGCCCACCATGTCGTGGTTGAATTCCCAGGCGTGGGGCACTTTGGCCGTGGTGGACAGGTGCCGGGCGCGGGCCGCGAGGTCGGCGTTATTGGTGATAAGCATGCCTCCGCCGCCCGTGGTCACCACTTTGTTGCCGTTGAAGCTTAAGATGGCCATGCGCCCGAACACGCCGGAGTGGCGGCCGCCCAAATAAGAGCCCAGGGATTCGGCCGCGTCCTCAATGACCTGGAGATTCCAGGCCGCGCAGACGTCCATAATTTCGGGCATGCGGGCCACGTGGCCGAACACGTGCACAGGCAGACAGGCCGCAATGCGCCGGCCGGTGTGCTTGTTATAGGTGTAACCGTCCCGGCCGAGTTGGGCGCTTTTGCGCAAAAATTCATCCACGGCTTCGGGGGAAAGGCTTAAGCTGTCCATGTCAATGTCCACGAAACAGGGCTGGGCGCCGCTGTGGGCAATGCCGTTGCAGGTGCCCACAAAAGTCAGGGGCGAGGTGATCACGTCGTCGCCCTGGCCCACGCCGCAGGTAAGCAGGGCCAGGTGCAGGGCGGCCGTGCCGTTGACTGTGGCCACGGCGTAGCCCGCGCCGGTAAACTCGCGGATGTGCTCTTCAAAGCGGGTCACATACGCGCCCACGTAAGATACAAAGGTGGAGTCAATGCAGTCATTTAAATATTCCTTCTCCCGGCCGCGAAAGCGGGGGGCGTGCAGAGGCACAGGGTCTTCGTTGGGGTACAGATCTTTAACGAATTCAATGATGCGGCCAAAGTGTTGGGCGGGCATAGAAACTCCTTGCCGGGCGCGTACGGCGCTTGCGGCGGAGGTTAAGAGGTTAGATGTTATATAGTTCGGCCTTGTAGCGGGCGAGATGCCCGGGCCGCTTAAACCAGGCAATGGTTTCGGCGAGGCCTTTGGCCAGGTCGTATTGGGGCGACCAATCCGTAAGGGACCTGATTTTGGCTGCCGAACCCAGGAGGCGCTCCACTTCGCTCTTTTCCGGCCGGATGCGTTCGCTGCGGGTGACGATACGGGCTGCGGGATTGATCTGGCGAATGAGCTCGGCGGCCAGATCGCCGATGGAAATCTCCCGCTGTGTGGCGATGTTGATTTCTTGGCCAATGGTTTTGTCCGTGGCCGCAATGGCCAGAAAACCGGCGGCCGTGTCGGTGACGAAGTTAAAGTCGCGCGTGGGCTCAAGGCTGCCCAGGGAAATTTCTTCGGCCCCGCACAAGAGCTGGGTGATGATCGTGGGAATGACCGCCCGGCCGGACTGGCGCGGCCCGTAAGTGTTAAAAGGCCGCACAATGGTCACGGGCAGGGAGAAACTGCGGTAAAAGCTCTCGGCAATGCGGTCCGCCCCGATTTTGGTGGCCGAATAAGGCGACTGGCCCTGGAAGGGATGGGCCTCGTCAATGGGCACATATTGCGCCGTGCCGTAGACTTCGGACGTGGAAGTGGCGAAAATGCGCGGCGTCTGAAAATCGCGGGCCGCCTGCAGGACGTTGAGCGTGCCTTTTATGTTGGTGTCCACGTAGCTGTCGGGCGAGTGGTAGCTGAAAGGAATGGTGATCAGCGCGGCCAGGTGGAAAACAGCCTCCATGTCGCGGCAGGCCTCGCGCACGCCGTTGGGGTCGCGGATATCGCCGCTGAAAATTTCCACATCGGCCAAGGCGTCCTTGGAGAGCTCCTCCAGCCAGCCCCAGGAATTGGAGGAATTGTAGCGCACAAACGCGCGCACCCGGCAGCCTTTGGCCAGCAGCGCCTCCGTGAGGTGGCTGCCGATAAACCCGCCCGCGCCCGTGACCAGAACCCGCGCATTTTTAAAATTCATGCTTGCTTTCCTTTTTGGAAACTTAAGATTTAAATATAGCATGATTCGCCAATGTTGGCTAGAGTGGGGACGCCTTGAGGCGGCGGAAGAACAGGAAGAGTCGTATGGTGGAAATTGCCCGCATCATCTACCTCATGCAGGTGCCCATGTCGGCGCGGGAGTATGTGCGTTTCGGCGCGGAGCTGTATGTCTCCCGGGGGCTTGCTGTGGAGGTGTGGAACTGCGCGCCCTTTTTGAACCCTGGCTATGCCACGGCCGAGGAGCCCGCGCCCGTGACCTGTGGGGCCCTGACCAGCGCGAGTGAGGCTTGCGCGGCCCTGCGCGGACTTCGCCCCGTTGATGCGGTCATTAACCTGCTGCCGCGCCGGCTGTGCACTTTGGGCCTGCACAAGGCCCTGGGCGCTTGCGCGGCCAAGGACGTAACCGTGCGCACCAATGCCCTGCCCCTGCCCGGAGCAAGCCTGGCGCAAAAGCTGCGCAAGCTGACGCCCGGCAAGCTGGCCGATTTTATCGTTTCCCGGCCGCGCATCTGGAACAGGCTCGCGCCACGGCCGGGCCGGATCATTTACGGCGGCACGGCCTGCCGCCCCCTGCCCGGTGAAACGCCCCGCCCCATCAGCGCCCACGCCCTGGATTACGACCTTTTTCTGCAGGCGCCGCCCGGGCAAGACCGCGAACCCATGGCCGTGTTCCTGGATCAATGCTTTCCCTTTCACCCTGATTTTCAGGTAATCAAAAGCAAGGCCCCGGTTACGGCGGAGCGCTACTATCCGTCCTTGTGCCTTTTTTTTGCTGAACTGGAGCGGGCGACCGGGCTGAAAGCCGTCATTGCCGCCCATCCCCGTTCGCCCAAGGATAAAGACTTGTTCGCCGGGCGCGAAGTTGTATACGGACAAAGCCTGGAGCTGGTGCAGCGCGCGGACCTGGCTCTGGCGCACACCTCCACGGCTGTCAACTTCGCAATCATGTACCGCACGCCGCTCTTGTTTTTAACCACAGCCGAGCTGAATTTGAGCCAGGGTCCGATTATCGCCGAGCTGGCCAAGCGGCTTAAGGCGCCTTGCCTCAATGTGGACGACCTTCCCCCGGGCTGGCCGGCCGCGTTTAAAGCCGCGCCCGGGCAGGCGGATGCCTACGCCGCTTATGTCGCGCAATATATCAAAGAACCGGGCAGCCCGGAGTTGCCGTTCTGGCAAATCCTGTTGGACGATTTGCAAGGTGCGCCCGCGCGGGAAAAGCAGCCATGAGCAACGCGCCCGAAACCTCCCTGGCCCGGCGCTATTCTTTCAAGCTTCTGGCCAATATCCTGAATATCCCCATTTACCTGCTCATGGAGGCCATCCTGCCCCGGGCCCTGGGCACGGTGGCTTACGGCGTGTACGGCTATGCCACGGGCATGTTCCAATATCTCATGAACCTGCTGGACGGCGGCACTTCCACCTGCCTGTTCACCAGCCTGGCCAAGCGGCAGAAGGAATGGGGCCTCTTGGCCTTTTACGGGCTCATCAGCGTGGGGTTGCTGGTTGTTATCTTGCTGGCCTCGGGAATAGCAACCACATCAACTGTTGCTGTTAATATTATGCCGGACATACCTTTGTGGGTCATTCCCCTGGCCGCGCTCTGGGCTTACCTGACCTGGGGAGTGCGCACCATGCGCGGGGTTAATGACGCCCTGGGCCAGACCATTCCCAGCGAAAAGGCGCGTATGCTCTTGAGCCTCCTGGGCCTCGGCGCATTGCTGGTTCTGTATGCTTTGGGCTTTCTCAACCTGGCCGCCCTGTTCATCCAACAAGCCATATTTCTGCTGGCCATGTGCCTGGCTTTCATCTGGATTGTGCGCCGCCGCTGGCAAGGAAGCCGCCCCTTCCCGGACGCCGCGGCCCGGCGCGCCTACGCCGGGGAATTCACCCGCTACAGCGCGCCCATTTTCATGCGCGCCCTGGTCGTGGCCTTTTTCCTCATGGCCGAACGCTGGCTGCTGCAAACCGCCCAGGGCAGCATTGAGCAGGGCTACTTCACCCTGTCCCAGAAAACCGGAGTGGCCTGCTTTTTATTTATCTCAGCCATGACCCCGCTGCTCATGCGCGAATTTTCCATGGCCCACGGCCGCCAGGACCTCAAAGCCATGGGCGCCATGCTGGAACGTTTTGCGCCCATGTTTTACAGTGTGGCCGCCTACTTTTCCGTGTTCATTTGCCTGGAAGCCGAAACTGTGGTCCGCATTCTGGGCGGGCCCGAATTCATGGGCGCGGTTCCGGCCGTGTTGATTATGGCTCTGTACCCCATTCACCAGGGCTACGGCCAGCTCACCGAGTCCGTATATTACGCGGCCTCGCAAACCCGCATGCTGCGCAATATCACCATTGCTTCGGCCGTCATCGGCTTTGCCGGGGCCTGGGCCGTGGTGGCCCCGCACGCCTGGGGCGGACTTGATTACGGCGCCGGCGGCCTGGCCTTGAAAAGCGTGCTCATCCAGGCCCTGACCGTTAACGTCTCCCTGTGGTGCTGCGGCCGCATCATCCCATTGCGCCTTTCCCGCCTGTGGCTGCACCAGATTCTGGCTCTGCTTTTTTTCGCAGCCGCGGCTGTCGTGCCGCTGGGCCTGGAAAAACTCGCTCCCGGCTTCTGGGCCGTGCCCTCCCTGCACCTGTCCGTGGTCATGGCCGACATCGCGGGCCTTGTTCTGCGCGGCGCGCTGTATACCGCCCTGGTCACCGGCGGCGTGCTCCTCTGCCCCTGGCTGGTGGGCCTGACGCGTCAGGACTTGCGGGAGTTGTATCTTCGCCTGCGCAAACGTAAAGGCGTATAATATAATCATATTGCCCTTAGCTATGGCCGGGAGTATTATATGTTTTTAAGCAAAGGATATGCCTATGACCATTGCTGAACTTCGCGCTAAAGTAAAAGCCGGCCGCCCCACGGTGGGCGCCTGGCTGCAGCTGCCCAGCCCGGACGTGGCCGAAATCATCGGCCGCAGCGGTTATGACTGGGCCGCTGTGGATATGGAGCACGGGGCCATGACCCGCAATATTCTGCCCGACCTGTTCCGGGCCCTGGAATGCGGCGGCGCGCTTCCCTTTGCGCGCGTGGCCGAGGCCGGACGGGAAAACATCAAGGCCGCCCTGGACTCCGGAGCCAGGGGCCTGATCCTGCCCATGATCGAAACCGCCGAGCAGTTGCGGCTGGCCATGGCCTGGGCGCACTACCCGCCCAAGGGTTGCCGGGGTGTGGGCTATTGCCGGGCCAATGCCCACGGCCGCCGTTTTGACGAGTATTTGGCCGAATCCAAAGATATTTTCATGGTGGCCCAGATCGAACACATCAAAGCCGTGGACAACCTGGAGGACATCCTGGCCCTGCCGGGACTGGACGCCATCATGGTCGGCCCTTATGACCTGTCCGGCTCCATGGGCATTACCGGGCAGCTCAATCACCCGGCCATGAATGAGACCATGGCCCGCATCGCCGCGCTGGCGAGGCGCGCCGGCGTGCCCATGGGCACCCACGTGGTCATGCCCGACCCGGCGGAACTTGGCGCCCGCATCCGGGAAGGCTATTTGTTCCTGGCTTACGGCATTGACGCCGTGTTTCTCAATATCGCGGCCCCTTGCCCGAAGTATTAAGAGGTAACAGCATGAAAATTGTGGTTTTCGGCGGAGCGGGATTCCTGGGCTCCCATGTCTGCGATCATTTGTCCGAATCAGGCCACAAAGTGACCATTTTCGATATCCGCCCTTCGCCCTGGCTGCGGCCGGATCAAAAAATGGTCGTGGGCGATATCCTGGACGAAAATGCGGTCAACAAGGCGGTGGCCGGCGCCGACGTGATCTACAATTTCGCGGGCATCGCGGACATCGGCGAAGCGGATAAAAGCCCGCTGACCACAGCCAAATACAATTTTCTGGGCACGGTCGTCACCCTCGAGGCCGCGCGCCTGGCCAAAGTAAAACGCTATGTTTTCGCCAGCTCCCTGTATGTCTACAGCCAGGATGGCGGTTTTTACCGCTGCAGCAAACAGGCCTGCGAAATTTTCATTGAAAACTACCAGCGCTCTTTCGGCCTGGACTACACCATCCTGCGCTACGGCTCGCTATACGGGCCGCGCTCGGACAGCCGCAACGCCATTTACCGCTTTGTGCGCGAAGCCCTGGAAAACAAGCGCATCGCCTATTATGGCCGGCCCACGGCCCTGCGCGAATACATTCATGTCTACGACGCCGCCATTGCCAGCGAGGAAATTCTGGCCCCGGAATTCGCCAACCAGAACATTGTGCTCAGCGGGCAGCAGCCCATGCGCGTCAAAGACCTGCTCAAAATGATCGCGGAAATGCTGGGCGGCCGCATTGAATTTGACTTTTTGGGCGACGAACACCACGGCCACTATGAAATCACGCCCTATTCCTTCAGCCCCAAAATCGGTAAGAAAATGATCCCGCGTCTGTCCGTGGATCTTGGCCAGGGCATCCTGAGCGTTATGCAAGACGTGCACCGCGAACTGAACCCCGATCTGACCGTTGAACAGGGCGTGCTGGTGAAAAAGAAAAAGGCCAAATCCAAAATTGAACCTCAAAAAGCTGAACCGACAAAGATCGAAGCCAAGGACTAAAGAGATGAACATCATCGCTATCATTCCAGCCCGCATGGGCTCCTCCCGCTATCCGGGCAAACCTCTGGCCAAAATTCACGGCGTGCCCATGGTCGGCCACGTGGCCCTGCGCACGGCCATGAGCAAAACCCTGTCCGGCGCCTACATCGCCACCTGCGACCAGGAAATCATGGACTATGCCGCCAGCATAGGCATTCCCGGCATCATGACCGCCGACACCCACACCCGCTGCACGGACCGCACGGCCGAGGCCCTCTTGAAAATCGAAGACATGACCGGCCAGCGCGTGGACATCGTGGTCATGGTTCAGGGCGACGAACCCATGCTCACCCCGGACATGATTGATGCAGCCCTTGCGCCCATGCTCGCCAATCCGTCCATCAACGTGGTCAACCTCATGGCCGACATCAAAACCCTGGAAGCCTTTGAGGACCCCAACGAAGTCAAAGTGGTGGTGGATAAGGACGACAACGCCCTGTATTTTTCCCGCGAGCCCGTCCCCTCGCGCAAAAAAGGCGTGCTCGACGTGCCCATGCGCAAGCAGGTGTGCATCATCCCCTTCCGTCGCGACTATCTGCTGCATTTCAACGCCCTGCCGGAAATGCCCCTGGAGATCATTGAATCCGTGGACATGATGCGCATTCTGGAGCAGGGCGACAAAGTGCGCATGGTGCCCGTCACCGCTGAAACCTGCAGCGTGGACACCCCGGCCGACCTTATCCAGGTGGAGGCCATGATGCAAAACGACAAGCTGCGGCTGGCTTACAGCAGGTGATATGACGCACCTCCGGAGGAGGGGTAACAAAAAGAGCCCCCCCCCATTTTGTTGCCCACCACCAAACCACCGACCCCCCAGAACCCAAAATTGGGGGGGGTGTGGAGGTGTGGGTTTTAAAAACGGGGAA
>JAVBRZ010000065.1:0-7067 GCA_031547425.1 Desulfovibrionaceae bacterium
GGAAAAAAACTATTGGGCCGGCCTGTATATATTTATCGCTCAAAACCCGCCGGCCGGCGCGCCGCCCGCCATGAGCCCGTCAGCCGCGCCAGATGCCGGCCGGCCGCCTGAGGCCGACGCCGCTCTGGCTGAGGCGGAGCAGCGTTATCAGCAATTATGCGCCATGCCCCTTAAGCGGCGGGCGCGGTTTGTGCGCCATTACGGCGCGGCCTACGGCGCTCCGGCAGGGCTCATCGCCTGGGTTATCTCCCTGGTGCTGTATAATTTTGAGTTCAACAAGGGTATTTTTGAAGGTTTCTTCTTTTACTTCCATTTTCCCGTGCGCATCCTGACCAGGACCATGCTGGAAGGAGAATTGGGATTCGTGCTGTCCATGTCCACCACCGCCTTGGCGGTGGCCTTGATCGCCGGCGTTGTGGCCGGGTTTATGGGCGGCCGCTTGGCCCCCAGGCCGGAATATGTGACCAGGGAAAATTATCTGCGCTATGGAGAGTGAGCGTATGCTTTTGCGGGAAACAGACAAAGCATCGCCACAGCCGCCGGTCATCTGCCTGTGCAACAGCAACCGCGTCTGGGGCGGGGGGGAGCGCTGGCATTTGGAGGCGGCTCTGGACCTGGCCCGGCGGGGCCATAAGGTCATTCTGGCTGCCGGAAAAGACGGGCCTCTGCATCAGGCCGCGCAGCGCGCGATTGAGCGTGAGGCCGCCCTTGGCGATTGTTTGCGCCGGGCTGATTGGCGTTTCAAAAATCCGCAGGTGCTTTGCCTCTGTAAAATAGCGGCCTTTGCCCGTTTTTTGCGCGACAACGGAGTCAGCCATCTTGTCGCCGGCCTGCCCATTGATTTAAAAATAGCCGCCCTGGCCGGGCGGCGCCTGCCCGGGCTCAAGCTTTTTTACCGCCGCGGCTCAGCTCTGCCGGTGCGCGACTCCCTGGCCAACCGTTATTTTTACGGCCGCCTGCACGGGATGATCGTCAATTCTCAGGAAACCGCCCGCGGCGTGCTGGCTTCCGGCCGGCTTATCGCTCCGGAGCGGGTGCGGGTTATTCCCAATGGGCTGGACATTGAGGCTTTTGATGCCGGGCTGCTGCCCGCAAGACCGCGCCACGGCCGGGCGCCTCTGGTTATCGGCAATGCCGGCCGCCTGAACAGGCAAAAAGGCCAGAAATATCTTTTGCACCTGAGCGCGGAGTTGAAGCGCCGCGGCTTCCCCCATTTTTTGCTTATTGCCGGCAGCGGCGAGCTGGAAAACGAGCTGCGCCGCCTCGCCCTGGAGCTGGGCCTGCGTGTGGGGCATGAGCTCAAGGACGGCGCGGATGTGTGTTTTGCCGGCTTCTTGCGGGATATGGCGCCTTTTTGGCGCGACATTGATTTGTTTGCGCTCAGTTCCTTGTGGGAAGGTTTCGGATATGTCCTGGCCGAAGCCATGCTGGCCCGCAAGCCCCTGCTGGCTTTTGACGACAACTCCATGCCCGAATTGGTCAATCCGGGGCTCAACGGCCGCTTGGTGTCTCCTCCCGGCGCGGGTGAAAGCGATGCCGAAGTGGGGCGGCGCCTGGCCGACTGCGTGCTGGAAATGGCCGCTGACCCGGCGGATCTGGCTGCCATGGGCGAGGCCGGGCGCGTTTTTTGCGTTGCTAATTTCAACCAGGCCGAGGCCATGCGCAAGTTGGAAGAGTTTTTGGGCCTGGACGTGAAAGCGCTGCCGGCTTAAGCGCAATTCCGCGCGTGGCGGACGGGTCCGTGTTTTTTATGCGCGTCTTGTGCTTTCAGTAAAATGGCCGGTCCCGGCCCGGCCGAACACAAAGGGCGGGAGTGTGGGCTTCAGGCCGGGCACGCGGATTTGCGTCACCGGGACTGACTTGTTTTTTGGGGCCGGATGCTTAAACTCAATTTTGGGTTTGGCGAGATTGTTCAGGTTTTATCGACGGTTATACTCAGCAATAACTTCATACCGGCCAAAAAAGCGCCGGTTTATTTTTTCAGGAGGCATGGCCATGTTTTTTCCCTTTGTTCACCTTATCGGCGCTGACGACTCTGACCGGTTTTCGCCTCAGCAGGAACAAGTTCCAGACTCCCTTGAGGAGAGCCGGAAAGCCGGGGTGGCCCCGGCCTATGCGGGGGCCACAGGCCTTGGTTCCAGCCTGGTGTGCAAAGTCGGGCCTGAAGACGCCCCGGATGAGGTTGATGACCCGCCCCTGGACCCGGACGGCATGCAGCGCAGGGTGCGCGGCAGGCCGCGCGGCGCGGCGCCTTCCTGCTCTTTTGCCAGGCCGCACCGGCACGAGGGGTTTTTACGGCGCAGCGGCCTGTGGCGGCGGCGCTCCATTGTGCGCAACCTCACTTTGCTGACTGTGGGCGCGGCCTTTTTCGCTTTTGGAGCCCAGGGCATCGTGGCGCACGGCGGTTTTCTCACCGGCGGGCTGTACGGTTTGGGCATCCTGGCCTGGCGGGCCCTGGGCTGGGTGGGGGCGCCGACCTTCTTCCTGCTGCTGAACATTCCTTTTTTCATTCTGGGCTGGCTGAAGGTGGGCAGGCGTCTGTTCTTTTACAGCCTCTACGGCATAATTATGACCGCCTTCTTTTCGGAATTCATGAACTTCGGGCAGTTTGTGAACAACCAGCTTTATGCGGCGGTGGCCGCCGGGGCCATCTGCGGCACGGGCGCGGGAATTATGCTGCGTTCGATGGGCTCCGGCGAAGGTCTGGACATTCTGGCCATTGTCCTTAACCGGCGCTGGGGCATCGGCATCGGGCAGACTTACCTGATGTTCAACGCATTGCTGTTTTTGGTCGGTCTGTTCTACTTCAGTCCGGACATGATCATCGCTTCATTCATCCAGGTTTATATCATGGCCGCCACTTTGGAAAAAACCATCAGCATGTTCAGCAAGCGCAAGCTGATCCTGATCATTTCCGACAATAACAGAGAAATCGCGCGGCGCATCACCCGCCGGCTGGGCGTGGGGGCCACGTTCCTCAAAGGGCAGGGCGCTTACTGGGGCTCTGACCGGGAGGTGCTCATGACCGTGGCCAACAACCTGCAGCTTAAGCGCCTGGAGGAAACCGTGTTTGATGTGGACCGCAATGCGCTGTTCATTGTGGAAAACACGTTTGCCGTGCGCGGGCACCGGCCGTTCAGAGTGGTGTAGGAAAAGCGGTCCGCCGTCACGGCGCATTGACTTTTATCCGCGCAATTAATACTTCAAAGGTGCGCCACGGCGGAGCACGCCGGCATGGGAGGTCTTATGAGCACGTTCTTTACTGTTCTGGCGGTTATCGCTCTGGCCGTAGCGATTCTTATTCTACTTGCCCCTAAAGCCCTTGCCTGGCTTATACCCGCGCGGCACAGCCGTAACAAGGCCGTGGCTTTTTATCTTCTGGTGGCCATGTTTTTAGGTTTTGCGGCCAGATTGAGCGCCGGACCGGCGGAGGAAGCGTCTGTGGACGGAGTTGCCGCCGGGGCCAATGCCACGGCGTTGAACGCCACCGCGCCGCAAAAGCAGCCCCAGTCCGGAAATGCCGCTACAACCGGAGCATCCGAAGCTTCCAAGCCGCAAGCGACGGGCAACGCCACGCTCCAGGGCCAGGAAAAGGACAAGTCCTTTATGGATGAAGCCCAGGAGACCATCACTCGGGCCGCTAACGCCACCAGGGAGTTCGGCCGTAATGTGGCTGACCAGGCCGGTGAAATCGGCAGCGAGCTGGTTGAGGGCGCCAGCGAGGCCGGCAAAAACCTGTGGGAAGGCACCAAGCAGACCACGGACGAGTTGCTGAATAAATAAATAAGCGGTTTGCCGCCCCCGGGGCGGCAAACCCGGCCCTGTTGATACGGCTTGCCGATTTTCAGCGAAATCCGTATGTATAGCCATGCGTGACCTTTTCAGCCTTATTCCCGTCCAACCTCAGCGCCAGCCTCAATTTTTGCCCGTCACCCGCCGGGAAATGGACAAACTTGGCTGGTCTGAACCGGATATCCTGCTGGTCAGCGGGGATGCCTATGTGGACCACCCGGCCTGCGGACCGGCGTTGCTGGGCCGCCTGCTCACGGCTCACGGTTTTAAAGTGGCCCTGGTTACCCAGCCGCGTTGGGCGGATGCCGCAGATATAAGCGCTTTGGGGCGACCGCGTTTGTTCGCCGGGGTCACGGCCGGGGCCATGGATTCGATGCTGGCCCATTACACGGCTTTTCGCAAAAAGCGCCGGGACGACGCCTTTACGCCTGGCGGCCTGGCCGGGGCGCGGCCCAACCGGGCAAGCATAGTTTACGCCAATCTTCTGCGCGCGGCTTTTCCCGGCCTGCCTGTAATTCTGGGCGGCATTGAAGCCTCGTTGCGCCGTATCTCCCATTATGATTTTTGGAGCGATGCCCTGCGCCGTCCGCTGCTGCTGGATGCCAAGGCCGATCTTCTGGTTTACGGCATGGGGGAAGCTCCGCTTCTGGGCCTGGCCAAACTGGCGCGGGAGATGGAAGCTTCCGGCCGGGAGCTTTCCGGCGCCGCGCTTGCCGACGCCGCGGCCGGACTGCCCGGTTTCGTGCGCGCCATTGACGCCGGGACAGCGGAAAAATACCAGCCAAACGCCATTATCCTGCCCAGCCACGAAGCTATTCTGGCGGACCCGCAGCTATTGCTGACCGCTACCCTGGCTCTTGAGCGCCAGGCGCACCAGGGCAAAGACTTTGCCTTGCAGGCGGCCGGTTCTCGCCGCGTTCTCCTGCATCCGCCCGCACCACCTTTATCTGGCGCGGAAATGGATTTTTTATATGGCTTGCCTTTTGCCCGGCAAAGCCATCCCGCCTATGCCGCGCCCGTGCCCGCCCTGGAAATGCTGCGTGCCAGCATCACCACCCATCGGGGCTGCGGCGGCGGCTGCGCTTTTTGTTCTCTGGCGCTGCATCAGGGGCGAAGTATTTCCGCCCGTAGCCGGCGGTCCGTCACAGCCGAAGCCGAAGGCCTGGCCCAAAGTCTGTCCTCGCGCCGGGGGCGCGGGCGCGGGGTGGCCATCAGCGATGTGGGCGGCCCCACCGGCAATATGTGGGCGTCTTTCTGCCAGGCGGAAGTGTCCTCCTGCCAGCGGCAATCCTGCTTATTTCCCGCGCTGTGCCCGCATTTTCATACCGGCCAGGCCGAGAGCATAGAGCTTTTGCGGGCAGTGGCCGCTGTGCCGGGCATTGCCCAGGTGCGCATGGCCAGCGGCATTCGCTACGACCTGGGCTTGAGCGAACCCGAGGCCCTGCGGGCCTATATCCGTGAGTTCACGGGCGGACAGCTCAAGGTTGCGCCCGAGCATATTTCCGAAACAGTGTTGTGCCTGATGCGCAAGCCCGGTTCGGCCGTGTTGGATGCGTTCCTGCGTTTTTTTAAGGAAAGTTGCGGGGGCAAGGAGCAGTACGTGGTTCCCTACCTCATGAGCGCTTACCCGGGCTGCACGGACACGGACATGTGCCGCCTGGCCGACTGGCTGAAGACGCGGGGCTGGCGGCCGCAACAGGTGCAATGCTTCATCCCCACGCCGGGCACAGTGGCCACGGCAATGTTTTATTGCGGGCGGGACCCGAAAGGGCGGAGCATTTACGTGGCGCGCACGGATGCCGAGCGTTTGCGGCAGCACGCCCTGCTGACCGGGGGCGGCAGGGGTTAAACCCATCCTTGACCAAAGGGCGGTATTCATTTAACCCTAGATAAATTTTTCCCCCAATTTCGCAGGAGAATACGGTTTTGAACAAGCAAAATGATGCGTCTCAGGAAAATGTGACCAAGCGCGGCAAGGTGAAATTGCCCACCAAATCGACCCATGCGGCCTATTTTATGCCCATGCTGGAGGCCCTTGAGCAGAACGGCGAATTGAACGAGCTGATCAAAATGCGTGTGGCCAAATCCTGTGAACTGCTTGATGACGGCATTGCGCTTTACCCCAACGGTTATGAGAAAAAGCACGACCTGGCCGAACTTGTGGCCAAGGGAGCCTTGAGCGATGAGCAACTGGCCGCGCTGCCCGATCCCTTTGTCTGTGCCGGCCGGGTCATGTCCCTGCGTTCTTTCGGCAAGGCCGTGTTTTTCGATCTTCAGGACTTCAGCGGCCGTCTGCAGTGTTACGCGGCCAAGGAAGACATCAGCGAAGATGACCACAAGATTTTAAAGCGCGTCAATATCGGCGACATCGTGGGCGTGAGCGGCACGCTGTTCCGCACCAAGACAGGCGAGCTGACCTTGAAGTGCGCCAAACTCGGCCTGCTGACCCGCAACATCCGCCCTTTGCCGGAAAAGTATCACGGCCTTAAAGACGTGGAAATGCGTTACCGCCAGCGCTCTGTGGATTTTATCGTCAACCCGCGGGCTATGGAAATAGCCATCAAGCGCGCCAAGATCGTCAGCGAATTCCGCAAATTCATGGAAAAAGAAGGCTTCCTGGAAGTGGAAACGCCCATGATGCACCCCATTGCCGGCGGGGCCACGGCCAAGCCCTTTTGCACCCATCACAATGCCCTGGATATGGAACTGTTCATGCGCATCGCGCCGGAGTTGTACCTTAAGCGCCTTCTGGTGGGCGGTTTTGAAAAGGTGTTTGAAATTAACCGCAACTTCCGCAATGAGGGCATTTCCACGCAGCACAACCCGGAATTCACCATGTGCGAATTCTACTGGTCTTATTCCACTTTCCACGAACTCATGGATCTGACGGAAAGGCTGTTTGCCCATATCGCCAGAGAAGTGTGCGGCGGCATGGTCATCACCTACCAGGGCCAGACCGTGGACCTGACGCCGGGCAAGTGGAAGCGGGTGGCTTTCCGCGAAGCTTTGCAGACTATTGGCGGGCATTCGCCGGAGCTGTTCATGGATTTTGACCGCCTGTCCGCGCACCTGGAATCGCGGGGCGAAAAAACCCTGGACGGCGAGCCCCTGGGCAAGCTGCAAGCCAAGCTGTTTGACCTGGACGTGGAGCGGCACCTGGTGGAGCCGCACTTTATTTATCACTACCCCACGGACATTTCGCCCCTGGCCCGGCGCAACGACAAAAACCCGGATATAACCGACCGCTTTGAGCTCTTCATCACCGGGCGGGAAAT
>JAVBRZ010000133.1:0-6008 GCA_031547425.1 Desulfovibrionaceae bacterium
ATCCTCATTCTCGTGCCCCTCGCCACTTCCTTGTGCGGAGGCTGGGAGGCCTTCACCACCCATATGGATGCGAGCAAGCTGCAAATGGTTCCGCATGTGGCTGACGGCCACGTGTGGCTGGCCTGGCTGGCCTCCCTGGCCCTCATCGGCGTGGGCAGCGTGGTCAGCCCCGACCTGATGCAGCGCGCCTTTGCGGCCAAAACTCCCACTGTGGCCAGGCGCTCCGCCTATTTCGCCATGGTCGTGAAGACCGTGCTCAGCGTGCTCATGGTCTTTCTGGCTCTGGCCGGCGGCGTGATGCTCACCAACGGCGTCATCAACCCCGACTCCCTGGGCGGCGATACCGAACTCATCATTCCGGTCATGGTAAAGGACCTGCTGCCCACGCCTCTGGTGATCATTTTCATGGGCGCCTGCCTGTCCGCGGTCATGGGCGCGGCTTCTTCGGCCCTCCTGGCCATGGCCGGCATGATTTCCAAAAACGTGTGGAAAGACTTTTTAAAGCCCGACACCAGCGACAAGCAACTGGTGCTGGTCAGCCGCATCTGCGTGGTCACTTTCGCGCTCATCGCCCTTTATCTCGCTCTCAAGCTCAAGTTCGTTTACATCCTCATGGCTTTCGGGTTTGACCTGATCATGTCCAGCCTGTTCGCCTGCATGACCCTGGGCATGTACTGGAAAAAGGCCAACCGTTACGGGGCCATCGCCGGCATTGCCGTGGGCCTTTTGGTGCGTGTGGTGGGCGCGGGCATTGAAAACGGTTTTACATTGGAAGGCGTGGCTTCGTCGTCCCCCAGCTGGTATATCTACACGCTGGCCGCGCCGGTTATGAGCTTTATCGCCATGTGGCTGGTGTCTCTGGCCACCCAGAAGGTGGATCCGTCCAATGAATACGGCTTCCACTTCGACGCCAACGGCGATGTGATTAAACCCGAAAAACTCTTACCGTAAGCCTGGAGGTTTACTATGTCTAAAATCGTTAACTGTTGGAACGAATGGGATCCGCTCAAGAGAGTGGTGGTGGGCAGCCCCGTGGGCAGCAACATCGCCAACCCCGAGCCGGGCTGGATGTACAACTGCGCGGCCGCCGGCATGGGCCTCGGCTATTACGGAACCTTCCCGGAAAAGATGGTGGAAGACGCCATTGAGCAGCAAAAGGGCTTCATTTCCATGATGGAAAAGCGCGGTATCACCGTGGACCGCGTGTATACGCACCCCTCCCTGCAGGACGAACGCGGCTACGCCACCCCGGACTGGACTCAGGCCACGCAGCAGGGCGTCAACAACCCGCGCGACCTTTTCCTGCCCCTGGGCAATGAAATCATGGAAGCGCCCGGCAGCCGCCGCGCCCGTTTCTTTGAATACATCTCCATGCGGCCGCTGTTTGAAAAGTGGTTTGAGGAAGACCCGGACTTTATGTGGACTTCCGCGCCCAGGCCGCGCCTCACCGAAGAATCTTTCGTGCCCAACTATTTCTGGGATTACGAATGGGTGTGGGATGACGAGACCAAGCGCAATAAAATGCTGAACTGGGAATATCACCTTACGGAAAAAGAACCCCTGTGGGATGCGGCCGACGCCTGCCGCGCCGGCAAGGACATTTTCTGGCAGTGTTCTTCCGTGACCAACAAAAAAGGCATGGACTGGCTGAACCGTTACCTTAAGGGCCGCGGCTTCCGCCTGCACCCCGTGGTTTTCGACTCCACGCCCGCCGGCTACTATCACCCCTGGCACATCGACGTGGTGCTCACCCTGCCCTGCCCCGGCAAGGCCATTATCAGCGGCAAAAAACCCATCCACACTGAAAAGATCGTGGAATTGTTCAAGAAGAATGACTGGGAAATCATCACCGCCGTCAACCCCGTGTACCACTGGACCGACAAGCTGACTTTGAGCAGCACCCCGCGCGGCCAGGGCATGGACGGCCCCAACTGGATTTCCATGAACACCTTCTCCCTGGACCCCAAGACCATTTGCGTGGGCGACAAGGAAACCGCGTACATGGAACAGTTGAACAAGCTGGGCTTTGAAGTTGTGCCCGTGGCTTACGAAAAAGTGTATCGCTTCGGCGGCATGCTGCATTGCACCACCCTTGACGTTTACCGTGAAGGCACGTGCGAAGATTACTTCCCCAACCAATAAAAAGAGGTTTGCTTGGAGCGGCCGGGCGTCAGGGCCCGGCCGCCCCTGTGGAGGGAGCAACGGCGGGGGCAATTTGCCCCGGCGGAGGAAGCCGTAAGGCCGCTGCAACATAAGCGGGCTTTGCCTGCGAGCTGCCCTCAAACCTCCGATGCCCCCCGCTAAGCCAACATACCCATCACTCTGGCGGCAGGGGAAGACCGTCCGCTTTCCTGAAAAGCAGAAGCGGGAGAGGCTTAAGTTTTCAGCGGCGCATCTCTCTTGTCGCTGGGGAAAAAAGCTTCGCCTTGCGTTCTGCTTATGGGCACGGGACAGCGGGATGCCTGCTTCCGGGGCAGGTTGGCTTAAACTTCACCCGTCCGGGACCCCACCCGGACGGGTGATAAAGTTCAGATTGACTATATAAGGAAACGTCAGATGAGTGGAAACAAATTCTTAATCTCCAAGGGCCCGCTGCTGGTCATTATCGGCTCCTTGTGCTTCAGCACCACCGGCACCGCCCAGGCTCTGGCCCCGGAAGGCGCCAGCCCCCTGGTTGTGGGCGCCATCCGGCTCTGGGTGGGGGGTCTGGCCATGATCGCCTGGTGCATTATGACCAAGCAGATTCCCGTGCTGAAAGACTGGCCTCCGGTGCGCACGCTGCTGTCCGCCCTGGGCATCCTGATCTATCAACTGACTTTTTTCGCTGCCGTGCACCGCACCGGCGTAGCCGTGGGCACAGTGGTGGCCATCGGCACCACGCCTATTGCCGGCGGTATATTGGGCGCCATTTTTCTTAAGGAAAAGCCGCAGAAGATCTGGTACCCCGCCACATTTGTGGCCATTGTGGGCCTGGCCGCGCTGTCGTTGAACAGCGAAGTCAAGGGCGATTTGCTGGGGTTGTTTCTGGCGTTGACAGCCGGTTTTTCTTACGGGGTTTATTCCGTGTTCAGCAAAAGCCTGGTCAAAGACCGCAATCCCGGCCAGGTTATGGCCGTGTTGTTCATCATTGGCGCGGTGCTGATCACGCCTGTGTACTTTATTTTTCCCACGGCCTGGATTATGAGCGGCAAGGGCGCGCTGGTCTGCCTGCACCTGGGCATAGTGACCACGGCCCTGGCTTATACTTTATATCTGGCCGGCTTGCGCCTCACACCGGTATCCGTGGGCGTGACGCTAAGCTTGTTTGAACCCTTTGCCGCGGCCTGCTGGGGCATTTTCCTGCTGGGCGAGCCCGTGGGCCTGCAACAGATCATCGGCATTGTCCTGCTTTTTTCATCAACAATCCTCCTGGCGCTCAAAACAAAATGAGCAGCCCCCCTAAGGCTTCAGGGTCTGTTCGGCCAATGCCTCAACAAGCCTCGCGGGCCCTGAAGCCTCCCCTCTTCTTTATAACGCCCCGACCGACGCGAAAGCCGGCCGGGGCGTATTTTTGCGGGCGCACCGGCGTGGCGCGGAACGCGGCGGCGGGCGCAAGAAAGCCCTTTGGAGCGTGGGGAAGGGCGGGGACTGCCAGGCCTGGGCAAAACTATGATAATGGCAATGTGAACAGATGATGCCCTGGAAAAGGGCGTTGCCGGAGCGCTTAACCTGGCTTGGCAAGCGATGCCCAGGGGTGGTTCAAAAACTGCGGATATAAACTATTTTAAAAGCGAAATGCTCTTGCACCCGCGCGACGCCTTTTCTCCGCTCAACCGCCCGCCGTGCCGCCTTTTGCCCGGCCGCCTTGCCGCAGTCGCAAGGCTCGCTCTTTCGCTACAAGGGGAATTGTGAAATGAGTTTTAGTAGCTCATGCAGTCATTGCCCCTGAAAGAATAGCTGTATATTTTCCCGTTGATGATCTCAAAAGTGGTGACGCAGTCCGCGTCATAGAGCACGGGGTCTCTGGCCCCATAGGTATGCGTATACGCTGTGGCGCCGACAAAGGTTGTTTGCTGGGTTCCCCGCGAGCCGGGGATGTACACGGTGCGGGATCTGCTGTACACCAGATACTTTGATTTGCCTGATTCATAGACCTGTTGCGGCACGCCCCACTGGGAAATGAGCTGATTTTCCGTGGAGCCCAGCCAGGTATTCAGGGCCGCCTGGTATTTCGCTTTGCTGGCGCAAGCGCAAAGCAGAACAACAATCAGGATTGTCAGAATTTTTCTCGTCATGGTCTTGTTTCCTCCATTTCGTCACGGGCGCGCGGCCGCAGCGGCCCGGCGCGGGGCGAAACTTTAATTAAAGGGCTGCCGCCCCAATCCGCATGCTTTTGCCGCTCAACGGACGGGGACTTTATCGGAGTCTCCCCGCCTTCCCGGCCGCCCCGGGCCGCTTCGCTTTTTTCAGCAAGTCCTTTGCCGCCAGATATCCTTGTGAACGCATGTATTCATCCACTGCCTCCAGGTCGCCTTCACCGCCAAAGTGCTCGTTGCCGGCCTGCCGGACGTTGTGCGCCGCCTGTTCTTTGTCATCCTGTTCCATGCCGCTGTCCTCCGCCTGGCTTTATTTAGGTCCGGCGCAAGCGCAAGAAAAATAAACGCGGGCAGCGCCAGAGTTTTTTTTCAACATTATCCGCCCCCTCTTGAGCCGTTGGTTTGCCGGATGTAAAAAAACGCCCCTGCCGCCGCGTCGTTTTTTAGCTGCCGTTCGGCGCAACCATAGCGCCGCCCGGCAACTAAAGCATTGACCCGCCGCCCTGCGCCGGTTAAAGTCGAGAGTGACTGCTAACCCTCAACCTTGTGCAAGCCTTGTTTATACCGTTTGGCATTAATTGTCAACGCCGAGCGGAATAAAAATTTGTTTCGCGGCGGTATTTTATCGCGGCGGCGCGCGCAAGAGCGGCGCCCGCGACGCGAAGAGCTTGCGGAAGATGCGCCAACGGGTTTATATATGGAAAATATCGGCCAACGCCTTCGGGAAGTCAGGACGGAGCTGGGCCTGAACGGCAAGGATTTCGCGGCCAGGCTCGGAGTCAATTTGCAAACCCTGTACCGCTACGAGCGCGGCCAGAGAATACCTGACTTTTCTTTTGTCCAAATGGTCTCATCTCTGACCGGCGTCTCTCTGGACTGGCTGGCCGGCGGAACCGGACCCAGGCGCGGTGAGGCTTTGCCCGCAAAAGCGGAAGAAAAGCGCGGTTTGTGGGAGAACCCGAGAATCTTGCCGCCTTCCGCTGAAAGCGACCCCTGGAAGTCCACGCGCTGGCAGGAGGTGCCGGTTATCGGGCTGGCCGCCTGCGACGTCATGGGCTGGTTCAACCCCGCGCCCCTGGCCTTCCGTATTCCCCTCACCGTGGACCATCCCTATACTCCCGAGCTTTTCGCCGTGCTGGCCGTGGGCGAGAGCATGCGTCCCGAGGGCATCCGTGAGGGCTTTGTGCTTTATTGCGACCCCGGCGCGCCTTTGCTTGAGGACGACGTCGTCTACATTGAAACCACTGACGGCCGGGCCTCCATTAAAAAATTTTTGGAGCGCGGTGCGGAGCATATTATGGTGCAGGGCTGGCTTGACCCGGATGAGGCCGGCGCGCAAAAGCCGTTTACCATCAAGCTGCCCAGGACGCAGATCAGGCGCCTGGCGCCAGTGGTGGTGGTCAAGCGCAAGGCGTGAGCGCATTATTTGCATTGGGATGTGGAGCGAAAAGCGCCGGACCCTGCGCGCCGGGCAAAGCAAAGAGGTTTTTTACTCAAGGCTTGCGCACGGCGGACGCGCTGCCTTAACGTAAAAAGCCTCAGAAGCGCCGCCGGGGGAATGGCGACATATGCCTTAGGGCCTGTTGACACTATTTTAAAGCCTCGACAATGAGGGCGAAATAGATAAACGCAGCGAACACAACGTCAAGTTTGTCGTATCTGGTCGCCACGCGCCTAAAACCTTTAAGCCTGCGAAATAGGCGCTCGATCTCA
>JAVBRZ010000156.1:0-9015 GCA_031547425.1 Desulfovibrionaceae bacterium
CCCCCCCCCCCCACGTTTACGCCCCCACTTCGACTATTGCGAAGCGCTCCACATCCACCAGGCCGGCTTCCGTGAGCTTTAGTTTCGGGATCACGGGCAGGCTCAGGAAGGACAGCAGCATAAACGCGTCGCCTTTGCCGCCCCCCCCGCCGCACAGGGTTTGCGCGGCCGCGTGCAGACGGTCCATACCCGCCTCAATTTCCCGGGCCGGGGCCGTGGACATCAGCCCGGCCAGAGGCAGGGGCAGCGCGGCCAAAACTTTGCAGCTATCGACCACGACCAGGCCGCCGTTCATGTCTTTGAGGGCGGCCATGGCCGCGAGCATATCCGCGTTGTTCATGCCCGCCGCCACCAGGTTGTGGGAGTCGTGGGCCACGGTGGAGGCAATGGCCCCGCGCTTGAGACCCAGGCCCTTGACCAGCCCCAGGCCTACGTGGCCGCTGCCGCGGTGGCGCTCCACCACGGCCAGTTTGGCGATATCGGCCCCGGGATCGGCTTCCCAGGCGCCGTCTTTGACGGGCGGATCCAGGATGAGGTGCTCGGTGATGATCTGGCCGGGCACAATACCGATGACCCGCGCTTTTGAACTGGTGGCTCTGATTTTCAGGGCCTCGGGCCCTAACCGGGGCAGGCGCACGGAATGGAAGATTTTGCGCTGCACGCTTTCAGGCAGGGGCGCGGCCGGGGCGGGCGTCCACAGGCACTCCCCGTTTTCCGCCGTCAATTCCCCCTGGCGCCACACCGCCGTGGGCCGCCAATTTTCAAGGTCGGGATACAGGGCGAAATCGGCGCGCAGGCCGGGCGCAATGGCGCCACTGCCGCGCAAATCGTAATGCCGGGCCGCATTGAGGGAGGCCATGTTCAGAATGCGGGGCAAGGGCACGCGGCCGTCGGACACCGCCAGGCGGACCATATAATTGATGTGCCCGTCGCGCACAAGCTCGCCCAGGTGAATATCGTCGGTGGCCAGCATGCACAGGGGCGCGGTGTATTCGGTGACCGCGGGCAGAAGGTCCAGCAGGTTCTTGGCCGCCGTGCCCTCGCGCAGCATCACGGCCATGCCCAGGCCCAGGCGCTCGCGGGCCTCGGCCAGGGTGGAGCATTCATGGTCCGAATCAATGCCCGCCGCGATATAGGCCTGCAGGGCCGCGCCGCCAAGGCCCGGCGAATGCCCGTCAATGCGCAAACCGCCGCCCGCGTTCCGGCTCTGTTCCGCCACCAGGCGCAGCTTGGCCAGCACATCGGGCGCGGCGTCCAGCACGCCGGGACAATTCATGACCTCGCCCAGGCCCAGCACGCGGGGATGCGCCAGAAAAGGCGCGAGATCCCCGGCGGAAAGCTTGGCGCCGCCCCACTCCAGGGGCGAGGCCGGCACGCAGGACGGCAGCATGACATACACGGACACGGGCAGGTCCGCCGTGGCTTCCAGGATATAGGCCAGCCCCTCCGCGCCCGCCACATTGGCGATTTCGTGCGGGTCAATGACCACGGCCGTTGTGCCGTGCGCGGCCACCACCCGGGCAAATTCCGCCGGCGAGGCCATGGCGCTTTCCAGGTGAATGTGGCCGTCGATAAAGCCGGGCACGAGATATTGCCCTTGCGCGTCGCGCTCTTGCCGGCCGCTATACTCGCCGATGCCGGCAATGAAGCCGCCTTGCACGGCCACGTCGCCGGCAATGAATTCGCCGCTGAAAGAATTGAACACCCGGGCGTTTTTAATGACCAGGGCGGCCGGAAGACGCTTTTGCGCCACGGCGATGAGCGCTTCCAGAGGTTTGTCCGGCGCGGCCGGGGCGGAGGAAAAATCGGGAATATCGGAATAGGGAGACATGGCGGTTTCCTTTGGGACGCGGCTTTACAACGGCTTACGCGCGCGGCCGGATAAAGGTTATGATCCTGCTGCCTGGCGGCATGGACGCCGCTGTTTATTTTTTCCCCCTATTCCCGGCCCAAGTCAAGCCCGACAACGGCCGGCAAGCCAGGAGAGCACACATGCCCGCAACCGGACAAATTTTAAGCGCGGCGCGCTGGAGAGGGGGAACCCCAAGGAGCGGAGCCCCTTGAGGTTCTCCCTCTCCAGGCCTCTCCCCCTCCTGAACCCCGATTGCCGAGGCTCTTAAGCCGGTCTTTCCGGCTTAAGAGCCTCGGCATCCCCCGGCTTGATCGGGGGATCCATGCCTTTTGTCTTCCACTTTTTTGCCTTTTCCCGTGCCGGGCAAAAACAGCTCCGGCACAACGCGGACACCGCCTGAACTTGCCGGCCACCGCCCTCGCTTGTCATCCTGAACGAAGTGAAGGATCCATCTTCAATTCCCCTTGCGGCGACCCGATCCGGACCAAAAAGGCAAAACGCGAAAAGCCGGAACGCAAAAAAACGGAAGGCAGCAAGATGGATGCTTCGCTCCGTTGCACTGCGCTCAGCATGACAAGCCACAAAGGTTGCAGGCAAGCCCAAACCGTGTCCGCTTCATTTTATCGCGCCGCTGCTGATGGGGCGCATTACGCGCTTGCTCCGCCGCGCGGCTACCCACATCCTGTAGGCTTCAAAACCACCGGCTCACCCTAACACCGTCATCCCCCGACTTGATCGGGGGATCCAGAGACTCGGACAAAAGCAACGCCAGCATATCTCGCCGCTCTTTCCTTCTCAACCCCGACAAATTTTAGAGCATTTTAACATTTAAATTATATATTAAGGAAAAATGCTCTGGCGGATGCGCCGGCGAACGCCCGCAAGCGAGCAGCGCAGCGTGTCTTTAGTTCAGGCCGAAGCGGCCTGAACGCGTATGATAAAAGGCTATGTTTTTTGCCTTTTAAATGCTGCATATGGTGTAACATTTCAAAGTTAAAATGCTCTAAGTTCTTTCAACTAAAAAAACATAACGCGAAACGCGGCCCCGAAGATGCTTTCTTCGGGGCCGCGCGTTTTTGGTTTGCCAAGCCGGGCCCGCGCGCGGGCCCGCTTTCAGGAATCGCCGCTTACAGCTTCTGATGCATGAAGGCTTCGGGAATTTCCTTGTAGCCCTTGCTCTTCACAAAGCCGATGACCAGGCCGATGGCCAGCCAGACCGCGCCCACGGCCTGGGTTTGCCACTCAAAGCCGCTCCACACGTAGCAGAGGATGAAGATACCGCAGGCCGGGACGATCAGGAAGTTGAGCAGATCTTTGCCGGAACGGCGCTTTTCCTTGCCGTAGAAGAACCAGATCACCGAGATGTTGAGCATCACAAACGAAGTGATGGCGCCGAAGTTGACCAGGCGGGCCAGCTGGGGCACGGAGAACAGCAGCGAGCAGAACAAGGACAACACGCCGATGAGGATCAGGGAGATGTGCGGGGTCTTGAACTTGGGGTGAATGCGCGACAGGATGGTGGGCAGCAGCTTGTCGCGGCCCATGGAATAGAGCACGCGGCTGCACGCGGCCTGGGCGTTCAGGGTGTTGGCGATGCCCACGGCCAGGATGTTGACCACCAGAAGCACGATGCGGAACCACTCGCCGATGGCCACGGCGCAGGCGTCAAACAGGGCCGTGGCCGGGTTGTATTTGGTGTAGTCGGGCTCAATGAGGCAGACCACGTAGGTTTGCAGGAAGAAGACCAGGCCGATGACCAGCAGGGAGATGATGATGGCCCGGCCCACGTTGCGTTCCGGCTTGTCGGTTTCCTCGGCCAGGGTGGAGATGCCGTCAAAGCCCAGGAAGTTGAGACAGGCGATGGAGCAGGCCGTGGCGATGAAGGCCATGTTGACGTGCTCGGGCTGATAAATGGGGGTCATGGTCAGGGCGCCAGCGCCGCCGCCGTCGCCCAGCACGTACTTCAGGCCGCCGATAACGATGATCAGCACAATGGCGATTTCCACGATAAAAAAGACAAAGTCGACTCTGGCCGTGGATTCAATGCCCTTCACGTTGATGAGCGTGTTGACCACGATGAACATGGCGATCCAGATCCACATGGGCAGGCTGGGCACCAGGGCGATGCACCACTCGCCCACAATGACGTACAAAAGGCTGGGAATGAAAATATAGTCCAGCAAAATAAGCCAGCCGGCGATAAAGCCCACGTGGGGGTTAATGCCGCGCTGCACGTAAGAATACACGCTGCCCGCGATGGGGAAGCGCCGGGACATCTGCACATAGGAAAAAGCCGTGAACATCATGGCCGCGAAACCGACCATGTACACCAGCGGGGCCATGCCCATGGAGTCCACGTTCACATAGCCGAAAATGCTGTGCGGGGCGATAATGACCATGAACAACAGGCCGTAGACCACCAGGTCCCAGGTGGAGAGCACGCGCCGCAACTCCTGCTTGTAACCGAATTGCTCAAGAGTGATGTTGCTGTTTTCCGACATATTTGAAGCTCCCATCCGGCCCGCTCCCGGGCGCCGCCAAGCGCCCGCCTCAGCGCAGACCGCGAGTTTTACGGTTTAAAATAAGTTTGCCTGCCTTTAACCAATAATTAAACCAGGCCTTTGGGCCGATAGCTTGCGCCGCCGGCCTTATTTGCCGATCAGGGGCTTGCCCGCCCGTTTGGGCGCGGACACGCGCAGGACCATGGGCACGGGGCAGGGCTGGCAGCCCTGGTTAATGGCCGCTTCGCCCGCCAGGGACAAGTAAAAGAACACGTCCGTGGCGTCCCAGCCGTAGGCCGGGGACATGAGTTCCTGCATCTGGCGGGTGGCTGTGACCAGGGCCTCGGTGTAGTCGAGGCTGGAGGCGAACACGTGCCAGTCGTCCCGGGTTTCCAGCACAGGGCAGTCCAGCTTGCGGTTTTTGATCAGGTCAAAGCGCACTTTCACCTGGCCGCAGACCTCAAGGCCGGTGCCGCACAGCTCGCCGTCACCCATGACCGCGTGCAGATCGCCCAGGGCGAACAGAGCGCCGGGCGCGCGCACGGGCAAATACAGCCGCCCGCCTTCGCCCATGTGCTTGCAGTCAAGGTTGCCGCCGTGCGAGCCGGGAAAACCGCAAGCCACGGCTTCTCCGGCCGGGGCCACGCCAATGACCCCGATCATGGGCTGAATGGGAATTTCCACGTCCTTGAACTGGGCTTTGCCGTTTTTAATGGGCACCACCGTGGTGCGGATTTCCATGCGGTCGTGCAAAGGCCCCACGCCGGGCAGGGAAGTGACCACGCCCCTGTCGCCCACCTGCACGGACAAAATGTCCACAGCCAGAATGTCTCCGGGCTCCGCGCCTTCAATATATATGGGGCCGTTGGCCGGGTTGGCGCTGTTGTAGTCAAATTCGGTGGTCAGGTCCTGGTCGGTCTTGATCAGATTGGAAAAGCAGTCCAGGGTCCGGAACTCCAGGCTGTCGCCCGGTTTGGCGCGGGCCACGGGCTCATTGGTCTTGCAGAATTTATAAGTATACTCGGTAATCACAAATACCCCCAAATATTGCGGCCGGATTCGACATCCGGTCGGTTAAGGCTGTCAGCCGCAATTGCAAATACAAAAAACATTTTCAAATAAGCTGGAAAACCGGCCGCCATGCGCCGCGTTGCCGTCAGACAAATCGCAAGAGGCATCCTCCAATACTCCTTGTCAGTGGTTTGCGGCAACCGGCGGCCAACAGCCGCGCTTTGCAACTACCAGCGGAATAATAGGATAAACCTAGCATAGCGAAAAAGAAGATGCAATAAATTCCGCGCAACGCAAACCCGTCTGGCGTCAAGCCTTTGCGGCCGGTCTGGCCGACGGCGGGCTTACTTGCGTGAAGCGCTGAACTGAAAAAGCTAATCCGGCTTGAGGTTGCGATAGTAAGCTATCCTGGCCCTATTGACGTTCCAGCACAGCGGCACTAACCGGACAAGCGCGGTGCGCGAAGAAAAGAGAGTATCCAGCCTTGCGCTGCCCCAAAAGTATAAATACCTGAACCCGTCATCATAGAAGTCCAGCAGTCGCATGGCTGCGACCATCTCTTCCGGACCCGAGCGCACATTTTTGTTAGAAACAAGTTTTAAGCCATAAATAGCGCCTTTATAAGCGCTGAACAGGTAGGATTCCACCCCGTCAGGCGGAGAAATTTCGCTGACGTAATGAATGCCGGCCCCGGCCACAAAGGTGCCGTCGGGCCGCCCGTCAGGCGGAGAAATTTCGCTGACGTAATGAATGATCTCCGGGCCTTCCCTGTAAGCCTCTTTAATAAAAGCATAATCTTCAACTTTGCTTCCCAGGGTCACCCCCATAAAGGCTGCCGGATCTTTCCTTTTTTCCGCGTAGCCCCAGATATCTTTCTGCAGGGGTTGCCAGAATATAAAAATCCACCCATCAGGATCAGCGGTGATATAAGTTTCAGAATCTATCCAATGGTAATGGGTACGCCCTAAAACCGCACCTTCGCTGAACTCCCGCGCCAAGCCAAAAGCAATGCTGATCTGGCGAACTAATTCTTTGTAGTTCTCCTCAGATACACGAAATGAAATACCGAAGATCTTATAGTCTTCAGTCAAATAGCGAGGGCCGTATTCCCCGCTTGCATCATCCTCGCTGACCGCACGCCGCCAAAAGCCAGTCCTTTATCCGCGGCGCGCCGGTAAAGCCAGGCCTCATCTATAACGTATTTCATCCCCTCGTAATTGCGGATATCATCCCCCAGCCGCACCCCGAAAATCTCGGGCGGCGGCTCAGGGCCGTAATCGCCCCAGAAGGCCCGCGCCGGGGCGGGAAGACACAGCAACGTCGCCAAAATCCAGGCTACGGCTGCGGCCGTAGCTGCGGCAGCCCGCATTGCCGCGCCTTTGCCCGCAAACGCTTCGCCGCTCCCCGCGCAATATTTCCATCCCGCCGCACAACCCAGCATCCGTCCGCCTCCTTCCGCCTTTGCCGCGCTTTCGAACCTCACAGACCTAAAATCCGCTTTTAACAAAAAACTGAAGAAAACGTATCTCTTTGCTGTTATGCTTAAGCGTCATTCTATAAGAAATTCATTGCCAAAACAAGACAACTCCGGACCAGAGGCAAAATATTTCTCCCCGGCAAGGCGCATCCTCGCAAAATCGCCCCTGGCACAACGCCAGGCAAGGCCCCGCGCGACACCCCGGCTGCCTCCCGCGATACCCCGCCAAAACCACGCGCCAGGCCCGCCAAGACTCCGCGCGCGGGCCGCGCAACGCAAAACGCGAGCGGAGTCTTGCTGCCGCCCGCGTTTTGCGCCAAGGCCAAACGCCGGGAGAAAAAATTTTCGGGCCGCGCCTGGAGCTCGCGCGCAAATCCAAAACAGGGCTTTTGCGCCGCTACCTGCGCCGGGGACGCGCGCCGTTGTCCAGGGACAGGTTGGGCAGCGCGGAAATGCCGGACTCCGGGGCCTGGCCGACGGCCTCGGCCTGGCCGGAAGAGCCTTGCGCGGGCGCGGGCCGCGCCAAGGACGCGCCGGACAAAGACAGGCCCACGGCGGACCGCCCAACGCCGGGCGCGGATGCGCCATTAACCTGCGCCGCCGTCGGGCGCGGCCCGAGGTCCACATCCAGGCCGCCCGGGGACGCAAAGGACAGGCCGCCGTAAGCCCCGGACGCCCCGCTTCCGGCGGGAGAGCTCCGGCCGAAGCCGTCCGGGAGCCCCGCATCGCCCAGTTGCAGGGGGGAAAACATGGCCGAGCGCAGTTCCGTGGGATCGGGCGGGCCGCTGTCCGCAGCGCGCGCCGCGCCGGGCAAGGGCGCGGAACCGGGCATGGGGGCCGGGCCGGACAGGGGCGAGGAAGAGGGCATGGCGGCCGAGCCGGACATGGCGCCGGGCATGGACGCCGGCGAAGCCGGCGGCCGCAGGACATCAGGCCGCATGGGGGCCGCGCCGCGCGGCAGATGCTCGCTGGCGGTCAGGCGGCTCAAGAGGTCGGCCAGGTGGTTGAGGCTCGACTCCAGGGCGCGCAAATTGGTCTGCATCTGGTTGCGGTCTTCCTTGAGCAGGCGCGTGAGGTCGTCGATATTGCGCATCATAAAATAAAACATGGTGGCCAGGCCCGCGAAGCAGAGCATCAAAAAGGCCATAAATAAAAAATTGTGGTCAAACATGGCTAATCCTCGCGGCTGGTGCGGTTTTCCGGCAATGGCCGCTTAAACGGGTTCGTGGTTGCGGCGCGCCCGGCGCTTTGCGGCCGGATGCTTATTAAACGACCTAACATAGGCTTTAAAATCAAGCAATACGCGATGTCTGGATTTTATCTAAATTTTTTCTAAAATCCGGACGCTTGCCTTGCCAAGGTCCGTTGCGGGGCGGTCGGCTCATCTTTGAGCGAGCCCGCCGCGTCCGCTTTGGCGCGGGCAACCCCCGAAACCGCGCCCCTGGCCGGCCACCCGCAAAGCCACGCCCCTTTGCCCCTGCAAAAGCCTTCCCCAAACGCAAAAAACACGTTAAAAGCGCTTCCTCACACCCCGGGGCCATTGCGCCGGTGGGCGCGCCGCCGGGGGGCCTGGCAAACGAAAACCCGCCCCGCGCATGGCAATAAAAATTATTGACGCCGCCGGCTTTGGAATGTAAAGGTAAACGCCTCATTTATTTTAGGGATTAATATCCGTATTTACCTCATAGGAGTTGATATAATGAAAAGAACCTACCAGCCCAGCAAAACCCGTCGCCAGAGAACGCACGGTTTCCGCATCCGCATGAAAACCGCCGGCGGCCGCCTTGTGCTCGCCCGCAGGCGCGCCAAGGGACGCAAGAGATTATCCGTCTAACTTTCGGGCCGGAGCACAGGTTGCGTAGCCGGGCGCAATTTACCGCCTGCTATTCGCAGGGCGAACGCTTTTTCTCGAAAAATTTCGTCGTTTTCGCCCTCTTTGAACCGCACGGGGCCGCCGTCTGGCAAATGGGCGCGGCCGTCAGCAAAAAATGCGGTTCCGCCCCGCAGCGCAACAGGATCAAGCGGGTTTTGCGCGAATTTATCCGCCTGCACCAGGAACAGATTCCCCCGTTCGTCCGGCTGGTCATTGTTCCCAAAAAGCATCTTCAGGCCGATTCCGTAACCCTGCACACCGTAACCGGCGACCTTCTGCCGGTCATCGGCCGCCTGCCCCG
>JAVBRZ010000087.1:0-3718 GCA_031547425.1 Desulfovibrionaceae bacterium
AGATCAACGGCAAATAGCTTAATAAGTTGCCTGGTTTTGGCCTCTGAAATTTTTGCATTTTTAGCATACTTGTTTTTGATTGGCATAGCTAGCTTTTAGACCCTTTTAGGCCTCTCTGCTAGTCATGACCCTTAAATTATACATTAAGGAAAAATGCTCTGGCGGATGCAGCGGCAGACGCCCGCAAGCGAGCAGCGCAGCGTGTCCTCAGTTCAGGCCGCTTCGGCCTGAACGTGTATGACAAAAGGCTGTGTTTTTTGTCTTTTAAATGCTGCATATGGTGTAACATTTCAAAGTTAAAATGCTCTAGAACTTGTGCTAAACGCATCAAAAAGCGGGCCGCGCCTTCCGGTCATTGCCCGGCGCGCGCCTCCCGCTTTTGTTCAAAACCAATCCGGCGATCTTGTCAAGCCGGCCGCCGCCCCGCCAAATCTTCCGGCAAGGGAGCCCGCGAAACGTTCCACCCCGATCTTTCGTCCGTCAGGCCGCCCCGGCCGGCCGCAAATCATTCTGGTCCGGTTTCAGATATTTGGCCGCGTATTTTTGCGGAATCTCGGCCTTGAGGAACAGCTCGTACACTTCGGGGTCAATATGGTTTTCATCCCTGAAATTGACCATGATCTCCAGGGCTTCGCGCAGAGTCTTGCCGGGTTTGTAGGGCCGGTCGCCGGCGGTCAGGGCCTCGAAAATATCGGCCACAGCCATCATGCGCGCTTCCGGGCTCATATTCTCGCGTTTAAGGCCGCGCGGGTAGCCTCTGCCGTCCATGGTTTCATGGTGCGCGCCGGCGATTTCCGGCACAGAGCGCAGGTGCTTGGGCAGAGGCATGCCTTCCAGCATAATAATGGTGCGGCTGATATGATCGTTGACCTTGTAACGCTCTTCCGCCGTAAGCGTGCCCCGGCGGATGGACAGATGATACAGCTCGCCCCGGTTATACAAAGCCTCGGGCGGCGTCACTTTGAAGCCCCAGGGGTTCTGCGGGGAAAGCTTGTCGCTTTCGCCCCGCTCAAGAATATGCTCGGGGCTGTCGATAAGCAGCTTTTCCCGCACCGGGAACTCCGCTTCGCCGGCCCGGCCCATGCGCGCCCGCTCATCGCGCGAAACCCCCAGGCGCTTGTCCAGGGTGCGCAGCCAGGTCCGCCCGCTAATGGCGGTCAGACGCCTGATCGCCTCGTCGTCCATATATTCCGTGCCGATATTGCAGGTGGCCACAAAGGTGAAATCCTCGTCCAGGGCGCGCTGTTCGTCTTCCAGCGCCTTTTGCGCGGCCTGCGGGTCGTCCCCGGCCAGCACGGCGCGCAGGGAGGCTATTTCCGCGTCGCGCTTGAGCACTTCAAACCGGGTGCGGATTTCGTGAATGCGGTTATGCAGAGTTTCCAGCTTGGTGGCCTTGTCCACCACATACTCGGGCGTGGTCACCTTGCCGCAGTCATGCAGCCAGGCCGCCAGTCTGGCCGCCTCCCAGCCGTCTTCATCCAAGGTGAAATCACGGAACGGCCCCTCCTTTTCCTGGCAAGCCGCTTCCAGCAGCATTTGAAAAATAACGGGTACGCGCTGGCAGTGCCCGCCGGTGTAAGGCGATTTGGCGTCAATGGCTCCGGCCAGGATGAGAATGAGCGCGTCGCGCAGTTCGGTCTGCCCCTTGAGCAGGCGCTGGTTTTCCAGGGCAATGGCCACGGTGGGCGCAAAAGACTCAATGAAGCTGATCTCATCGGCCTGAAAGCCCTTGTCCCCATCCTTCAAGGCTTTAAACAGGTGCAGCATGCCGATGTGCTCGCCCATGCGGTCGTGCAGGGGCACGCACAGCAGATCCAGCCTGTCCACCTCGGGGTCAACGAATCCCGGCGCCACAGAGGCGAGGCGGCTGCGGCGGTCATCGCGGGAAATGGACGTCTGCAAAAGCGTGTTCTGAGCCAGGGCCTGGTAGGAGGTCAAAGTCATGTCCGGCGTCTTGATTTCGCTATTGAAGGGCTGCGTCACTTTTTTCCCTTGCACGGCCCAGCACACGGCGCCATAATCCAGGACCGTTCTCTTCTCCTCGTCCAGCAAGGCCACCAGCCCCCCGTCCGCCTTGACCACGGACAGAGTCTCCTCAAGCACGCGTTGCAAAAGCGCGTCAAAGTCGCGCTCCGAACTGATGGCCTGGGTGATGGTCAACATTTTGCGGATGTTTCCCTGCAAGGCATGCATGCCTCCGACCAAATCCTGAATCTCTGAAACCTCGGACTGCACGGCGTGCCCCTCATGCATAAACTCATGCATGGCCCCGGCCCTAACGGCCAGGGCCCGCAAAGGGTGGGAAATGCGCCTTAATATAAACCAGACCAGCGGCAGGGATAAGATGAAAATGACCCCGATGCCCAGCATGGCGTAACGCAAAAACGTCATGCCGCCGGACAAAAGATCGTTTTCCGGGATGGCCAGAATCATAAGATCCCTGGTCCCGCCGTTGAACCTGAATTCCTCCAGGGCCACCCGCCAATCCTGCCCTCCCTCGTTGAGCACAATGTCCCGCCCCCGCTGTCCGTGCATGTATGCCCCCACGGCCTGGCGAAGAATGGGCGCAAGGTCGTCCACCACACGCATGCGGGGGGTGTTGCTGCCGGTCAGCACGCCTCCGGCCCCGGCCACAAAGGTGCCGTCGGGCCGGAACACGGCCAGACAGGAGTTCGGGGTGGGCAGCTCGTTCTTCAGTATTGCCCCCAGCTGATACAAAGAAACGCTCGCGCCGATCACCGCCCGGTCGTTGCGGCTTTTTTCGGCAAAAAGCATCACCGGCAGTTGGCTGGCGGTGATGAACGGGCTGATCTCCACCTGCCCGGCCATGCGCATGGCTTCCTGATACCAAAGCCTGGAGCGCGGATCATAGCCATGCAGGACATGGGCCGGAATCCGCGAAATGAGCCGCAGTTCGCGGTTGTAAAAAAAGTACTTGTACCGGATGTCCTTGCCGTTGCGGGTAACGCTGAACACCAGAAACTCGGCGTCGTCCGGGGCCTCGTATTTTCGCCTTTCACTCTCCACAACCAAATGGGCGAGCAGAAAAAAATCGCCATCCGCATACCCCACCCAAAAGGCGTTCAGGGCCGGGTAGCTGTTCAGCAGCGAAGCCAGCACCGGCACGTGGGACAGACGCTCCTCAAGGGTGACGTAGCCCGCCAGGGGTCCCTGGGCCAGAGTGCTCAAAGTGGGCTGCACCGGCTGGCGCACCGCCTGCACGATCTCACTTCTGACAATGGTGGCCAGGTCGTCCGCCTCTCGATGGATGCTGGCCTCCGCGTTGCTGACCACCTCGCGATATCCGATCACGGAGATGGTCAGGCCGGCCAAAAACATAAAAATGGCGACCAGTATGCCCAGATGTACCTGAAGCCCTAGCCGCCGCGTTGTTTTGCCTTTAAGAGATGACGGTGCCATTGCAGTTTCCTTAGCGCGCACGCCGGATTTAATTTTAAAAATATACTTTTATATTAGTTAATATAATCAATACTGGTAATCGCGCCAGAGCTTTAGAGACGGAAAGAAAATATTTTTTCATTTTTTTTCGCTAAAATCAGGTCGGATTTTTTCGCCGGCTTCACGCAAAACGCTCTCCCGGGCCGGGCGAATTTTTTTTTGCATTTATGCTTTTTTTCGCTTGCAATTTAAGCGCGGTATGGCTATAAGCCATCTCCTGTTGCTGGCTTAGCTCAACTTGGCAGAGCAGCTGATTTTT
>JAVBRZ010000171.1:0-5526 GCA_031547425.1 Desulfovibrionaceae bacterium
AAAACATAGCCTTTTATCATACACGTTCAGGCCGAAGCGGCCTGAACTAAAGACACGCCGCGCTGCTCGCTTGCGGGCGTCTGCCGGCGCATCCGCCAGAGCATTTTTCCTTAATATATAATTTAAATGTTAAAATGCTCTGGCGCCCGCGTTCCGGCCAAAGCGCCGCGCGCAAAAGGCACGCCGCGCCACGCTTTGCGGCCGTCCGCCCGTGTTTTACGGCCCCCCAAAAAAATTTATTTTTTATAGCGATATATTAAATATATTGCTAAATCCGCCGATCAGTAATATATAATTACTGTTGAGATTGCCTGGGAAATCAGGAACTTTTTTAGACGGCCGCCGGCAGCCCTTAATGCCGGAAAAAGGATCTTTATGACTACAAAATACAAAGTTATTGCCGGTTTTCTGCTCGTGCTCCTGTTGCTGGCCGGCGTATCATTCATCGGCTATCAGGGCTTTGGCGAGGCTTCGGCCAATTTCACCGAATACGACCGCTTGTCCAAATTTAACGCGAACACCAGCGACATAGAGGGGGCGGTGTATAAATCGGCTTATGAGGTCAACCGCGCCCTGGTCATCAATGACTTTTCCCTTATGGACAAGGGCGGGGAAGCCATCAAACAGGCCAAAAGCCTGACGGATGACAGCCTGGCCCTGGTGCACAAGCCCGACCGCAAAGAGATCCTTCAGGAAATGCGGACGGTTCTTGATACGTACGGCGGCCTGGTAACCGCCGTGAAAGGCGGCTACGTGAAGGCGTATGATGAATATACAAACAGCATCACCCCCAGCTTCCAAAAAATGACCGAAGCTTTTGACGGCATCACCAACCAGGCGCGCAATGTGAGCAATCTTCAGGTGCTTTACAGCATAAGCCTGGCCTGGAACGACGTGGCCCATGCCGCCATCTGGGTGGGCGCCTTTGCCGAAACCTACAACCCCGAGGACGCCGCCAAGGCCAACAAATATCTGCAAAACGCCGCCGCATCCGTGGGCGCCATCGGTTCCCAACTGGTTACCGATGAAGGCCGCAGGATATACTCCGCGTTCATGGACCAATTTAAAAACTTCACCTCCAGCTTCAAGCAGATGGAGGATATCATCCTGGCCGCCAATAAAGATATGGACGACATGCGCACTCTGCGCAACGGCCTGCTGGAAGAAACCTCCAAACTCAGCGCCGACGTGAACGCGAGCATGCGCGAATACGGCGTCCAAACCCTGGAATCCAACTCCGCCACGCAGCATCTGTTGCTCTCGGTCAGCGCTGTGGGCCTGGTTCTCGGCATCCTGTTCGCAGTGCTGATCATTCTCGGCGTGGTCAAGGTGCTGGCGCAGCTGTCCAGGTTCGCGGGCGAAATCGCCAAAGGCAACTTTGCGGCCAAGCTGAGTATCAAAGAAAAGGGCGAAGTGGGCCAGACCGTCGCGGCCATTATGGAAATCCCCGCCACCCTCAACAACATGGCCGAGGAGTACCACAGGCTGGAACGCCAGGTGGAGGAAGGCTACCTCGACGTGCGCGGCGACACCTCCAAGTTCTCCGGCGGCTTTGCGGCCCTGGTGCAGGGCGCCAACAACATCCTGGAACGCATGGGCGTAATCTTCAACAACATCCCCTCGCCCATGGTCATGCTCAACAAAGACCTGAAAGCCTCCTTCCTGAACAAGATGGCCCAGGACCTGGCCGGGGCGGACTACAAGGGCAAAACCTGCGAGGAAATGTTCTGCCGCGAGGACTACGGCTCGGATGCCTGCGGGCTGAGAAACGCCGTGCACACCAATGAAATACACAGCGGCGAAACCGTGGCCCATCCCAGGGGGCGGCGCATGGATATCCGCTACACGGCCATTCCCATGCGCGACGCGGAAAACAAACTGGCCTCCGTGCTCCAGTTCATCGTTGACCTTACCGACATCAAGCGCGCCCAGAACACCATGCTGCAAGTGGCCAAGGACGCTTCCGAGCTGTCCAGCCGGGTGGCGGCCGCTTCCGAAGAGCTGTCCGCCCAGGTGGAGCAGGTGTCCAGAGGCGCGGAAATGCAGCGCGAACGCATTGAAAGCACGGCCAGCGCCATGACCGAAATGAACTCCACCGTGCTGGAAGTGGCCCGCAACGTGTCCCAGGCTTCGGAACAGGGCGAGAACACCCGCAAAAAAGCCACGGACGGCGCGGCTCTGGTCAATAAAGTAGTCGCGGCCATCAACTCCATCAACACGGTGACCACCACCCTGCGCGCCAAGATGGAAGAACTGGGCGCCCAGGCCGAAAGCATCGGCGGGGTTATGAACGTCATTTCCGATATTGCCGACCAAACCAACCTGCTGGCCCTGAACGCGGCCATTGAAGCGGCCCGGGCCGGCGAAGCCGGGCGCGGCTTTGCCGTGGTGGCCGACGAGGTGCGTAAGTTAGCGGAAAAAACCATGACCGCCACCAAGGAAGTGGGCGACAGCATCGCCGCCATCCAGGGCTCCACCAAAGCCAATATCGAAAGCATGGCCGGCGCGGCGCAAAGCATCAGCGAGGCCAACAGCCTGGCCAACTCCTCGGGCGACGCCCTGGGCGAGATCGTGAACCTGGCTTCGGCCACTTCAGCGGTGGTTACCTCCATAGCCACAGCAGCCGAGGAACAGAGCCAGACTTCCGAGGAAATCAGCCGGGCCATTTCCGAGATCAACATCGTGGTGGCCGAAACCACGGAAGGCATGGTCCAGTCCGCGTCCGCGGTGCAGGAGCTTTCCCGCATCGCCCAGGAGCTCAACCGGGTTATGGATTCGCTTAAGTAGCCCGCCCAGGCCGCGCGCGAAAAAAACTTCGCGCGAGACCGCGCATAAAACAAAAAGCCGGAAAGAGCGAGTCTTTCCGGCTTTCTTTTTGCTCCCCGGCCTTTTGCTTTGCCTTGCCGCGCCGCACTGTCCGCATGCGGGCTTTTGCCCGCGCGCCCGCCTGGACGTATTACTTTGAAAAAGCTGATATATTTTAAGCGTAGAGCGCCATCGCCATATTTGGCTTGATCTTATTCCAACAATAGTTATCATATGCAAATGCATAGTAGCGTAGAGTAATTCCGGCCTTTTAAATATTTCCGCCGCCACCCGCCCGTAAGGCCCATCAACGACAATAAGGCGACTGTTTTATGCGCAAAATATCCACCCACGAGCTCCGCCCCGGCATGAAAGTTTTAGACCTGGACATGCCCTGGCTGTTGCACCCCATGGTTTACACCACGGAAGGGGTCATCACTTCGGCCGAGCAAATCGCCAAGATCATTGCCGAGGGCTTTACCGAGGCGTTTATTGATGACGGCGAGGAGGATATCAAGGGCCCGGATACGGACAAAGAGCGCCTGGACAAAATCCTGTCCTCGCCGGAGCAGGTGCCGGTCCAGTTCGGCTCCCAGCCCGGGCTGGAACCCAAGGTGGCCATTGAGGAAGAACTGCCCGCGGCCAAGGGCGCTTACGAAGATTCCATGCGCTTTGCCAAGCGCACCCTGCTGGCGGTCACCCGGCCCAACGGCGAGGTGTCCCTTAACGAGGCCGAAGACGTGATCGCCGCGATGCTGGACTCGGTTTCGCGCAACCACAACGCCTTTATGGGCATCATCAAACTGCGCGCCCGCGACGAATACACCTATACGCACAGCGTCAACGTGGCGGCGCTGGCCACTTTATTCGCCCGGCATCTGGGCTTTTCAGCCGACAACGCCCGCCGCATCGGCGTGGCCGGCCTTTTGCACGACCTCGGCAAGTCATTTATTCCGGATGAAATTTTGCACAGCCCCAAACGCCTCAGCGAAGAACAGTTCGCCGTCATGAAGCAGCACCCGGAGCTGGGCTACCGCCAGGTGCGCAATATTGAGGGCCTGCCCCAGGAAGTGATGCAGGGCATCCTGGAGCACCATGAGCGTTTTGACGGCCGCGGTTACCCCAAGGGCCTCAAAGGCGATAAAATCAGCATGGTGGGCCGCATTCTGGGCATTGTGGACACTTACGACGCCATGACCAGTTCCCGGGTGTTCAAAGACCCCATGCTGCCGCACAAGGCCCTGTCGCTGATCTACTCCATGCGCGGCGAATCTTTCCAAACCGAAATTCTGGAACAGTTCATCCGCTGCCAGGGCGTTTACCCCGTGGGCAGCATTGTGGAACTGGGCTCAGGCTGGCGCGGCGTGGTGGTGGAAACCAACCCCGTAAAGCCCCTGGCCCCCAAGGTGGTGCTCCTGCAAGACCCCACCGGGCGGGGCGTTTACGGCAAAATCATGGACCTGGCCGCCCAGGGAACAAACGACAGCATCAAGCGGGTGCTTTCCGCCAATCAGGCCGGCATCAACCCGGCCATGGCCCTGAGCCTGCGTTAAGCGCCCTCGGCCGGCCTTCTCGCATGCCTCTCACCCCGCCGTTCCCCGCCTGTGCGGGGACAGGCTCTGGCGGCTTCTCCCGCGCCCCGCCCTAACTTGTCATCCCCCAAGCCCCCTCATCCGTCATCCCCCGATCGGGGGATCCATGCTTTTTGCCTTTTTGCCTTTCCCGATGCCGAGCAAAGATGGCGCCGACACATCGCGGACACCGCCCGAGCTGGCCGGCCACCGCCAGCGCTTGTCATCCTGACCGAAACGCGGTGCGGTGAAGGATCCATCTTCAATTCCCTTTGCAGCTGTCTGACCCGACCCAGGAAGACGAAAGGCGAAAAGACGTCCCGGCGGCGCATGTGCCGCGTGCGCCCCTTAGCCGCGCCGGCCCTTGCGGGAGTCCAGCCTTTGCGAGAATTTTAATAGCAATTACCTTATTGAATTATACGACCAAATATGCCAACAGAGAACATGACAAGAAAAATCAGAAACTATTTTATAAATCAGCCAAAGAAGCAGGGCAATGGGGATGAACTTTTCAAAAGGAGAGTCCATCGCGCGGCCGGTGGAAATTCTGAAGGGCGCCCGGGCCATTGCCGCATTTTTGCGAATCAGCCAGTCCGAGGCGCTGGGGCTGGAGCGCAAAGGCGCGCCCATTGAGCGCCGCAACGGCATCATGCGCGCGGAAAAGGCGGAGTTGTGGGTCTGGTGGAAAGAAACGCCCTAGAACCTATCTCATAATCAACTTTGGCTGCAAAAGCGGTCTTTATGCCGTTGGCCGTGTTAATGAGGCAAAACCCTCCTCACCGTAGCACAACTACGCCGTCGCCGGCTTTTGCCTCATTGCCTTGCCACTGTCATAAATCTCGCTTTTTCGCTTCAAAGTTGATTATGAGATAGGTTCTAGTGCTTGCGAAGGTTGAAGGGTTGGACTATTAAGATGGACTTTGCCATACTGCGTTCCATAAATCTTTATTGCCTTGAAATCTTGACCGCGTTTGGGAAAAAAGCAGGCCGCCGGCGTGGCTGCTGGCACAATAAAAATTGCAGATGAGGGCGGATTGAGGAAAATGAGCAAAAAAACAGGGCCATCGTGCTGGGCTCGACCAAAGATTTTTTCTACGCCACCGGCCCGGTGGTGCTGAACATCAAAAAATTCTCGCCTGATTTGGCGGAC
>JAVBRZ010000066.1:0-5936 GCA_031547425.1 Desulfovibrionaceae bacterium
GTCCCGGCCGAGGGCGGCAGCGCTCTTGTCGCTGTTGGCAGCCAGGCGCTCGTACCAATACTTGGCCTGGCCGTAGTCTTGCTCAATACCAAAGCAGCAGCCGGAGCCGCAATCGCAGTCCGCGCCGCAGCCGCAGTCTTCATAATACGCGTCGCCCCACTGGGCATGAGCGACAGGATAGACGGCCTCGCCGGCCTTGAGCAGCCAGGCGCGGGCCTCTTCCATATCCCGCGCCACGCCGCGCTCGTCCGCATACATGAGCGCGGTTTTATACTGGGCCGGGGCATAGCCGGTTTTGGCCGCCTGGAGATATAAACTGAATGCCGCTTTGTCTGCGGCTTCCTGGGCGCTTTCCTCCTTGCCGGGCTTTACCGGAGCGTAACCGCTCAAATAGAGCTCGGCCAGATCGCAGGCGGCTTCGGGGCTGCCGGCGCGGATGGCTTTTTCATAAGCGGCCACAGCGATTTTCACGTCCGCTTCGTCAGAGGCTCCTCCGTACAGGCTCTGAGCCTGGACGTACAGCCCCGGCGCGTCGGCCGACTGGTTTTTGGCCAAAGTCGGGCCTTTGCCCGCGCAACCAATAAAAGTCAAAGCCAATCCTAAAATCAGGACCGGGCATGCACACTTTGCCGTAAATCCGCCGATTCTCTTTACCATTCGCTTGTTACCCGCACATTTTGTAGTCATTGAAAAACACAAACATACGCCAACGGATACCTATATCAGCGCCTCGCCTTTTAATCCACCCCAAAAAACGCTTCTTACGCCCGACAAGTTCCGGGCATATTTTTTGTCTATATTTATCCCCATTGCTATGGGAGTGCCCTTCTCATGCTAAAAAGGCGAAAACAAAGAAACCGGAGGCGGCTTACGCGCGCGACCGGCTCACACCATTTTCTTTGTCTTCACCGCAAATATCAGTTAGAATGCTTCCGCTATGCGAATTTTAATGCTCGGCGACATTTTCGGCCAACCCGGCCGCAACGCCCTCAAAACCCGCCTGCCCGTTCTGCGGCAAAACTTTGCGCCGGATCTGGTCATCGCCAATGCCGAAAACGCCTCGGGCGGCGTGGGCCTGACCCGGGAAAGCATGGTTGAGCTCCTGGCCCTGGGCATCGACGTGCTAACCAGCGGCAACCACATCTGGCGGCACAAAGAGATTTACAGCGTCCTGGACAAGGAGCCGCGCCTGTTGCGGCCGGCCAATTACCCGCCGGGCGCGCCGGGGCGGGGGTTGGGGATCTTCAGCCTGCCCGACGGCCGCGAAGTGGCGGTCATCAACCTCCTCGGCCGGGTGTTTCTGGATAATGCGGATTGCCCGTTTCGCGTGGCCGAAAGCCTGCTGGCGGAAATTCCGGACCGGGTCAAAATCCGGGTGGTGGACTTTCATGCCGAGGCCAGCAGCGAAAAAATGGCTTTGGGCTGGTTTTTGGACGGCAAAATTTCCCTGCTGGCCGGCACGCACACCCACGTGCAAACCAACGACGCCCAGATTTTGCCGGGCGGCGCCGGCTACCTCACGGACCTGGGCATGTGCGGGGTCAAGGCCTCGGTTATCGGCATGGACGCGGGGCACAGCGTGGCCCGTTTTGTCAGCGGCCTGCCCGTGGCCTTCAAACCGGCCAAAGGCGCGGCGGCCATCAACGGCCTGGTGGCCGACATTGACGAGACAAGCGGCAAAACCCTCGGCCTGGAGCTGGTGAACCTGCCGGCCTGAGTTACCAGGCGGCCCTATCCCTGATGTTGACAAAACCGTCCATAGTTTGCGACAGATATATTTTTTTCGATTCAGGATGCGGAGCAACAGATATGATGGACATCGACAAGCAAATGGAGCTGATCAAGCGCGGCGCCGTGGATATTATCGACGAAGCGGAGTTGCGCAAAAAACTGGCCAGGGGCAAACCCTTGCGCGTCAAAGCCGGCTTTGACCCCACCGCGCCCGACCTGCACCTGGGGCACTCCGTGCTCATTCAGAAGCTCAAACACTTTCAGGAACTGGGGCATGAGGTCATTTTCCTCATCGGCGACTTCACGGGCATGATCGGCGACCCTTCCGGCCGTTCCGACACCCGGCCGGCGCTTACCCGCGAGCAGGTGCTGCAAAACGCCGAAACCTACAAAGCCCAAGTGTTCAAGATTCTGGACCCGGCCAAAACCACTGTCGAATTCAATTCCAATTGGATGAGCGGCCTGTCTTCCGTGGATTTCATCCGTCTGGCCTCCCATTACAATGTGGCCCGCATGCTGGAGCGTGAAGATTTCCGCAATCGCTACGAAACCGGGCAGTCCATCGCCGTGCACGAATTCCTCTACCCCCTGATCCAGGGCTATGACTCGGTGGCCCTTAAGGCCGACGTGGAGCTCGGCGGCACGGACCAACGTTTCAATTTGCTTATGGGCCGTCATCTGCAAAGCCACTACGGCCAGGAACCGCAATGCATCCTCACCGTGCCCCTGCTGGAAGGCCTGGACGGAATCAAGAAAATGTCCAAGTCCCTGGGCAATTATGTGGGCATCACCGAGCCGGCGGGGCAGATCTTCGGCAAGCTCATGTCCGTTTCCGACGAACTGATGTGGCGCTATTTTGAACTTTTGTCCGACATGAGCCTGGAGGCCATCGCCCTCTTGCGCCAAAAAGTGGCGCAAGGCGACGCTCACCCCAAAGCGGTCAAAGAATCCCTGGCTTTTGAGCTCACGGCCCGCTACCAGGGCGAAGATGCGGCCAGGGCCGCCAAAGATGAGTTCAACGCCGTGTTCGCCAAAGGCGGCGCGCCCGAGGACATGCCTTGCGTGAACGTAGGCCCGGGTGAAGAAAATTCCGCGCCGGCCGCGCTGGAGAAAGCCGGGGCCGTGGGCTCGCGCGGCGAAGCCCGCCGCCTTATCCGCCAGGGCGCCCTCACTATAAACGACGCCCGCTGGACCGAAGAAACCACGCCCCTGCCCGCCGGCGAGCATGTGCTTAAGCTGGGCAAAAAGAGATTTATCAAGGTTATTGTGGCTTAAGCAAAAAATGCAAGTTCAATGCGGGCCACAGGAAGCGGCCGGCCCCGCAGGGGAGCCTCCAACGGCGAAGCAGCCCTCGGGTGAGCGCGCAAGCAGGCGAACCCCAGGGCTGAGGTCCGCGGAGCGCCAGTCCGCCAGAGCTTGTCCCCAGCGAAGGCGGGGAACGGCGGACCGAGAGGTTTATAATTAGGAATAGCAACGTGCCTGAAGCAAAAAAGTTCAAAAACGCGCTGAAAAGCATGCCCTATGCCGAGTTCTCCCGCCGCATGCGGGACGAAGCCTTTGCACGCCGGGTGGTGCTGGATAACGCCGCATATCTGGCCCTGATCAAAAACGGCTGGGTGCAGAGCTGGCCCGGGGCCATTTTCAGCCTGCTCGGTCCGGTGTGCCTGGTCCTGGGCGTGGCGGCCCTGGCTTTTCTGCCCTACTACATCGGCGGCATAATTCTGGCCGCGGCTCCGGTGACTTTCGCCCTGTCACGCCACATCACCAGGCAGGCCATTTGGCGGGAGTTCAGGGGCCAGGGCAAGCTGCCTCCGGTCGAGGTGGAACGTCTCTACGGCATTGCGGTGGAAAACGATCTCATTTGGAAGTATGAAGACTAGCATCTATCTCAAAATCAGCCTTGCACGGCAAAACCGGGGTTGGGCCAGGGATGATTTTGAAATAGGTTCCGGGCAAAAACATCAACAACCAGGGCAGGCGTTTGGTGGACATAAACGTTAAACTGCTGGGCTTTTTCAGCAAAGATATCGAGCTACCGCCGCCCCTGTGGGAAAATAACCCCCCTGGTTTTCTGGTCATGGCCCACCCTTGCGAAGCCTACCCCGCAGTGCCCCTGAAAGGGGACGGCGGGTTCGCGGTGGATGCCTATGTGCTCAGCCAGGATGAATTTCTGAGCGAGTTTACCCCTTCGGGCAAAGCCTTGCATGCGGTCTGGGCAAAAGCTCTGGCCGAACTGCAGCGGGCCTTGGCCGACAACGAGCCCCTGCGCGGCAACGCGCAGTGCGCCGACCTGCTGGAAGCGGTGCGCCGCCTTTGCCGCACCGCCCGCGACCTGCCCGGACCTGGAGCCAAACGGCCGGAAGAGGATATCGCGCGGGAAGCCATCGCCTCGGCCAACTTCACCGGCGCCCCGGCCGCCTTCAACCATATTCTGGTGGAAGCGGCCATAGGCCACCGCCGCGCCGGCAATCTCCACCAGGCTATCTTCTATTACCGCAAAGCGTTGAAATCTGACCCCGAAAACCCCAACATCATGTTCAACCTGTCCAGGGTATATCATGAACTGGGCGGCAATACAGAAGCCAAAACTCTTTTGGAACAAATTTTGAGCCTTAAGCCCGATATGCATGTGGCCAGGCAATACCTGGAATTTTTGGGCAAATAGACCTGTCTCGCAATTAAATAAACGAGACTGCCGGCAGCCTTCAACGCCGCGCCGCGAATTCGGCCGGACCGGGCTTCCCGGAATTTCCAAGCGCGCTTTAAAAAATTTGGGATATGTATTTCAAGCAATATATGGTTAAAGCCTTTTAATTCAAAATAAGCTATCAGCAAAATGCTTCGGCGGCGTTTAGCGCTGCCTGCGGCAAAGGCGCGGTCCTAGCCTGCTTTAATTGCCAAGCGTCTTTGCCAAGCCAAAATATAAATAGGAGGTCAAGCATATGGACGAACGCCGTTCAGCGCAAAGATTCCCCCTGGACAATCTCTATTTTGTGGAGATCCGCTTTCAAGACTTTGCCAGCGCCACCTGCATGCTTCTGAACCTGAGCCGGGGAGGAGCCATGCTCAATCTGCCCGCGTCCATGCCCAAGCCTCTGCCTGTGGCGGGAACAACCTTTACGGTCATCAGCGGTCCTGAAATCTTCAGCGGCGTGCTGGAAGGCCATACGGGACGCATTGTCTGGATCAAAGACACCCTGTGCGGCATTGGTCTGGATGAACCCCTGGGTCGAGAATGGGAAGGAGCTTTAACCGGCTCTGAGACATAATGGAAGAACAAAGGCAGGCCTTTGCCCTCTCAATGCGGGGCAAAAAACGGATAACTCCGGGGAAGGGGAGCCACCAGGATCAACGGTCTGTGTGGCTCCCCTTCTCCGGTCTTTGCTCAGCCTACAGCCGATTGCGCATGGCCTGGGCCGCCGGGGCCACCAGATCGCGTAGCGTATCGGCCATCAGGTTGGAGATATTGCTTTCGCTGGGCAGGAACTGGGCGGTTTGCTTGCACCAGAAACTTTCCGTGTAAATGAGCTTGCCGCTGCTGTCGTTCAAATGCAAGGTCATTTTCATGTCCACATCATAGCTGGTGTTGCCGGTTTCCGTGAGCCACAGCAAATCCACGCTGCCGGAAATCACCGAAGCGCCGGGAGAACTTACGCCTTCGCCGGCGTAATAAACCTGTACGCCCTGGCGGGCGAACTCATCGGCCAGAGCCCGGCTTACCCAATCCGTAACCCGCGCGTTGCCCACAAACAAGGAACCGTCTTTGTGCTGCCCCACGCCTGAAGTTTGGGGACGCCGGTCCTCAAGCTCCAGCACGGTGACGCTTTTTCCCGTGCTCTGCATCACCGCGCCCACCGGCACATAGTGCAAATTAACCACATCACCCGCACAACCGCTCATAAACCCGGCAACCAGCAGCAAAGACGCTGCCGCCAGAATCTTCCTGAATACTACTACCATAAATCCGACCCCTGTAGCTAAAAATACATGGCAAAATTAAACATCCTGCAAAGACTATATCCTCTTGCGCCCCGCAGGGGAAGCCCCCAGGCGCCGGACGCGGGCGGGGATTTCACACGGCGCTCCTCGCGCGCGGGCGCCCGCGGCGTTTGGTTTCTGTGCGCCAGAGCATTTTAACTTTTTGACAGTGAAAATGCTCTGGCGCGTCGCGCGAGCCCTCTTTGCCGCTCCCCGAATTCGGTTGG
>JAVBRZ010000116.1:0-4110 GCA_031547425.1 Desulfovibrionaceae bacterium
GACTCCGCCGCCCTGGGCCGCGAGCTTTACCGCATGGCCGCAGCGAACCCGCAAGACAAACGGACTCAGGACCTGCTTACCGCTGTTGACTTTGCGGGCACAGGCCGGGACGTGAAAAACGCCCTGTCCTCCATGCTGCCGGACCTGTTCAATACCGCCGCCAGGGCGTCCCTGGACACGCAACGCCTGCTCTCCGCCGCGTTGCTCGGCCGGATCCTGCCCGCCGGGGCGGGCGACGGCAAAGCGGCCACAGCGCCCGCGGCCGGAGAAAACGAAGACGCGGCCGGAGCGGGCGCGCACGCCTTTGTCACCGCCCTGGGCGGCGGCGGCAAGCAGTCCGCCCGCAGTGGAATTTCGGGCTATGATTTCTGGCAAACCGGGCTGCTGGCCGGGCTGGAAAAGCGCGGCAGCCGGTATGTGGCCGGGCTGCATGCGGCGGCGCTCTATCTCGACCTCAACGGCGCGAGCCCGCGCGACAGCCTTGAGGGAGAAAGCTTCCACCTCGGCGCGCACGGCCTGTTAAGCCCCGAAAGCTGGGCCGGCGGCTATCTCTTCGGCCAGGCCCGCGTGGGCCTTGACTCTTATGGCCTGGAGCGCGAAGTGCGCATCGGCCGGGACAGTTCCCTGAATACATCGGATTGGACGGGCTTTTCCGCAGCCGTCCTGGCCGGGGCGGGCTATGATTTCACGGCGGGCGAGGCGCGCTTCGGCCCCCTGGCCCTTTTGGACTACGCCCTGTCCTTCCGGCCCGGCGTCACGGAAAGCGGCGCTCTGGCCGCCCTCAACCTTGATGCTGAAACGTGCAATTCCCTGCGCAGCGGCCTGGGGCTGCGCGCCGCCGTGCCCCTGGACGAGGGCCTGGACCTCAGCGCCACCGCGCTCTGGAACCATGAATTCTTGGACAGCCTGGGCCGCGCCTCCGCCGGATTCGCCGGCTGGGGCAACGCCGCTTTTTCCGTTGAAGCGGAAACGGGGCGCGACAGCTTGAGCGCCACCTTAAGCCTCGCCGCGCAAATTACCGGCAAGGCCTCGCTATCCCTGGATGCGGGCGGCGAATTTTTCCGGGACGGCTACACTGCCGGCTGGGGCGGCATAAGCTTTGCCTGGGAGTTTTAGAGCATTTTAACATTTAAATTATATATTAAGGAAAAATGCTCTGGCGGATGCGCCGGCGGACGCCCGCAAGTGAGCAGCGCAGCGTGTCTTTGGTTCAAGCCGCTTCGGCCTGAACGTGTATGATAAAAGGCTGTGTTTTTTGTCTTTTAAATGCTGCATACGGTGTAACATTTCAAAGTTAAAATGCTCTGAGACCTGTTCACCCTGGAATAATCTTTTTGTAAAACGCCCCGCCGGCTCGCGCAGCGCGGCAAACCGGTCCGTTGCAATGCGGCGCGGCTAAGGCATGGCTATCTTTAAATTTTTTTTAAAATTTCCCTTGCCTTTTTTTTTGTCTTAACTTAATAATTCCCTCTTGGCCGATTGCTAGTTAACTCCGGCGAGTGATGGCCGGTGGAGGTTTTAAGCCCAGGGGGAAAAGGATTTGCCGGGAAAAGTAGACCGCTGCTTTTCCTGGATTTATAGTGTCCTTTGCCTGGGTCTTTTTTGCTTCTCCGCCCTAAAGCATCACTCTGACGCCAGAGTTCTTTTATTTACCGTCCAACGGCTAAGGCTCGCGGCTGCCGCGCCAGGGAAGCGTTCCCGGCCAAAGACCGCCCAGCCGTGGACAAAAACGTCTTTCTAAGGAGATGCCATGGGCCGGCTTATCAAACAGTTTGGCAAGATTGGAGTATCTCTGCCCATCCCGCACCTTTTAAATCTTCAGGTGGATTCTTATAAACGCTTTCTGCAGGAAGGCGTGCCCGCGGATAAACGCGCTCTCGACGAGGGCCTGGAAGGTGTATTTCGTTCCGTTTTCCCCATTGAGGACTTTAACCGCACCGCCAGCCTGCAATATGTGGGCTACGAAATCGGCGAGCCCAAATACGACCAGGCCGAATGCATCGGCAAAGGCCTGACGTACGAGGCGCCCCTGCGCATCAAGGTGCAGCTCATTGTCTTCGACGTGGACGAAAGCACGGGCAACCGCACGGTAGAGCACGTTAAAGAGCAGGACATCTATTTCGGCACCCTGCCGCTGATGACCGAAAAAGGCACCTTCATCATCAACGGCACGGAGCGGGTCATCGTCAACCAGTTGCAAAGATCCCCGGGCATCATCTATGAGCACGACTCGGGCAAGACCCACTCCAGCCGCAAGGTGCTTTATTCCTGCCGCATCATTCCCATGCGCGGCTCCTGGCTGGATTTCGACTTTGACCACAAGGACATTTTGTACGTGCGTATCGACCGCCGCCGCAAAATGCCGGCCACCATCCTTTTGAAGGCCATGGGGCTTAATTCCCAGCAGATCCTCGAGTATTTCTACAAGCAGGAGCATTACGTGCTCGACGGCCTGCGCCTTTTCTGGGAGCCCAACAAGGATCTTTACCGCAAGGATAACGCCTTTGCCGACATCCTGGCCGAAGACGGGTCCGCCATCGTCAAGGCCGGCAAAATGATCACCAAGCGCGCCTGGAAGCAGATCTGCGATTTGGGCAAGCCCGTTGAAGTGGCCCCCAACACGGCCGTGGGCCTGTATCTTGCCGAAGACGTGGTTTCCCCGGAAAGCGGCGAAGTGCTCGCCCAGGCCACGGACGAAATCACGGCCGACCTGTTCGGCCTGTTCCAGGAACATAAAATCCAGCGCCTGACCGTGCTGCACACCAGAGGCCAGGAAACCTCGGCCTCCATTCGCGACACCCTGGTGCTGGACAAAATTCCGGACCTGGAAACCGCCCAGGTGGAAATTTATCGGCGCCTCAGGCCCTCTTCCCCGCCCACGCCGGAAATCGCGGCCACGTTTTTCAACAACCTGTTCCGCAGCACCGACTATTACGACCTCTCGCCGGTGGGCCGCTACAAGCTCAACCAGCGCCTGGAACTGTCCGAGCCCCTGGACGCCCGCACCCTCACTGACGAGGACATCCTGCAGGCCATCAAGGTGCTTACGCGCTTGAAAGACAGCCACGGCCCGGCCGACGACATCGACCATTTGGGCAACCGCCGCGTGCGGCCCGTTGGGGAACTGGTGGAAAACCAGTACCGCATCGGCCTGGTGCGCATGGAGCGGGCCATCAAAGAACGCATGAGCATTCAGGAAGTGTCCACGCTCATGCCCCACGACCTGGTCAACCCCAAACCCGTGGCCGCGGTGCTCAAGGAATTCTTCGGCACCTCGCAGCTTTCGCAGTTCATGGACCAGACCAACTCTCTCTCGGAAGTGACCCACAAGCGTCGGCTGTCCGCGCTCGGACCCGGCGGCCTCACCCGCGAGCGGGCCGGCTTTGAGGTGCGCGACGTGCACACCTCCCACTACGGCCGCATCTGCCCCATCGAGACCCCGGAAGGCCCCAACATCGGCCTGATCGTGTCCTTGACCACCTACGCCAAGGTCAACGATTTCGGGTTCATTGAAACCCCTTACGTGGTGGTTAAAAACGGCAAGGTCACCCAGGAAGTGGTCTACCTCGACGCCTCGGCCGAGCAGAACGAAATCGTGGCCCAGGCCGACGCCCGCCTCAGCGAAAAAGGCGCCTTTGTGGACGAATTCGTCACCGCCCGCGTGCGCGGCGACGTCATCACCATGAGCCGCGACGAAATCACGCTCATGGACATCTCCCCCAGCCAGATGGTCTCCATCTCCGCGGCGCTCATTCCCTTCCTGGAGCACGACGACGCCAACCGCGCGCTCATGGGCTCCAACATGCAGCGCCAGGCCGTGCCGCTCTTGCGCAATGAAAAACCCATTGTGGGCACCGGCATGGAAGGGGACGTGGCCCGCGACTCCGGCTCGTGCATCATTGCCGAGAGCTCCGGCGTGGTCCGCTATGTGGACGCCGAATGCATCATCGCCTCTTACGACGACACCCACCTCTACCCGGAAACCGGCGGGGTGTGCGCATACACCTTGCAGAAGTTCCACAAGTCCAACCAGAACTCCTGCTTCGGCCAGAAGCCCACCTGCTTCCCCGGCCAGGTTGTTAAGAAGGGCGACGTCCTGGCGGACGGCCC
>JAVBRZ010000141.1:0-6432 GCA_031547425.1 Desulfovibrionaceae bacterium
GCGGATGCGCCGGCAGACGCCCGCAAGCGAGCAGCGCAGCGTGTCTTTAGTTCAGGCCGCTTCGGCCTGAACGTGTATGATAAAAGGCTATGTTTTTTGTCTTTTAAATGCTGCATATGGTGTAACATTTCAAAGTTAAAACACTCTAAAGGAATTTTAAATGCGGTTTGCACTGAAAACAACCGGGCGTTGCTTCAAGATATTCATTGCCGGCCTGCTTTTGGCCGTGGCCTTGAATGCGGCCGCGGCCGCGGCTGAACAACCGGCGGCCGACACCGTCTACATCAACGGCAATATCCACACCGTGGACAGCGCGTTTTCCTTGGCGTCCATTTTGGTTGTGCGGGGGCAGGCTTTGGTCTATGTGGGCAACGATGAAGCGGTTGCCCGGAAGTTTACCGGTCCCGCCACAGCGGTTGTGGACCTGGGCGGCAAGACCGTCATCCCCGGCCTCATTGACGGGCACATGCATTTTTTGCTGGAAGGGGAACAATTGTCCTCCTTGCCCCTGGCTCTTAAATCCAAGGAAGCTGTTTTGGATCTGGTCAGGGCCGAGGCCGCGCGGCTTAAACCCGGCGAGTGGATTACCGGCGGCGGCTGGAATCAGGAAATATGGCCGGGGAAAAGCTGGCCGACCAGGGAAGAGCTTGATGCGGCGGCGCCGGACAACCCTGTGGTCCTGGGGCGTGTGGACAGGCACTCCATCTGGGTGAACTCGCGCGCCCTGGAGGCCGCCGGCATTACCAGGCATACGCCCGACCCGCGGGGCGGCGAAATTTTGAAAAACGCCCAAGGCGATGTGCTGGGCATTTTGACTGACACCGCCGCGCAAATCGTGAGCGGCAAAATTCCGCCCCTTAGCGAGGAGCGGCGTTACGCGGCCCTGCTGAAAGCGCAGCAAGAGCTTTTCGCTTACGGCATTACCTCTATTGCGGACGCGGGGCAGAGCGTTGATAACGTGGACCTGATGCGCAAAGGCTATGAAGCGGGCGAGTTGCGCCTGAGGGTGTATGTCATGCTCAACGCCTCGGACAACCAGGACATTGCTTACCTCAAGGCCGGACACAAGCCGGAACGGGAGATGTACGACAACCGCCTGTCTGTGGCGGCCGTAAAAATCTTCAGCGACGGCGCTTTGGGCTCGCGCAGCGCCTGGCTGCTCGGCGACTACGCGGACCGGGCCGGGCACAAGGGCAACGGCAGGTACAGCGATGCGGAACTCTACGCGCTGGTCCGCCGGGCCAGGGAGGAAGGCTTTCAAGTCGGCGTACATGCCATTGGCGACGCCGCGGTGCGGCAGTGCCTCACGGCCATGGAGGGCGTGCTCAAGGAACAGCCCCTGCCCGACCATCGCTATCGCATTGAACATTTCCAGATCGTCCAAGCGGAAGACATCGCGCGGGCGGCGCAAGATCGCGTCATTCCGGCTATGCAGTCCGTGCACGCCGCTTCTGACCTGAATATGGCGGAGGCCCGCGTGGGGCCCGAGTTGATTCGGACTTCCTATGCCTGGCGCAGCGTCATTGCCGCCGGCGGGATTATTGCCAACGGCTCGGATGCGCCGGTGGAGCCGGTTAACCCTTATCACGGCATCTACGCGGCCGTGGCCAGAACGGACCTCAACGGCAAACCGCAAGGCGGCTGGTATCCGGAACAGAAGATGACCCGGGAAGAGGCGCTCAAATCCTTCACTATCTGGCCCGCCTATGCGCAATTTGAGGAAGGGCTCAAAGGTTCGCTGGAGGTGGGTAAAGTGGCCGATTTTGTAGTGCTGGACCGCGATATCCTGCGCTGCCCGGAAAACGAGATCAAGGACGCCAAAGTTCTTTTAACAGTTGTTGGCGGCCGGGTGGAATACCAGGCCGAGTGAGGCGCGCCATGAGGAAAACAACGGGCGGGCCGGAAAAAAATGTTTCCGTCCCGGCCGCTCTTGGCGGAAAATCTCCGCTCTCATGGCTGCCTGAATGGTGAACAACGGTTGGCGCCCTACATCCAGCCCAGCGGCAGGGCCGTGCCCAGCCAGGCGCCGGGCCGGATGCCTTGCCGGAAAAGCGCCCGGCAGCCGCTGCCCGCGCTTGAGCATTTCCCGGAAACAGGCTATGAGTACCGAACTCCAACGAGCCTTGCTTCATTTCCACGCGGAGGGATGGCTGAGCGGTTGATAGCGGCAGTCTTGAAAACTGTTGACGATGCAAGTCGTCCGGGGGTTCAAATCCCTCTCCCTCCGCCACTTGAATAAGTCCGCCCGGCCCGTTTCCCCCAACGCAGGCCGGTTTTTATCCTTGTTTTTTCTGCTCGGGCTGCTTGTTTCCGTCCGCCAGGTACTGCTCCAAAAGGCGCAGCAGCAAGCGGGATTGGATGGGCTTGCCGATGTAGTCGTCCATGCCCTGGGCCAGGAATTTTTCCCTGTCGCCCTTCATGGCGTGGGCGGTCATGGCGATGATGGGCACATTTTGCGGGGTCTGCATGTTGGCTGCGGCCCGCAGCCGCTTGGTGGTTTCCACGCCGTCGAGCAGGGGCATGGCGATGTCCATGAGAATCAGATCATAGTGTTGCGCGGCCACGGCTTTGAGCACCTCCTCCCCGTTTTGCACGCAGTGGATAGTGAAACCGTTCTTGCGCAACAGGCGTTCTATGAACATGGCATTAATGGGATGGTCTTCGGCCACCAGAATGGTCGCGGCCAGGGGCTCGCTGGCCACCGTGGCCACTTCCTGCGGTTTTTCCTCCCTGCGGTCAATCATTTTGCCGAAGGGCGCCCGGAAATAAAAAATGCTGCCTTGGCCCGGAACGCTTTCCACAGTGATTTCTCCGCGCATGAGTGAAGCCAGGCTGCGGGAAATGGCGAGGCCCAGGCCCGTGCCCTGGTGCCGCCGGGAAGTGGAACTGTCCGCCTGTTTAAAGCGTTCAAAGATGGTTACTGCCTGTTCCGGGGTCAGGCCTATGCCGCTGTCTTTAACCGCGAATTCCAGAGTTACGGAATCTGCGTTTTCTTCAAGCTTACGCACTTTGAGGGAAATGCCGCCTTTTTCCGTAAACTTGATGGCATTGCTGATGAGGTTGACCAGAATCTGGCGCACCCGCAGGGGATCGCCGGTGAGCAGATCAGGCACGTCCGAGTCCACATCCATGTGGATGGTCAATTTTTTTTCCGTTGCGCGGGGCACAAACATGGTGCGCAGCAGGTTGATTCTCTGGCTTAGCTCAAAAGGTTGCAGATCCAGGGAAACCATACCCGCTTCGATTTTGCTGAAATCAAGAATGTCGTTGATCAGGCTGAGCAAGGATTCGGCCGAAACCTGAGCCGCCTCCAGATATTCGGTTTGCTCCTCGTCCAGTTCCGTGGTCATGGCCAAATCGAGCATGCCCAGGACGCCGTTCATGGGCGTGCGAATTTCGTGGCTCATGGTGGCCAGAAATTAGCGTTTGGCCCTGTCCGCCGCTTCGGCGGCGTTTTTGGCCACGCGCAGGGCCTGCTCCGTGCGCCGGGCCTGGGTGACGTCCTTAACCATTTCCGCCACCATGGTGATGGCGCCTGCGGCATTACGCACCGGAAAATGCGACACCGCCCAGAAGCGGCGCTGCATGGGGTTATAAACTTCCTTGGCCTGAAGTTTGCCGGTGCGCAGCACTTCGTCCGCCTGACAGTGCAGGCAGTCGCGGTCGCCGTGGAAAAAACAGGCCCAACATTGCGGTCGTTGGTCGTTGGGGCGCTGCGGTCGCAGAAGGGCGGCTTCTTTCCAATTGCTGAACACCAGGGAGCCGTTTAAATCGCAGACCGTAACCCTGTCCGGGATGGCCCGCAAAATATCCCCGTACAGCGTGGCCAGGGCAACGCCCTGATCCGGCGATGTTTCGGGAATAACCATTTTGCACTCAGTATTAGAAGGTTCCGTCTGTGTGGCGCCCTGGTCGTCCATAGAATCTTTGCCGAGGGCGGCGGACCTGAGTACGGACTTGCTCTGTGCGGGGCCGGTTCTTTTGCGTCGGGCGGGGTCCTGTCTGGCCATAGCGTTTCCGTTTTTGAGGTGATGAATTCTGGTTAATTTTAGTTTATAGCGCAGCTGTGCGTTATAGGCAAATCAAATTGAAGGCTTGCTCTTGGGCGGCGCTTTATTTAGACTTTGCCGATGATGTTTTAAGCTTGGCTGCAAGGAGCGCGTGTGCGGATCACAACTACGGAATTCCCCGGTCTGGTGGTTATTACTCCCAAAGTGCACCAGGATGAGCGCGGCTTTTTCCTGGAAACTTTCCGGAGCGATGTTTTTGAGGCCGCCGGGTTGCCGTGCGATTTCGTGCAAGCCAATCACGCACGCTCGGAAAAGGCCGGCGTGCTGCGGGGCATGCACTTTCAGGCGCCCCCGGCCGCGCAGTCCAAGCTGGTCTGGGTTACGGCCGGCGAAGCGCTGGACGTGGTTGTGGATTTGCGCCAAGGCTCGCCCACTTTCGGCCGCCACTTCTCCATCCTGCTGGCAGCGCGCGACTTCACCCGGCTGCTGGTGCCCAAAGGTTTTGCCCACGGCTATGTGACCCTGACCCCGGGGGTGGAATTCCAATACATGGTTGACGCTTATTATGCGCCGGAGCAGGAGCGGGGCCTGCTCTGGAGCGATCCGGACCTGGGCATAGCCTGGCCCGTGGCTGATCCCATTTTAGCGGAAAAGGACAGGGCGTTGCCGCGGCTGAAAGACTTGGCCAGTCCTTTTGTATTTACTGCCGCATCCGCTTCCGAACGCCTTTTTCGGGCGTAAACGGCTTGGGCGGACGGCATGGACAAGCAACCTGAGCAGCAACACGGCCCAAAGGCTCCCCACGGGGCGCCGGGCTGGCGGGCCAGGATCAATGCGGCCACGGCCCGCGACATCCTGCCTCTGCTTGCCGGGTTCGCTCTGGCCCTCCTCGTTGGTTGGGCGGTGTTCCCCCAACTTTTGCATACCAGCCAGGCGCAGCCTGTGGCCTTCAGCCATGTGGCCCATCTTGAACAGGCCGGGCTTGATTGCAAAGCCTGCCACTATTTGCGGGCCGACGGTTCTTTTGCCGGGCGGCCTTCCCTGGAAAACTGCGCGGAATGCCACAGCGCGCCTTTAAGCAAGGATCCGGAAGAGCGCCGATTGATCAGCGAATATATCGGGCCGGGTAAGGAAATTTCCTGGCTGAGCTATGCCTCCCAGCCGGATCATGTGTTTTTCAGCCACGCGGCGCATGGCCTTGAGCGTTGCAATGCCTGCCATCAGTTTGCGGAAGTTAAATTGTGCGCCCGCTGCCACCAGGACATGTCCGTCAGCGCGGAGTTGCCCGCTTATGTTGAAAATCGCATTACCGGCTACAGCCAGGACACCATGGACATGCGCGCCTGCGAGCGCTGCCACGCCTTGCCTGGCCACGCCCCGAGCACGGCTTCCAACAATTGCGCGGTTTGCCATAAATAGGTGCCCTATGCTGGACCGCAGGAATATACTGAAATTTTTGCTGGCCGGCGCGGTCGGCAGTCTGCTTACCCCGCTGCCCTGGAAGCTTCTGGATGACAGCGCTGTGTGGACCCAGAACTGGCCCTGGATTCCGGAGGGGCTGGGCGGCAAGGTCACTTTCCGGCGCACGGCCAGCAAGTTGTGCCCGTCAGCCGGGGGGCTGCGCGTGCAGTTGGTGGATGGCCGCCCGGTGCGTATTTTGCCGGACCCGGAACATCCTTTGAGTTTGGGCGGCCTTTCGGTGCTGGCTGCGGCTGAAGCGCAGCTTTTATACAGTCCGGGCAGGGTGCAAACGCCTCTGCGGCGCGGCGCGGACGGGATTTTGCGGCCGGTGGCCAGGGCGGAAGCCTTGAGTCTGCTCGTTTCCGCGTTGCAAAAAATACAAAACCAGGATCGGGCCAACAATATTTTGTGCCTGTGCGGGGATGAAAACGGCGGTATCTACGAGGTGTTATCCTTGCTGACGCGCGCCTTGGGCTCAGATGCCTTTTATTTCATGCCTTCGGAATTGCAGCCCCATGCTCTGGCCGCGCGCGCCGGGGGCGTGGAAGGCCTGCCCTGTTACCGTTTGGAGGACAGCGACCTGATCGTCTGCCTGGGCGCGGATCTGCTGGGAACCTGGGGCACGGTCATGCGCAACAATCATGTGCGCGCGGCCGCGCGCGCGCCGGGCGCCGAGACCGCCGCCCGTCGCCTGATTTATTGCGGCCCGGCCGGCAACGCCACTGCTCTGGCCGCTGATGTGTGGCTGCCCCTCAAACCGGGCACGGAAACGCTTTTGTTGCTGGGCCTGGCCAAAATGCTGCTTAAGGACGCCGCACCCCCGGAAATCGAGGCATATACCCCCGACAGGGTCAGCGCGGCCACAGGGATGAATCTTGCGGCGCTGCGTGAGCTGGCCCTGGATTTGAGCCTGGCGCGGCGGCCGTTGGTGCTTACGGGCTCCCTTGCCGGGCAGGGCGGC
>JAVBRZ010000061.1:0-3387 GCA_031547425.1 Desulfovibrionaceae bacterium
AACTCCCGGCTGGTGGGCGCGTTTAATGCCTCCAATCTTCTGGCCGTGCAAGCCCTGGCTTTGGGCCTGGGTTACAAGCCGGAGCAGTTCAAGGCGCTGGAGGCGTTCAACGGTGTGCCCGGGCGTCTGGAGCGCATCGACAACCCGCAGGGCCTGGATATTTTTGTGGATTATTCCCACACCCCGGACGCGTTGATCAACGCGCAGAAAACTTTGAAAGAAGCCGGTTTCAAACGCCTGGTCACCGTATTCGGTTGCGGCGGCAACCGCGACCGCGGCAAGCGCCCGCTCATGGGCGAAGCTGTGGCCGCGTGGGCCGATATTGCCGTATTGACCTCGGACAATCCGCGCCGCGAGGACCCGCTGGCCATTCTTGATGATATCCGGCCCGGACTGGCTGCCTGCCCGCACGTGGTGGAAGAGGTGGACCGCCGCAAGGCCATTGCCCAAGCCATTGCCCTGCTTAAGCCCGGCGATGCGCTGCTGGTGGCCGGCAAGGGACATGAAGACTACCAGATTATCGGAGAAATTAAGTATCCGTTCAGCGATCAGGCGGTTATCAGAGAGGTGCTCAAATGCGACTGACCCTTGGCCTTGTGGCCCAGGCCCTGGATTGCGCTGTGCCGCCGGACTTTGTTGACGCGGTGGTGGGTGAGGTGCGCATTGATTCGCGGCAGGTGAAGACCGGGGATTTGTTTTTCTGCATACCCGGCGAAAATTTCGATGGGCATACCTTTGCGCCGGAGGTGGCCAGGGCCGGGGCTTTGGCCATAGTGGCCGAAAAGAGCAAAATATCGGCTTCTTCGCTGCCCGGGGCGGATGGCGCGCCTGTGCCGGTTTTGCATGTGGAGGCGACTGTGCCCGCGCTGGGCAGGCTCGCCCGCTTCTGGCGGGATAAAGCCAGGGCTAGAGTGGTGGCCATCACCGGCTCGGCCGGCAAAACCACGGTCAAGGAATTTCTGTCCAGCGTTTTGGAGCAAGTGGGAGCCGTTGCCCGCAATCCCATGAACTTGAACAACCAGATCGGGTTGCCCCTGTCCATGTTGGCGGCTACGGGCGAGGACAAATACTGGGTCATGGAAGTGGGCATCAGCCTGCCCGGAGACATGGTTGAACTGGGCAAAATTTTGCGCCCTGATGTGGCCCTGGTGCTCAATGTGGGTCCGGCCCACCTGTCCGGCCTGGGCGACAGGGGCGTGGCCTATTATAAAGCCCAGCTTCTGGGTTTTCTGACCGAGGGCGGCACAGGCATTGTCAGCGGCGACTATCCTGAACTGGTTAATGAAGCCCGGCGGCATTATTCCGACCTGATCCTGTTTACGGCGCAGGGTCGGGAAGCGCCTTACAGCGGCGGCTATCTGGGGCAGGACCAGGAGGGCATGGGCCGCTATCGCCTGCGCTTTGGGGACAAAAATTTTCAGGTGACTGCCCCCCTTTTGGGCGCTGTGGGCGCGGAAAACGTCACCGCTGTGGCCACTGTGGCGCATATTCTTGGGCTCAGCGAAGAATTGATCGCCAGCGGCCTGGCCGCGTCCAAGCTCCCGGCCCAGCGTTTCAGCCGCAGCCGGGCGGGCAAGTGGCTGCTCATTGACGACAGCTATAACGCCAACCCGCTGTCCTGCGCCCGGACCCTGCACGCGGCGGCCGAGCTCGCCGCCGGCATGCCGTTGGTTCTGGTTATGGGCGAAATGGGCGAACTGGGCGAAGTGGCCGGCGACCTGCACCGCGATTTGGGCAAGATGATGGCCGAAGCGCGGCCCAAGGCCATATTCTGGAAGGGCGGCTATTTGCCGCAAGTCCGGGAGGGGCTGGCCCTGGAAGACTGGCCCGGCGAAGTTCTGGAAATAAGCGACAACGGTTCTTTTCAGGCGCAATTCGCCGCACTTGATCTCAGCCAGGGCGTGATCGTGTTTAAGGGCTCGCGCCTGAACAAGCTGGAACGGCTGGTGGAAATATTCAAGCAAAGTCTGACCGAAGCATAAAGGGTATTTAGATGCTGTACCATATTTTTACCTATTTCAGCACCGATGTTTCCGGATTCAATGTTTTCCGGTACATCACCTTCCGTTCGGTCTGGGCTCTGCTCACGGCCCTGTCCATTTCCATCCTGATTGGCCCGCGCTTTATCGCCTGGCTCAATGAAATCAAATGCGGACAATATATTCTGGAAGAGGTCAAAGCCCACGAAAACAAAGCCGGCACCCCCACCATGGGCGGCCTGCTCATGGGCTTTTCCCTGTTTGTCAGTGTGCTGCTCTGGGGCAACCTGACCAATCCCTATGTGTTGCTTTGCCTGTTTGTCTTTGCCGGTTTCGGCCTGGTGGGCTTTCTGGATGATTTCAAAAAGATCAAGAGCCGCAAAAACAAGGGCTTGTCCGCGCGGGCCAAGTTTTTGAGCCAATGCCTAGTCAGCCTGGCGGCCATGGTTTTATTGTTCCAATTGCCCGCTTACTCCACGGAACTGGCCGTGCCCTTCTTTAAAAACGCCACACCTGACCTGGGTCTGTTTTATATTCCTTTCGCCATGGTGGTCATGGTCGGCGCCTCCAACGGCGTGAACCTGACCGACGGCCTGGACGGCCTGGCCACGGGCCTGGTGGTGGTGGTGGGCATCTGCTTTGCCGTATTCATGTACGTGGCCGGCAACATTCAGTTCGCCAACTATCTTTTGGTGCCACATGTGCCCGGCGTGGGCGAGGTCACGGTATTTTGCGCGGCTCTGGTGGGCGCGGGGCTTGGCTTTTTATGGTTTAACGCCCACCCGGCCCAGGTGTTCATGGGCGATGTGGGGTCGCTCAGCCTGGGCGGCAGCCTCGGTTTTCTGGCCGTGCTCTGCAAGCAGGAACTACTGCTGGTGGTGGTGGGCGGCCTGTTTGTGGTTGAGACCCTGTCGGTCATCCTGCAAGTGGGCTATTTCAGGTTTACCGGCGGCAAGCGGATTTTTCGCATGGCGCCGCTGCATCATCACTTTGAACTTAAAGGCGTGCCTGAATCCAAAATCATCATCAGGTTCTGGATCTTGTCCATTTTATTGGGCCTGGCCGCCTTGTCCGTGTTGAAAATCAGGTAGGATCAACTATGAATTCCGCGTGCAACAGTCCTCTGGCCCTCGTCCCCGGCAGCCTGGCCGTGGTGGTGGGCGCCGCGCGTTCCGGTCTCGCCGCGGCCCGCCTTTTGGGACATTTGGGCCTGAAGGTGCGCATTGTGGACCTTAAAGAGCCGGGCGCGCGCCTGGCCGAGGAATGCGCGGCGCAAGGCTGGGAATTTTTGAGCGGGCCCCATGCGTCCGCGCAATTTGCGGGCGCTGGCGTTATCGTCCCCAGCCCCGGCGTGCCGCTGCCCAAAATTGAAGCGCACTTAAGCGCCAAGCAGCGTGACCTGATTGTG
>JAVBRZ010000095.1:0-4460 GCA_031547425.1 Desulfovibrionaceae bacterium
AATTGTATTATTCATAATCCCGCAAGGGGGAAAAAGCAACCCCCTGTCCCAAGTCCGCTGTCCGGTTTATCCATAGGATGCTTTGCAACTTGCGCGCCAGACTTGGCGTCAGGTTGTTGGCGCCGCGCGGCCGTCAGAGGGGGATGGCGGGGTTTGCCAGACGCGGGAATGACGGCGCGCGGGCAGGGAACAAAAAAATGGGGCGTCTTTTTGTAGACGCCCCATTTTTTTGAGTGGGGAAGACACTGGTCCGCGAGTTTTTTAGAGAATCACGCTCGCGTCCCCCATGTTCTTATCAGGAAAGCCAATGTTGGTTATTCGTCAGGTTTTCCGGTTAAAGGTTGTTGGTTCAAAGCCAAACACAGGGCCAAACTTGCCCGTTTTACACGCCGGCAATGAGCGACAGGGCCAGGCGGGGCAGGCTGTTGGCCTGGGACAGCATGGATACCGCCGATTGGGACAGGATCTGCTGCCGCACGAACTCGGTCATTTCCAGGGACACGTCCACGTCGGAAATCTGCGCTTCCGCCGCTTGGAGGTTGTCGGCCTGGATCTGCAGGTTGCTGACCGTGTTTTCCAGCCGGTTTTGCAGCGCGCCCAGGGAAGCCCTGATCTTGTCCTTGGAAATGATGGCGTAGTTCAGGGCGGTTAACGCGGCTTTGGCCAGGGACTGGGTGGAAATGGCGTAACCGGCCTTGCCGGAGTCGCCCGCGTTGCCGAGGCCCAGGGCCGAAGCCGTGGCGTTGCCGATTTTAATGTAATAATAGTCCGTGGCCGAATCGTTGCCGCTGCCGAAGTGCACCAGCAGCTTGCCCGTGGACTGCAGTCCTTTGCCGTTAAACGTGTTGCTGGACAGGTTGCCGTTGAGCAGCGACACGCCGCTGAAGGCCGTGGCATTGGCGATACGGGTGATTTCCGAAGCCATGGCCTGATACTCGGATTCGATGATCAGGCGCTGGTCGGAGTTGTAGGTGCCCGTGGCCGCCTGTTCGGCCAGTTCCTTCATACGGATGAGCACTTCGTCAATGACGCCCAGGGTGCCGTCCGCGGTCTGGATCAGCGAAATGGCGTCGTTGGCGTTGCGCACGCCCTGGTTCAGGGCCGCGATTTCGGCGCGCATCAGTTCGCGCACGGCAAGACCGGCCGCGTCGTCGCCCGAGCTCATTACCCGCAATCCGGACGCCAGTTTGCGCACGGAGTCGGACAGAGCGCCGTAGCTGTTGTTCAAGCTTCTAGCCGCGCTCATGGCCGCCAGGTTATGGTTGATGATAAGAGACATGACCATTCCTCCTTGAATGTATCACGGCTTCCTTGCTCATGTGGGGACATGGTCACGTGGCTCTCTCACCTCCTTATGGACCAGAGTTTCTCCCCTCCCCACTCGCCGCTCTGATCGGCCGTCTGGGGGGCGACTTTAGGTCTGGTTAAAAAAAAAGTTCGCTTTGCGGGCAAGATAATGATGTTGTTGAATTTATTTTTGATGGGGTAAAAGTTTGGGATTTAAGCGGAGCGGAATCGGGCGGCGGGCATTGAAATTACGCAGGGGGCGGGGCTGCGGCTTTGCGGAAAAGGGGTTTTACTTTGCGGCCGGGACAAGATAATTAACGGGCATGAGCAAGACGAGCAGCGAACAGGAAAAAGACCGGCCTGCAGCAGCGCCGGGCGTCGGGCCTTTGTTGGAAGTCGACGGGCTGACCGTGGCCTTTCCCACGGATGCGGGCCCGGCCCTGGCTGTGGACGGGGTGTCCTTCAAACTTTTTCCGGGCCAGACGTTGTGCCTGGTGGGCGAGTCGGGCTGCGGCAAGAGCATGACCGCCCTGGCCATCATGGGCCTTAACCCGGCGCCGGGCCGAATCACGTCCGGGAGCGTCAAATTCATGGGCCGGGACCTGGTCGGCCTCGGCGACAAGGACTGGGCTTTTTTGCGCGGCGATAAACTGGCCATGGTCTTTCAGGAGCCCATGACTTCCCTGACCCCGGTTTTCACCGCCGGCGACAAGGTGGCGGAAACGCTCATGCTGCACCGGGGCCTGTCGCGTAAAGCGGCTCTGGCTGAAGCCGTGAATTTGTTTCGCCATGTGGGCATTCCCGCGCCCGGAGACCGCATCCGCGATTTTCCGCACCAGCTGTCCGGGGGCATGCGCCAACGGGTGATGATCGCCATGGCCATTGCCTGCGGCCCGCGCCTGCTCATTGCCGACGAGCCCACCACGGCCCTGGACGTGACCATTCAGCGCCAGATTCTGGAGCTTTTGGGCAATCTGGCCTCGGAAACCGGCATGGCCACCTTGCTGATCACCCACGACCTGGGCCTGGTGGCTGAACTGGGCGACCAGGTGGCGGTCATGTATGCGGGCCGTATTGTGGAAAGCGCGCCCGCCCCGGAGCTGATGGCCGGCCCCAAACACCCCTATACTCTGGGGTTGATCAACTGCCGGCCCAAATTGCCCGCGCCCGGCATGGCTCTTGATCGCAATGCCCGCCTGCCGGTCATTCCCGGCAATGTGCCCGGCCTTACGGAACTGCCGGGCGGCTGCTCCTTCCGCGACCGCTGCCCCCACGCCATGCCCGTGTGCGCCGCACAAATTCCGGATTTTTTCGCGGTGGGCCCGGAGCACACGGCCCGCTGCTGGCTGCTTGCGCCGCCGCAGGAGCGGTAAGGGGCTGGCGCGTTGGAGCGGCGGGCTGATATGCCGGGCCGCGCGGCGCGAGAGTTCAAAAACCGTGTTTTGAGTAAAAAAACAGGCCGGAACGCCTTGCGCGCTCCGGCCTGTTCAATCTTCAGGCATAAATTTTCAGGAGATTACATCCTGGCCAGTTCTTCGGCCTGGAGCAGGCTTTCCGGGGAAACCGGGGCTTCGTCGGCGTTCAGGACTTTAAGGTCATCCACTTTCAGGCGGACCGGACCGCGCGGTTTGGCTTTTTCCTGGTCGGCGCGGGCAAGGCGTGAAGAGCCGGCGGCCACGGTCTGGGTTTCACCCAGGCCAAAAGGCACCAGGGCGGCATTTTCGCCGGCGGCGGTGTCGGCCTGGGCCACGGCGGCGGCATCATCCTCGCCTTCCAGCACCTGCACAAAGTCATCGCCCGTGCGGCCGGAAACGGTTTCCACCGCCGGGTCGCTTTCGCTGCCCAAAACCGACACAGGCGCGGTGCCGCCGTGAATGCCCACAAACGAGGAACGCTCGGATTCGGGCAAGCTCACCCAGCCGCTGTCGGCATTTTTGTTTTCTTTGGCCGCCGCCTGCATGGGCGCAAGAGCCAAACACAGGCCCAAGGCGCAAAGCGCAACAGCGCCGCCAAACAATAAAATTTTGATTTTATTGAACAAATGCAAATTGTTCATATTCTCCTCAATCCCTGCGCCAATAGGCTTAAGCCCGGACGCAAATCTTCCGAAATCGCTTCATATGGTAAGCCTGAAACGCTGTCAAGTAAAGACTGTTTTTACAAAGGTTTACAAGTATAACCAGGCGAAATGTAAGGATATTTTTCGGTCGACTTTATTTTTACGCAAGGCGCCTCCACAGCGCTGGCCGCAAGGGCCGGAGCCGGCAAAAATGCGGCGTGAAACAGGCTTCGTTTCATAAACGAGTTTTGTTTAACCGGCGAACAGGGCCGTGGAAATATAGCGGTCGGCCAGGTCGCAGGCCACGGTCACGATGCGCTTGCCCGCGTATTTGGGGTCAGCGGCCAGCTTGAGGGCGGCGGCCACGTTGGCTCCGCTGGAAATGCCGCCCAGGATGCCCTCTTCGCGCATGAGCCGGCGGGCCGTGTTCAAGGCTTCGTCCAGGCTGATGGTAACGACTTCGTCAACTACCGCGCGGTCGAGCACTTCGGGCACGAACCCGGCGCCGATGCCCTGGATGCCGTGCGGGCCCGGCGCGCCGCCGGAGAGCACCGGCGATTCCACCGGCTCCACGGCCACGACTTTGAGTTCGGGGTTGAGTTCTTTAAGCCGGCCGCCCGCGCCCGAAAGCGTGCCGCCCGTGCCCACGGCGGCCACAAACGCGTCCAGGGCGCCGCCGGTGTCGCGCCAGATTTCTTCGGCCGTGGTTTTGCGGTGCATGGCCGGGTTGGCCGGGTTGATGAACTGGCCCACCAGCAGGCTGCCGGGGTTATCAACCACAAATTTTTCCGCAGCTTCCACGGCCCCGCGCATGCCCTTGGCCGCCGGCGTGAGCATGAGCTCGGCGCCCAGGGCGGCCAGCATGGCCCGGCGTTCCATACTCATGCTTTCGGGCATGGTCAGCACCAGCCGCCAGCCCTTGACCGCGCAGATAAAAGCCAGCCCGATGCCGGTATTGCCGCTGGTGGGCTCAATGAGCACAGTGTCCGGCCCGATTTTACCTTCAGCCTCGGCGGCTTCCAGCATGGCCAGGGCCGGGCGGTCCTTGACCGAGCCCGTGGGGTTGAACATTTCCAGCTTGACCACCACTTCGGCGGCCAGGCCTTCAGCCATT
>JAVBRZ010000188.1:0-13483 GCA_031547425.1 Desulfovibrionaceae bacterium
AAGGAAATCGAGCAGAACCACAAGGTGGAAGGCGACTTGCGCCGCGAGGTGGCCATGTCCATCAAACGGCTGATGGATATCGGCTGCTACCGCGGTTTGCGCCACAGAAAGGGCCTGCCCGTGCGCGGTCAGAGCACACACACCAACGCCCGTACCCGTAAGGGGCCCAAACGCGGCACCGTGGCCAAGAAGAAGACCGTTTAAAGCGGAGTTTTCCTGATGCCGGGCGAGAGGCCCAGCGCAGGCGTGCATAAAAATATTAAAATATAACGATGAGTTATAGAGAGTAAGTGTATGGCAGCAGCAAGACCCAAGCGTAGCGGGAAAAAACGCGAGAAGTTGAACGTGCCGGTGGGCCTCGTGCACATCCAGGCTTCGTTCAACAACACCATCATCACTTTTACCGACACCCGCGGCAATACTGTGTCCTGGGGCAGCGCCGGTTCCAGCGGCTTTAAAGGCTCACGCAAGAGCACGCCTTTTGCCGCTCAGATTGCGGCGGAAGGCGCGGCCAAAAAGGCCATGGACAACGGCATGCGCACGGTGGGCATTTATGTGACCGGCCCCGGCTCCGGCCGCGATTCGGCCATGCGGGCCATTAACAGCGCCGGCATGCGTGTGGCTTTCATTCGTGACATCACCCCCATTCCGCATAACGGCTGCCGTCCGCCCAAGCGGCGTCGCGTCTAACTTAGGAGTTTTATCGTGGCCAGATATACTGAAGCTAAATGTCGGCTGTGCCGCCGGGAGGGCCTTAAGCTCTTCCTCAAGGGCGACCGTTGCTACAATAAGGAAAAGTGCGCTTTTGACCGCCGCCCCACAGTGCCGGGCCAGGCGGGCAAGATGCGCAAAAAGCTGTCCGACTACGCGGTGCAGCTCAGGGAAAAGCAGAAAGTGCGCCGTATTTACGGCATCCTGGAGCGCCAGTTCCGGGGCTACTTTGAAGGCGCGGACATGGCCAAAGGCGTTACCGGCGCCAACTTGCTGCGCTTTTTGGAATGCCGCCTGGACAACGTGGTTTACCGCCTGGGCTTTGCCGCTTCGCGCTGCCAGGCCCGCCAGTTGGTGCGCCACGGCCTGTTTACCCTGAACGGCCAGAAAGTGAACATTCCCTCTTTGCAGGTGAAGATCGGCGATGAAGTGACGGTGCGGGAAAAGAGCCGCAAGGTGCCCGTGCTGGCCGCCGTGCAGGAAGCCACCCGCGCCCAGGTGCCCGGCTGGCTGGAAATGGACGGCGCCAACTTCAAGGGCGTGGTCAAAGCGCTGCCGCAGCGTGAAGACGTCAGCGACGCCATTACCGAACAACTCATAGTGGAACTTTATTCCAAATAAATAAGGTGTGCACATGCTCATTAAACAGGGCGAGAAATTAATCAACACGAGGAATTGGTCAGAACTGGTCAAGCCGGAGCAGATGATTCGCGATTCTGAGCCCGGCGACACCATGTATGGCAAATTCATGTGTGAGCCTTTGGAGCGTGGCTACGGCAATACCATCGGCAATGCTCTGCGCAGGGTGCTTCTGGCCTCTTTGCAGGGCGCGGCTTTTGTCTCCGCCAAGATCTCCGGCGTGCAACATGAGTTTACCACCATTCCCGGCGTGCTTGAGGATGTGACGGACATTATCCTGAACATCAAGCAGGTGCGTCTGGTCATGGATACGGACGAGCCCCAGCGCCTGGAGCTTGTGGCCGACAAAAAGGGCGAGGTTACGGCTGCGGATATTAAAACCAACCAGCATGTGCAGGTGCTCAACCCCGAGCAGCACATCGCCACGCTGACCGAAGATGTGGAATTTGGCGTTGAGCTGGAAGCGCGCATGGGCAAGGGCTATGTGCCGGCGGAAATGCATGAGGGCCTGTCCGATGAGATCGGCCTGATTCTGCTGGACGCCAGCTATTCTCCGGTGCGCAAGGTCTCTTATACCGTGGAGCAGGCCCGCGTCGGCCAGATGACCAACTCCGACAAGCTGATCATGGAAGTGTGGACCGACGGTTCCGTCACCCCGGAAGACGCCATTGCCTATTCCGCCAAGATTCTGAAAGACCAGCTTTCGGTGTTCATCAATTTTGATGAAGCCATTTCCGCCGACCACAGCGGCAGCTCCGCCGGCGGCAGCTCCATCAATGAAAATCTGTTCAAGCATATTGACGATCTTGAGCTGTCCGTGCGGGCCACCAACTGCCTGAAGAGCGCGGATATCGCCCTGGTCGGCGAGCTGGTGCAGCGCACCGAAGCGGAAATGCTTAAGACCAAAAATTTCGGGCGCAAGTCTCTGGATGAAATCCGGCGCGTGCTTACGGAAATGGATCTGGATTTCGGCATGAAGCTCGATAATTTTGACAAGAAATACCAGGAATGGAAGAGGATGCAGCAAAATGAGGCACAATAAGTCCGGAAGGAAATTAAACAGAAGCACGCAGCACCGCAAGGCGCTGTTCAGCAATATGGCCAACGCCATCATTGCCTACGGCAAGATTCGGACCACGGAAGCCAAGGCCAAGGAACTGCGGCGGGTCATCGAACCGCTCGTGACCCTGGGCAAGCGCAATGATCTGCATTCCCGCCGCCTGGCCTATAAAGTGCTCGGCAGCCACGATATGGTCAAAAAACTCTTTGACGAAATCGCGCCCAAATACGCCGGCGTGCCCGGCGGATATACCCGCGTGGTCAAGCTGGGCATGCCCCGCAAAGGCGATGCCGCTCCCCTGGCCATTATCGAGTTTGTGGAGCAGGAAGCCGGGGCGCCCCAAAAGGCCAAAACCGACAAAGCCAAGGCCAAGACCGTGGCCGCTGTGAAAAAGGCCCTCAAGTCCGAGGGCGTGGCCAAGGCCATTGCCGGCGACGCTCCGGCCGTGCCCGCTGAAGAGGCCAAGGCTGAAGAAAAGAACTAATGGCCTTAAGTGTATATTGTTAACGCAAAAGCGGATCCCTCGGGGTCCGCTTTTTTATGCCGGGCCATACGCCGCTCCCGGATAAATGCGCCCGGGGCCATTGCAACTCGTCCTTTAGTCGGGTTATAGAGCAAATTATCTTTGAACAGGTTGATTTGCTCTCGCGGGATGCGGCAAAGCGCGATACCGCCCGTGAGAAGGGCGTAGGCGGCAATTTTGCGGGACGGTAAAATTGCATACCGTTCTTGAGCGGCGCCCGAAGGGCAAGGCGCGGGGCACGGGTCAACTTGCTTTCGCCGTTGCCTCGAGTGGTGCGGCGCGAAGCGCGGCACAGCCGTTAGGCGAGTCTTTGAGCCTTACGGATGAGGACAGCAGCGATAAGCTTTAAATGCTATAGTGAAGAATATGCGCCTGAAACTATGCTCATGGGGACTGCTGCTGCTCGCGGCCGGGCTGCTGGTTTATGCCCTTGCCGTAAAGCCCGCGGAAGTAGCGCCGTCCCTCACGCCGCTACGCGCCCTGGTTTTGCCCGCAGAGCTTGAGTTTAGCGGGGTGATCAATGCCGCCGCGGCTGTGGGCGGAACAGCCGGGCAAGTGGATGAGGCGGCCTATGCCATATTCGCTCTCGCTCGGGCCGCCGCAAAAGCGGAAGAAACGGCTGAGCCGGAATTTGCGCGCGGTCCGGCCGACGTGTTGCGGGTGGTGCCGACGGACGGCCCCATCAGCTCGGAATTCGGCCCGCGCGTGCTCATATCCTTCAGCAAACCCAGAATGCACAACGGCGTGGACATCAAGGCCCCGCGAGGCGCGCCGGTGAAAGCGGCCGGCGCGGGCACGGTGGCGTTTTCCGGCCGGAACGGCACTTATGGGCTGATGGTCAAAATTGACCATGGCCAGGGCCTGGTCACCTGTTATGCCCACATGGACAAGAGCCTGGTCAAGGCCGGCGATGTGGTGGAGGCCGGGCAGGAAATAGGCGCCGTGGGCAAGACCGGCAAAACCACCGGGGCCAATCTGCATCTTGAAGTGCGCATTGACGGACAATGCGTCGACCCGCGCGCCGTGTTCACCTGGCCGCCCAGCCCGCCGCGCAAGCCCAAACCGCAACTCCGCTAATTTCCTTATTGACATTAAGCCGGAAGTGCCGGATACAGTAATGAGGCCGCCCCTGTCCCAGGCAGGGGCGCGGTAACGCTTGCGCTTTTTCGGGGCGCGAATTTGAAAAAATCAATTGCTTTGGCAAGGAGAAAACAGGAATGGCTTTGAAGTTTGGCAGAATTGCAACTGTGTTATCTTTAGTGATGATTTGCGCCCTGGCCTCGGCCTGCGGCAAAGGATACAAATATCCCGGCATGGCCCTGGCCCCGGACCCCACGGACCCCGGCTCCATGGCCGTGTATCCCCAGGAAGGCGGCAAGGCTTCCATCACCGGCAAAACCGTGGTCTTCAACGCCGGCGGTTCTGAAGTTCCCGACTACGTGTTCGGCGGCGTCAGCGCCGATGAAGGCGTGGTGGTTTCCGACAACAAGGTGACCGTCAATGGCGGGGAAATCGCCGAGCACGCTTATGGCGGCTATTCCCAGGAAGGCAAGGCCCTGAACAACGCCCTGACCATTAACGACGGCAAAATGCTCTCGGCCTTTGCCGGCGGCTCGCGCCTCGATTCATCGGGCAACACCCTTACCGTAAACGGCGGCGAACTGCGCGTCGACCGCGACGGCGACAGCGTCTTCGGCGGTTACGCCTGGGGCGGCGTGGCCAACAACAACAAGCTCATCGTCACCGGCGGCAGTTTGCCCGGTTCCATTTACGGCGGCTGGGCCCGCGAGGGCACGTCCACGGGCAATACCGTGGAGCTTTCCGGCAGCCCCAAGCTCGGGGCCATTGTGTACGGCGGCTACATTGACGACGCCCAGCCCGGCGAACCCGGCCAGGACGACGTTACCGGCAACAAGATCTTCATCAAGAACTTCTCCGGCAAGATCCCCATGCTGCGCAACGCGGAACTGATCAGCGTGGACTCCGCGTCCACGGTGATTTTCCCGCAGACCCACGACGTGAATATCGCCAACGTCAGTCGTTTGCTCAACGAAGGCGGCGTTGTGCTGCAGGCCGCGCCCGTGGTCTGGCAAAACACCACCTACTTCGGCACGGGCCGCATTGTTTGGAACGCGGACAGCGGCGACGCCGGCCTGACCCTGGATACCGGCATCATCGAAGCTCCCCTGCGCCTGGAAGTGACCGGCAACGTCACTCCGCTCACGGGCAAGCCCGTGGTTATTCTGATGAGCCCGACCTTCAGCAAGAACATGGACCGCAAGCAGGCCGTGCAACTGGTCAACACCACGGCCAACGGCCTGACCTTAAGCCTTGAGCGCACTGAAGACGGCAACGCCGACATCTGGAGACTGAACGCCAAGTAAGGCGAAGACGCCGGGGAGGAAAAATCATAAGGAGCTAGCCCCTTGAGGTTTTCCTTCCCCGGCCCCCCCTTTCCTTAACCCTGATGGGGCGCTGCGAAAGCTGGGGATTAACTATAATTTATGAGGCCGGAAGCGGGAGTCTGAACTTCACGCTTCCGGCATTTTTATACAAGGAGCCAGGTTATGCGCGTGCGGATGTTCAGAGTTCTGGTTTTATGTTTGTTGATTATGAGCGGCGCTGGGCTGCTTGCCTGCAAGGCCAGGCAGGCGCCTTCCGCTGATCTTGCGGTTGCGGGCAGCGCCGCTGCCGTTGCTTCTGATTCCGGTTATACCGCTGATGCCGGTTACGCCGCAGACGTGGTGGCCCCGGAAGGCGGCAAACTTAGCGGCAATGAGCTGATGTTCAACGAGGGGCCGGGCGGCCGGGCGGTCACCTATGTTTATGGCGCGTACAGCGAAGGAAGCGACGAGTTGACGGGCAACAAGCTGACCGTGGCCGGCGGCGAAATTGAGGACAGCGCCTATGGCGCTTACACCGAGGGCTGGGCCAAAAACAACAAGGTTCTGGTCGCGGGCGGCCGGATCGCCAGGCGCGTGGAAGGCGGCCACGGCCGACAGGGCAGTAAGGATAACGAGCTGATTTTTGCGGGCGGCCGCGTGGAAGGCGCCTATGGCGGCTACAGTTCCGACGGGCCGGCCGACAACAACCGCCTGGTGGTGCGCGGCGGCACAATTACTGACGACGCCCAGGCCGGCCTTTCCCTGCGCGGCTCGGCCGTGAACAATACTTTGATCGTTGAAGGCGGCGTGATCGAAGACCAGGCTTATGGCGGCTACGGCATGGAAGGCCCGGCCACGGGCAACACCACTATCGTCAGCGGCGGCGTGATCAGGGGCGACGCCCAGGGCGCGGTAAGCAGCACCCACCAGGCCACAGGCAATACTTTGATCCTGCGCGGCAGCCCGCAAATAGGCGGCTCGGTCTACGGCGCCTTTGCCGTGGCCGAGTATGGCGATAGCCCTGACGATGTGACCGGCAACAAAATTCTGCTGGAAGGCTTTAATGGCGCGTTGGGCGACCTCTGGAACGCCGAAGAGGTGCGTATTGACAAAAACTCGCGCCTGGCCAACCGGGAAAGGGATCTCAACTTTTACCACTGCACGAGTTTAAAAAACGATGGGGTGATCGCCCTTAGCGAGGACACGCAAGCATATTTGGAGGTCGGCAAGTATTCGGGCCAGGGCCGGTTTGAGCTTGAGCCCCTCGCCTTCATCACCATAAAAGGCGGGGAGCTCAATGCGCCGCTGCGCATCAGAATCGTCGCCTCCGAGTCTTTGCGGACAACCAGGTCTTTTGAGGTCGCTCTGGTGGAGCTCAGAGGCGTGCGGTTCGGCAAGGGCCTGAGCGCCGACAATGCCGTGCGGCTGCTCAACAACAAAGCCGGGGGCCTGGCCCTGCGCCTCCGGCATGCGGAAAACGGCGGCGATCACAGCTGGATTTTGAGCGGAGAGTAGCTCACCTGAAAGAGATGCCGGAGATGAAAAAAGGGCGGCCTCAGGCGGCAGGGGCGGAAAATCAAGGCGTTCCGGCAGATCGTCCAGGTCAAGATCGGCCCAAGGGCGTTTCAACCACTCCCCGTAATTAAAAGGGGTTGGAGAAAAAGGGGAGTGGGTCCAGGGGGAAGGGGAAAAATTTTTTACGGAAAGAGTCTTTTCCCCCTTCCCCCTGAGCGCGCAGATCCGGGCTATCCGACGCTGACGATGACTTTGGCGGGCCGGAGCAGACGTCCTTTGAGGCGGTAGCCTTTTTGGAAAAGTTGGGACACGTGGCCGGCCGGGATGTCGGGGTTGGGTTCCTGGGTGAGGGCTTCGTGGATTTCCGGATCAAAGGGCTCGCCGGCTTCACCCACAGCGGTTAAGCCGTGGCGGGCCAGGGTTTCCAAAAGGCTCTTCTGGGCGAGGGTGAGGCCGGTAACCAGATCGGCGCAAGCTTCGTTGCCCCGGCCGTAGCTTAAGGCCAGGTCGAAGTTGTCCAGGGCGGGCAGGATGTCGGCCAGCACGGCTTCAGCGGCGTAGCGGGTCTGTTCTTCTTTTTCGCGGGTGAGGCGTTTTTTGAAGTTGTCCATTTCCGCCAGCGTGCGCAGGTGCTGTTCTTCCAGCTCCTGGCAGCGCTTGCAGATTTGTTCGGCGCCCACGCCCAGCAGGCTGAGGTCGCCGATTTCGCAGTTCAGGTCGCCCATGATCGGCATGGCGCCGGGTTCCTGGCCGGGTTCATAGATCTGGTCCTGGCGGGGAGCTGCCTCATTTTCGAGGCTCTGAGCGTCCGGGGCCGCTTCCGGGGCTGGGTCGGCGCTTGAAGGTTGGGTTTGCCGGTATTTATGATAACCTTTCAAATCGTGCTTCATGTGCTTGTTGTCCTTGGGCCGTTATTTTAGCGGCGCGCGCGACACTTGGCGCGCAACGCCGCCCGTTCAGGCTCCTTATTCCGCGTCGAGGCGGTTTTTGAGAATGTAAGTAAGCGTTTTGGAAATATAGTCCACCATGCCGACCACCTGGGCGTAGTTCATGCGGTGCGGGCCAATAATGCTCACCGCGCCGCGCGGGCCTTCGTCGCCGTAGGAGGCGCTGACCAGGCTGTAATCCATGGGGCCGTCGTCGGTTTCTTCCTGGTGGAAAGTGACTTTGACGTCACCGCTTAAGAGCGTGCCGTCCAGGAGCGAGAGCAGGCGCGAGCGTTCTTCCAGCAGGGAGAACATGTTCCTGATCTGGCCCACGTCGGCGAATTCCACTTTATCCAGGATATTCAGGGCGCCGTTAACAAAGAGCTGCCGCTCGGAAGCGAGCATCTCCATGGCGGAGCGGGCGAGCCCCAGGGCCTGGAAGCACATGCGCTCCAGGCGGTCGCCCGCGCCCATGAGCTCCTGCATGATGCCCTCGCGGGCTTTGGACAGGGGCAGACCCTGAAAATGGGTGTTCAGATAATTGCTGAACCTGACCAACTCGTCGGAGTCAAAGGCGTTGTCCGTGGGCACCAGGCGGGTTTCCACCAGGGAGCCTTCCAGGACCAGCACGGCCAGCACCAGGTGGCGGGCCGCGGGCACAAAGTCGATGCGCTGCCAGCGCCTGTCCATGCGCTCGGGCGCGAGCACCATGCTCACCTGATGGCAGTGCCCGGCCAGAAGGTCGCTGGCCCGGCGCAAAATAGCCGTAATTTCCAGGCCTTCCATATTTTGGGCCAGAGCATCGGCCATGTCCGCCTGAGCCTTAACCGAGGGGGGCAGGGCTTTTAAAATGGCGTCCACATATAATTTAAAGGCTTTGGCCGTGGGCACGCGCCCGGCCGAGGTGTGCGGCTGGGCAAGGTAGCCGCGTTCGGTAAGCTCGGCCATGGTGTTGCGCACGCTGGCCGGGGAAATGGCCAGACGCGGGCTGTCGGCCACCAGACGAGAGCCCACGGGCGCGGCCGAGGCGATATAGCTTTCGATAATGGTGGTCAGAACCTCGGTTTCCCGCTGGTTCAAGGGGCTGTTGGCAATCATGGCAAAGGGCCTGGCGCGTGCGGCGCGCAGTGCCTTAATTTATCTAAAACCTAAATGGTTAAAAAACAAGAAAAAAGCTAGGCCTCATCCGGCAAAATCTATTTCCGGCACTGACAGATGGTTAACAATGCTTCTGCATGATGTCAAGGCAAACCGTGCTGTTTGCCTGGGCGGGCCAGAGTGGGCGTTGTAGGCGTATGTTCGCGCCGGGCGGCTTGAAGTGAGCCGGAGAGGCGGAAAGTTTATGGACAACGCGTATATTCGTTGGAAATGCATTCGGATTCAATCAAATGTGCCTGGGTTGCCTTCAATGAAATAGAGTTAAGGTTTAAAACAATAAATGATGCATTGTTGACAATAGTTGATTCTAATGGTAGCGCAAAAAGAAGGCGGTGAATATGAAGCGTTCAGAACCGCGGCCGGCCGTGCACAAAACAACCTTTACGCTGGGCGAGGCTTCAGAGTTGTTGTCCTGCCACAAGGAGACCTTGCGCCGGGCCATTATGGAAGGCAGGTTGCGGGCGGCTAAATTGGGCCGGGGCTATCGTATTTCGCGCATGGATTTGCAGGCTTTCTGGACAGCCATGGGCGGCGGGGAATTGTTTGAGCGGGATGATTCGGCGGCCGCGGAAATTTTTACGGAAAATTATTTGCCCGCGCCTAAAAAGCCCAAAGCCCCCGTGCCCGAACAGCTCAAGCTGCCCACGTGACTTGGGGGACCGCAAAACAACGGTGGTCGAAGTTTTAAAAATGGGATAAGAATTTTGCATCGGCAGTCGACGTAAAATTCGCGCAAGTGCCGAGGCGGCCCGGTATGGGGCTTGCCCTTTCCGCAGCTCGGGCCTGGGCGCGGAAAACCAGGCGGGTAACTACATACATCCCTTTCAGGAGGATGGTATGGACAAATATGTGGAAGCTGTAATGAACGACCTGTGTCTCAAAGGTGATCATGGCGCGGAGATCAGCTTCAGGGGCCGTCTTTTCTCGGAGTGCTCTTATTTTGACGACGAAACGCGGGCCATTACCCGGCAGCGTCTGTACGTCACCGATCAGGGCGAGCAGGTTTACGCCATCACCACCGGCCTGGGCGGGCACAAAGAATCCCGCGTGTACAAGCTCAAGCTGGAGGGCGATCACTGCGTCATCCACAACGGCTTAAGCGAAATCACCCTGGGCACCGAAATGCTGCTTACCTGCGTGCGCGGCCTGTGCGGCCTGGATGAAGCCGGCAGCGTGAGCCTGCTGGCCTCTTTGGAAGAGACCCTTAAGGCCGCCAATATTTAGCCGCAAGCGCCGCTATTAAAAGAACGGCCGCCGGCAAGGCGGTCGGGCGCATATTTTCTGGACCAGCCGCAAGCAATAAATTGCTTGCGGCTTTTTTTGTTTCAACCGCGCCCCAAAAGGCGAAGACGCGTAAGGAGCGGCGGTTCCGCCTTCTTGGCTCAGCGCGTTTGTCCATTAAAAAGCTTGTCTCTGTTGTCCGCTTCGGTTACTAAGGGTAGCGGCCAAATTTGTCGGCCAGAGCATTTTTGCCTTGAAATTGCATATTTATAAAATGCTCCGGCGTTGCGAAGCAAAATGCGGCAACGCCCGCGAGATTGCCGTGGGACGGCTTTGCCGGCCGTTAGGCGGCGGGGGCAAGGTGAAAAATGCTACGAGTACGGATGCGGGGGGGCGTCCGCAAGTCAAGGAGGCGAAATGGACAGTCAGCACGGCTTTTCCCTGCGCTGGGAACAGGTGGTTTCTGAGCTTAAAAGCAGGGTGCGGCTTTGGGAACACGGCAAAAGCGGCGCGCAGGCGCTTTCCTTTTGCAATGACGATGAAAACAAGGTCTTTGGCGTGTCTTTTCGCACCCCGCCCAAAGATTCCACCGGGGTGGCCCATATCCTGGAGCACTCCGTGCTGTGCGGCTCTTCCAAATATCCCAGCAAGGAACCATTTGTGGAGCTGCTCAAAGGCTCTCTGCAAACTTTCCTCAATGCCTTCACTTACCCGGACAAAACTTGCTACCCCGTGGCCAGCGCCAATGAGCAGGATTTTTACAACCTGGCGGAGGTTTACCTCGACGCGGTGCTGCACCCGTTTATCAGCCTGAACACCTTTGCCCAGGAAGGCTGGCATGTGGAGGCCGAAAGCCGCGAGGCGCCCCTCATCTACAAGGGCGTGGTTTACAATGAAATGAAGGGCGTGTATTCCTCGCCCGAATCCGTGCTGGGCGAGGCCTCGCAGCAGTCCCTATTTCCGGACACCACCTACGGCCTTGATTCCGGGGGCAAGCCGGAAAAGATTCTCGAACTTACTTACGACCAGTTCCGCGAGTTTCATCGCTTGTATTATCACCCGGGGAACGGCCGCTTTTTCTTTTGGGGCGACGATCCGGAAGAGCGGCGCCTCGAGCTTTTGGACCGGGTGCTGGCCGGTTTTTCGCGCATGGAAGTTAACTCCGGCGTGCCGATGCAAGCGCCCCTGCCGGGCGTGCGCGTTATGGAAGTGCCCTACGCGGCCGACGAGGACGACGAGGGCCTGGGCATGATCACCGTGAACTGGCTGCTGCCCGAAACCACGGACCCGGTGCTCAATTTTTCCCTGCAGATGCTCGACCACATCCTGGTGGGCCTGCCCGGCTCGCCCCTGCGCCGCGCCCTCATCGAGTCCGAGCTGGGCGAAGACCTTATCGGCGCGGGCCTGGAAAATGAACTGCGCCAAATGTATTACTCCATCGGCATGCAGGGCGTGAAACCGGAGAATTTCCCCAAAGTGGAAGCCCTGATCATGGATACCCTGCGGCGTCTGGATGAAACCGGCTTCACTGACGCGGAAATCAACGCCGCGGAAAATACCGTGGAATTCGCCCTGCGCGAGAACAACACCGGCCGCTTTCCCGTGGGTCTGGCCATCATGCTGCGCAGCCTGTCCACCTGGCTGTATGACGCCTCGCCCTTAACTTTGCTGCGCTACGAGGAAGCCCTGGATATCATCAAGGGGCGCCTGGCTCGGGGCGAGAACGTGTTCCGGGACATGATCCGGAAATATTTCCTGGACAACGAGCACCGCACCGTGGTGCGCCTCGTGCCCGACCTTGGCCTGGCCGCACGCAAGCAAAAAGATGAGGAAGACCGCCTGGCCGACTACAAAGCCTCGCTCTCGCAAGGGCAGATCGACGAGATCATCGCCCGGACCAAACAACTGCACGAGTTGCAGGAACGGCCCGACGATCCGGCCCACCTGGCGGCCATTCCGCATCTCAAGCTGGCGGACATGCCCAAAGAAAACCGCAATGTGCACAAAAGCGAAGGGCAAATCAGCGGCGCGCCCGCCTTGTTCCACCATCTGCCCACAGCCGGCATCGCTTACGCCACCTTGGCCTTTGACATGGCCGCCCTGCCCACGCGCCTGGTGCCGCTGCTGCCCCTGTTCAGCCGGGCTTTGCTGGAAATGGGCACCACCAAACGCTCCTACGTGGACCTGGGCCTGGAAGTGGCCGGCCAGACCGGCGGCATGGACGCCTACCCGGTGTTCATGACCAGCCAGGCCGGGCGCAAGCCCGTGTCCCATTTCATGGTCTCCGGCAAGGCCAACCTGGACCGCATCGGCGGTTTGGCCGACCTGTTCCGGGAAATCATCCTGGACACTGAATTCAACAACCTGGACCGCTTCCGCCAGATGCTCTTTGAGGAACGCGCCCGCCAGGAACAAAGCCTGGTGCCTTCCGGGCACAGCGTGGTCATCTCCCGCTTAAGCGCCGTGCGTTCCGTGGCCGGCGGCCTGTCCGAGCTGGCCGACGGCGTCAGCAACATGGACATTGTCCGCGACTGGGCCGACAACCTGGATGCACGCTGGCCCGAGCTGCTGGCTGATCTCAACCTCATGCGCGAGCTGCTGCTGCGTCGCGGCAACCTGCTCATCAACATCACCCAGGAAGAACGCTATATCGGCCAGGTGCAAAAAGCCCTGGAGTCCGTGGTGGACGCCTTGCCCCACCGCGCTCTGTCCGAGGAAACCTGGACCGTGGACATGGCGCCCCGGGATGAGGCCCTGCTTATTCCGGCCGGGGTCAACTACATAGGCAAGGGCGCCAATCTTTACGCCCTGGGCTACGAGTTTCACGGCTCCATCAACGTCATTCTCAAGCATCTGCGCACCGCCTGGCTGTGGGACAAAGTCCGCGTCCAGGGCGGCGCTTACGGCGCGTTCAGCTCCTTTGACCGCATCAGCGGGGCCTTTTCTTTTGTGTCTTACCGCGACCCCAATGTGGAACGCACCCTGAAAATCTACGACGAGACCGCCGAGTATCTGCAAAACCTCAAACTCACCCCGCTGGAACTGGAAAACAGCATTATCGGCGCCATCGGCGATCTGGACGTCTACCAGCTGCCCTCAGCCAAAGGCGCGGCCTCTTTCTACCGCCATCTCATCGGCGATACGCGGGAGCTGCGCCAGAAAATGCGCGACCAGATCCTCGGCACCCGCCTTGACGACTTCCACGCCCTGGGCGAAATCATGGCCAAAGTGGCGGCCGGAGGCAACGTCTGCCTTCTGGGCGGCGCGGGCGTGGAGGAGTTCGCCAGGGCCAAGGGCATTTTCACCCGCCGGGCTTAAGCTGGCGCGAGCGAGGGGGGGGGGGGGG
>JAVBRZ010000146.1:0-6264 GCA_031547425.1 Desulfovibrionaceae bacterium
CGCAATTCAGAAAACTTATGATGCAACTCGACCGCTTCGGGAATGCTCTTCAGGCTTTCCGGCAGCGCCGGCAAAGAAGGGGCGTTGACCAGGTTGGCGCATAGACGCAAAAGATCCTGCAAAGCTTGGTCGCTTCCAAGATCTTTTTCGCCCTCGCGAACAATTTCGTCTCCGCTGTAACCAGTCCTGCCTATATCCATAGCCTCAGTTCAACCTCTCAGGCCATCGGGCTCAGTTTCCTTCCGCAGGCCGCACTTTGGCTAAAAAGCGGCAAGTCCTGTCTCCCGTGCACCAGCAGTCAATTTCCTTAACCGAAAATTTTCTCTGATAAGCCATGCCCAGAATCCCGGCAATAAACCCTTCGTCATATTTGCAAACTTCATAATCCAGTTCGGGCAACCCGGAGCAGTCCAGGTCCTCGCCCACAGCCAGCGTCACTTCCAAAGGATCTTCACTCATGCTTTCAATGCGCAGAACACCTATTTTTAAATCTTCAAAGCTGTCTTGCAGTATTTTGACCAATTCATTGAAGCTGCCGGCAGCGGCAAGGTATTGCTCATAAAAAGAGGCCCCGGCCAGTTCCCCGGCTTCAAAAAAAACTTCATCCGCCACTTCGGCGCCGAATTTGCGCTCCAGCACATCCCGAAAATTAAACTTCATCAGCCTATAAACTTCCACCCGGGTATAAGGACCCAAATTAGGCCGTCCAATGTCCAAGTTGCCTAGTAAATCCCATGAAAACTCGTATTTTCTATCCATATCTTTTCCTCCGTACGGCGAAAAAACACCGCCGGCAGTCACATTATAGAATCTGGCTCAGGCTGAAAAAACACAGAACCAATTCCAAGATTACTCTATTTTATACACTCTGGAATAGGTATTGTCAAAAACCAGTTTGAAATCTTTTCTGAAGCGCGGGTCATCGGGCGGGGACAGCAACATTTGAACCATAAGGCAGTTATACAAACCGTCGCTGAGCACCAGCTTATCCCCACTGAGGTTGTTAAAGACAAAATGGCGGTCATTATAACGATAATAAGAATAACGGTCCAAGCCATTTTCGCCGAGAATATCCAGACTGTCCGCCTCCACAGGGTCACGTCCCTCCACGCTGACCACGCCGGTATCCACATTATACTTTAAAGCCTGGGAAATGGAACTGATGTTAAACCCTTTGCCCTCGCGCAAGGCGAAATTCCAGTTCCCGTAGTTGGAAATCCAGTAGCCCAGCCGTAAGATATCAAAGCTGACCACGAAATACTGCGGCCTGCCTCCATCCTTAAGCTTTAAATCCTTGTTGGCCCAACTGTCGGCCAGCTGTTGCGCCTCCTCGCCGGAAAGGCCGGCAAAAACCTGGCCAGCCCTATCGGCGGTGCTGGGCCCGGATTCCGCTTCATAAAGGCTTTCCCGCGCCTCAACCGTGGTGGTATACTTTATCAGTTGCGCCGCAAAGCGCGGATTATCCGTGCTGTATGCGGCGGCCGGCAGGTAAAGATGGGCTCCGCCGTGGCGCGCCCCGTCGGCAATGGTATGCCTCTGGGCAAAATATTGCACGGCATAGCCAAAATCCCACCAAACCCAAATGGTGGCATCAGGCGGAGTGAGAGCAACCAGCTCGCGCAAGGCTCTGGCCTGCTCGATCCGCATCATGGGCCCCTGCGACATACGCGGCACAATTGCGATATACGGAACAATCAATATGAGCAGGGCCACATCCGCCCAAGGGACCAGGCGTAAGGCTCTGAGCGCGCGGGCGCGCTGCTTGCGGATATAAGGCCTGAGGTTGAAAAATACCCCGTGATACAAAACATAATCAATAAGCCAGCTCAGGGGCACAGCCAGCCCCAAAGCCACCCCCGGCGCTCCAAACATAACCATGCGTCCGCCCAATTTCAGGCCGAACAGCGCCAGCAGCAACAACGGAGCATGAAAGGCGGCCAGGGGGGAAACCACTACCAGCACCGCAAACCCGACAATCCCCAGCAAGGATACCTGCCAGGTGGGATAAAAATAGGCCAAAAGCTCTTTAATGCCTTTTAAATCCTGAATTTCAATAATGCTCTGGGCCACGCCCGGGTAAACCAGCTGCGAAGCCAGGTCCAAAGCGGCCGGATCGCCATCGCGCTTCACATAACTGCCCACCAGGCGCAACATGGCTTCCAGCACCCCCTGACTGAGGCACAACCCCAAAATCAACAGCAGAAGGGCGCCCCAGAGCGCATACAGCCCTGAACGCCGCCACAGCAAATCATGCCCGCGCGCACCGGGCGTTATAAGCCCGTATGCCAGCGCAACCGCGCCCAAAAGCCCCCACAGGCCGAACAACAAAGGCAAAATATAAACCGCGGCCCCGCGCCACAACGCGGGGCGAGCCCGACCGCCACGGGGGGTGAACAACAGGATAAGCAGAGGCAGGGCCAGGGCGTACCAAAGTATCAAATAGGAGAACAGCGAATGCCATTGCTTGGTCCAAAACCCGAAAATCCCGGATAAAGCCAGAGCCGCAAGCCAGGCGCGGCTTAAAATGCCGTCGGATGCCAAACAAGACGGATCCGCGGCCTCCTGTCCACCACTCACCACCGCCAGAGGCGGATTGCCGCGCACAACGCACTGACCGCGCTGGCGCAGCCACAACAGCGGGCTGTTTAGCCAGGGGCGCAACCACAAGGCCGGGACCAGGCCCAGAAACAAAGAGAACAACAGGGTCACCAGATCGGTATCACAAAAACCAAGCAGGGTTCGCGCCAGAAAACCCGGCGCGAAACAAGCCAGCAGGCCGGCGCCTATGCCCGAGCAGCGCGCGCCAAGAACAGCCGCCCAAACGACCATAATCGCAGCCACCAGCGAAGCTGTAAACGGCGGCAGCCAGAATCCGATATTGCCCAGAGGCGCATCGGTCAGGCCATGCAATGCGGCCAGAAATCTGGCCATGGGGTGGTCCTGCCCGAATTCAAAATTTTCAGCTCCGGCCAGCCAGTGGTAGCTGTCATGCGTGGCCAGGATATACTCGCCGTCAATTTGATAATCAGGCGAATCCCACTTGGGAACTTCGCCCAGACGAATGCCCACGGCCAGAGCATAGGCGATAACGGCCAGAACGATAAGCTGTTTGAGCTTTAAAGGCGGCTTGGCAAAAGTCAGATCCATATTTGAGATATTTTTTCCCCGTGCTGAGCATTAGGCTACAACCCATACTCCAAGAAGAGACTGTTGAAAAGGATGTAAACTATTTTGCGCCTCTCGGACGCTCCATCCCGGGCGTTGCTTTTCCCGGCGGCATGGTCTAGAAATGGTCCATAAACAGCCCAGGGCCACAGCGTTTGCCGTATAAGACGGCTGTTGCTCAACACAAACCATAAAGTTCAAAACTTTAAACCCCATATCCTAAATTTTTATCTTCAGCTTATTGCCATGCCCAGATATTCATCTCCCCGCCCGCCCGGGCCTGAATCACTTCCCGCCTATGCGCCCCATGCGCCGGAAGAACAAGACCTTGAACGCATTCTTGCGGAAAATGGGCTGCCCTGCCTTACTGGCGCTGTCAGGCGGCAATTGGCCTTATACCTGGGTTTGCTGATGAAGTGGAACAAAGCCATGAACCTGGTGGGCGCGCGCGACTGGCAAACCGCTCTTCTCAATCTGGCGGCCGACAGCTTTTACCTGGACAAATTTATGGTCGCCCTCCCCCTGCCGCCTGAGCCGGAAATCTGGGATCTGGGGGCGGGCGCCGGCCTGCCGGGCATTCCGCTACGCCTTATCCGACAGGCCGGCATATATCGTATGATTGAGGCCAGGGAAAAACGCGCTCTATTCATTGCCAATGCCCTAGCCGTGCTAAAGCTGCCGGGCACTTTCGCGCACCAGGCCAGGGTGGAAACTTTTTTCGCAAACCCTCCGGGCGCCGGGCAAGCGCACATGATTCTCAGCCGGGCCTTCAAACCCTGGAGAGAAGTGCTTGAACTGTCCGGGCCGCACCTCGCGGCCTCGGGTCTGGTGCTGATTATGACTAATGGCGGGGAAGAAAAGGCCGCGCCATACGGCTGGGAGAACGCGGGGCATATGACTTACGAGCTTGCAGGCAACATGCGCATGTTCCAGGCTTTCAAAGTTGTTGCATCTTAAACTTTAAGGCTGTTCCGGTTTAAAAGCTTAATCCTGAATCCTTGGCTTTAATTATTTTTATTGTAAATTTAAACAAGTTCATTAGAATGCCCCGCTTAAGGCAAGCATATGCCGGCTTAACCCACAACCACTGTTCGAGGAGCACGACATGGATGATTTTGCCCTGCTCTTTCCCGGCCAAGGCGCGCAAACGCCCGGCATGGGACGCGATTTTGCCGATGCCGATCCGGAGATCATGGACCTCTGGAAACAGGCGGAAAAAATCAGCAACCTGCCTTTGCGCGAATTGTACTGGGACAGTGACGACGCGGCCATGCTCGACACCCGCAACCTGCAGCCCGGCCTGACCACAGCCAACTTGAGCGCCTGGCTGTTCATGTCCCGGCATATCAGACCGAAGGCCGCGGCCGGGCACAGTTTAGGAGAATACAGCGCCCTGGCCGCCTCCGGCGCGCTGTCTTTTAAAGATGTTTTGCAGGCGGTGACCACCAGAGGCCAGTTGATGGCCGATGCCGACCCTTCCGGCAATGGAGCCATGGCCGCGGTGCTCAAGCTGCCGTTCCCGGCCGTGCTGGAGGCTGCGGAAAAAGCCAGTGAGTTCGCCCAGGAACTGGTGATCGTGGCCAATCGCAACACTCCGGCCCAATTTGTGCTCAGCGGCGCCAAAAATGCTGTGGCCCAGGCTTCCGAGCTGGCCAAACAAGCTGGGGGCAAGGTGATTCCTCTGGCTGTCAGCGGCGCGTTTCACAGCCCGCTCATGGCGGAAGCGGCCAAAGAAATGCGCCAGGTACTGCAAAAGCTGGACTGGCGCCACCCGAATTTTCCTGTCTACTGCAACGTCAACGGCCAGGCCGTGAGCGACCGCCTTTCCCTGCAAGATATCATGCAGGAACAGATCACGTCGCCGGTGCTCTGGATTGATACCATTGAACGGATGCGGCAGGCGGGTCTGAATTCCTGGCTGGAATTGGGCCCCAGAGCTGTGGTCGGCAAAATGGCGCCGGCGATTCTGGAGGCCTGGCATAAAAAGACCGCGCCGGACCAGTCGGTGGAGGCTCCCGCTCCGCAAATCGTGGCGGTGACGAATTTGTCCCAAGCCCAGGAGTTTATTGCGTCCCCGCAAAAGTAAGTTCGCCGGAACGGACCTCCTGAACTTAAGGCTCAAGCAGCCCGCGACAGGCTTTGTTTTTATAGCTATTGGCAGGTTTTGAGTTATATGTTACGGTTAAACAACATTTTTCAGGCAACCAGAACCGTCAGGTTTTCCATGACTCATCCCGGCAACCAGGCGGGGTGAACACATGCATATTGCCCCTAAAAAAGCCGGCGCCAAAGCCGTTGCCCCAAACCATAACATCTTGTCTGTTTTTATAAAATGCGCACCAAACAATACTTAAAGACACAACTCGCCGCCGCTGCCGAAGCCTTGGGCCTGCATTGGCCCGAACGAACGGTAATTGAAATTCCCAAAGATCCCAAATTCGGAGATTTGGCCTGCAACATCGCCATGCTCCTGGCCAAGGACGCGGGGCGCCGCCCGGCTGAACTGGCCCGCGACCTGGCTGAAAAACTGTTGGCTATGTCGGACCTGATCATCAAGGCTGAGCCGGCCGGTCCCGGCTTTCTCAATATTACCTTCAGTCCCCTTTTTTTGCTGGAGTCCGTGCCCCTTATCCTTGAAAGCGGCTCGGCTTACGGCTCCGACGTTGCCCAGGATAAGCTCAGGATCAATGTGGAGTATGTCTCGGCCAACCCCACCGGGCCCCTGCATATCGGGCATGCCCGCGGCGCGGCCCTGGGCGACAGCCTGATCAGGCTGCTGCGCTTTACCGGGCACGAGGTTTGTTCCGAATACTATATCAATGACGCCGGACGCCAGATGCGCACTCTCGGGGATTCCGTATATCTCCGCGCCTTGGAGCTGAGCGGCCGGGAAGTTGAATTTCCCGAAGAATGCTATCGCGGCGGATACATTATTGACCTTGCCCGCCAGGTTCTGGCCCGAACCCCGGAATTGCCCAGTCTGTCGCAGACGGAAGGCGTTAATGTCTGCGCCGAATACGCCGGCGATACGATCTTAAGCGGCATTAAAAACGACCTTTCCGCTTTCCGGGTGGAACACCAGGTATGGTTTTATGAAAG
>JAVBRZ010000200.1:0-5980 GCA_031547425.1 Desulfovibrionaceae bacterium
GATTCCGTGGAATCCATAAACACTCCTTCTACTTTCATTTGAAGGAATGCGAATTTAGGTTTAACAACAGGGGTGAGGACATATACAAAATCGTCCTCAGACTGCTAAGAGAAAATCCTCTCTGCTAGTCATGACCCTTAACAAAAACCTATATTAAGCCTGTAAAGCTTATCCATATAATTTTTAGCCGCGCCGCGCGTGCCGCCCGCGGGCTTTGCGCCGCGCGGCAAGGGAAAATATAATGTCCGAGATCAAATATGACGAAGTCATGAGCATCCTGCGCGAGCGCGACATTTTGCCCAGCCTGTTCGACCTTTCCCGCATTGTGGAGCCGGAAAGCGGCAAACTCATGGAGCTTTGCCAGGGCGCGCTGTCGGAAACCAAAGTCTCCTGCAACGACGTGTTCGGCTCGGACACACGCTGCCGCAACTGCACCTCCCTGCGGGCGCACTATTCCAAAGAAACCGTGGTCAAGCTCGAATACGCCAACAATACCGTGCTGCTTGTCCTGTCCATCCCGGTGGACATCCAGGACCGCCACCTGGTGGTGGAACTGGCCAAAGACATCACCCAAAGCATGACCGTGGACGTGCGCGACTCGGTGTTCACCGGCGAGGTGCCGTCCATCATCAACAAGCTGAACAAAATGGCCTCCACCGACCCCTTAACCGGCCTGCAAAACAGAAGGACCCTGGACGAGCGCCTCTCCGCCTCCTTGAGCAACTGCCGCCAGATGAACCTGCCCCTGTCCCTGGCCATGATCGATATCGACCACTTCAAGCGGGTCAACGACTCCCACGGCCACCAGTGCGGCGACCAGGTCATCAAGGGGGTGGCCGCCATTGTCAAATCCTATGTGCGCCGCGACTCCGACTTTGCCGTGCGCTACGGCGGAGAGGAAATCCTGCTCTGCCTGCCCGGCGTGTCCCTGGCCGACTGCCGGCTGGTCTGCTCCCGCATTCACTCCCAAATCCGGCAAACCGCCTTTGCCTGTGAAAACGGCGGCATAAAAGTCACCGTAAGCATGGGTGTGGCCTGCTCCGGCGACGAGGCCGCCACCCCCGACGCGCTCATCGCCCTGGCCGACGAACGCCTGTATGCAGCCAAAAGCACAGGCCGCGACAAAATCGTCAGCGTGTAACGGGAAGGGAAAACTGACGTGGTTTTTAGTCCAGCCCTCTGGGCTTAGAACCCCGTCATCCCCCGACTTGATGGTCTGCCCCCTTTCGCTCTCCACGCGCATCCCTCTGGACAAAATCCCATAAGCGCAGTAATAGCAAAGAATTATCAACCCTGGAGGCGGTTATGGCTGTTCAACTCGGCGCATTGATTCTGGCGGGCGGCAAAGGCACACGCATGTACTCGGCTTTGCCCAAAGTCCTGCAGCCCATGCTCGGCGAACCCATGCTCGGCTATGTGCACAAAGCGCTTGAACCCCTGTTCGGCGAGCGGATCTGGACCATTATCGGGCACCGGGCCGAGCTCTTGCGCCTGGCCTTTCCTCATCTTGAAGACCATTTTATCCTCCAGGCCGAGCAACTGGGTACCGGGCATGCCCTGCAAATCGCCTGGCCCGCCCTGCGCGAGGCCTGCCTCACTCACGTGCTGGTGGTCAGCGGCGACGTGCCCCTGGTCTCCCGCGACACCCTGACCACGTTCATCAACGCCGTGGAGCGCAGCCAGTCGCCCCTGGGCTTCATCACCCTGACCCTCAATGATCCCGGCGCTTACGGTCGCGTGCTGCGCGACAATGACGGCAAAGTCATCAGCATCATTGAGGCCAAAGATTACGACTTCGCAAAATACGGCCCCGAGTCCAACGAGATCAACGCCGGCATCTACTGCCTGGAGCTGGAGCGCATCGGGCCCCTGCTTCCGCTCCTGCGCAATAACAACAACAGCTGCGAATTCTACATCACCGACCTCATCGCCCTGGCCGAACAGGCCGACATGGACGTGGTGGGCGTGCAGTGCGGCGACGATGAAACCCTGCTCGGCGTAAACAACCCCCAGGAACTCATCCGCACGGAAAATATCCTGCGTGAGGAAATCGTCCAGAACTGGCTGCAAGCCGGGGTATTCATCCACGCGCCCGAATCCATGCGCATCGGGCCGGACGTGATCCTCGCGCCCGGAGCTCGCCTGCACGGCCCCTGCGAAATTCTGGGCGCGAGCAACATCGCCGCCCACGCCGAAGTGGAGGCCTTCTGCCATTTAAACAACGCCACCCTTGGCGAAAATGCCGTGGTGCGCTCTTTCTCGCACCTGGAAAACGCCGTGCTCGACGCGGGCGCCATTGCCGGCCCTTACGCGCGGCTGCGGCCCGGCGCGCATCTCGAAGAAAACTCCCGCGTGGGCAACTTCGTGGAAGTCAAAAACGCCACTTTGGCCAAAGGCGCAAAGGCCGGCCACCTCACCTACCTTGGCGACGCGCGCGTGGGCGAAGGCGCCAACATCGGCGCCGGCACCATTACCTGCAATTACGACGGCTATAAAAAACATCGCACCACCATCGGCGCCCGCGCCTTCATCGGCAGCAACACCGCCCTGGTGGCCCCGGTCAGCATCGGCGAGGACAGCATCGTCGGCGCCGGGTCCACCATCACCCAAGACGTGCCGGACAATACTTTGGCCCTCACCCGCCCCGAACAAATCAACAAACCCCGCCGCAAAAAACCTGCGGATGAAAAAAAGTGACGCCCGGCGGGGAGGGAAAACCATACGGAGCTAAGCCCCTTAAGGTTTTCCCTCCCCGCACCCTGCTTTCCTTAACCCTGATCGTCCGTGGCTTTTAAGCCGCTCTTCCCGCTTTACAACTGCAAACGCGCCGAGGTAAGGCCGCAGATCCATGCCTTTTTGCCTTTTCCGCCTTGTAATGTGTAATGCCCCGCACCGCCACGGCAAGCCCGCCCCCCCGGCCCCTGGCTCATAATCACCCGGCCCTCGTTCCGTCATCCCCGTCTGCGCGGGGATGACGAGCCAAAGACTGCGCGCGGCTGGCGGAACCAAGGGCGCGGGAAAGACGGAAAGCGCCCGGCGTGCCGCAAAGAGCGGGAAAACAAAAAAGCAAAACACAAAGGGCAACAGGATGGATCCCATACTGCCCCCCATAAAGCCTCAGGAAGGGCGGGGGAGTTTCCCCGCCCTCTTGATGCTTACGCTACAAACGCGCCCCCGCGTTTTTTCTCTTGCCTAAGCGCGTATAAAGTCATAATGTTAAGGCATGGAGCTTTTAGATTTACTGGAAAATCGCATCGGCGAACTTTTGGGGCGCGTGGAACGCTTGGAAAGCGAAAATCTGCGCCTCAAGGACGAGCTTATGCAGGGGCGCGACACCCTTCTGGCGGAAAATCAAAGCCTGAAGGCGGCTCTTGAAGAGGAAAAAGACAATAAAGCCGTGGTGTTGCGCCGCATTGACGCCCTCCTGGCCAGGCTCAAGGACCAGCCGGGCGAAGGTTAAGCCCTTATGCCCGAACATGCCATTAATGTTTTAGGTATTGAGCTGGTCTTCAGAGCCGAAGCCTCGCCCGAGCAAGTGGCCGAGGCCAAGGCCGTGGTGGAAGGCCGCTTTGAAAAGCTCCAGCAAAGCGGAAGATTATTCAGCAGGGAGAAGCTGCTTACATTTTTAGCTCTTGGATTGGCAGACGATCTGATACAAGCCGAAAAACAGGCGAGCGCCACGCAGGAACGGATGCAGGGCATGCTCGCTGAAATAGAGGAAAAAGCTTAACAGCATTTCCAGGCATTGTCCCTGGGGTGCGCGTGATGACCAGGTGCGCCGACCTCACAAGCATTAAGAACGGAACTTCCAATCCCCCCGTGGTGTGCATGCCCGCCGCAAGGCGGGAAGCCTGAAGCGGAGCCTGGAAGTTCCACCTGGAATATAACCCAGGTCCCGCGTCACCTTCACACGGCTCTCCGGGGTTAATACCCGGCCCGGAAAAACAGTTTCCGACTTGATCACAGCCTGTCCCCTTCCCTCCTTTATGTTCTTCCGCCTTAACCGGAAAAGCGGGCCTATTTTTGCGCCGGCCTGTCTTGTTTGCTCACCGGATTGGCGCGTCCGAGAACATAAAGCGTTTTAAGACCAGCGCCGCATGCCCGCGCCCCACCGTAAACAGCGCGCGCAAACCATGCGGCCGCAAGCAGCCGCGCCTTGCCCAAAAGCGGCCTTGCCGGCAAAAGAGCCTTTGCCCTTTTGCTGTTGCCGTGTCTTAAAACGCTGCACCCAAGGGGGGGGCATGAATCCCACACTCTTATCCATCGCCGTGGCGGCCGTTGTTATCGGCGCCGCTGTCGGCTACTGGCTGCACCTGATTCTCAGCAACAAGCGCCTGGCCAACGCCAAAGATCTCGCGGACCGCATCAAAGAAGAAGCCCGTAAAGAGGCCCAGGCCCAGAAAAAAGAAATCATCCTCCAGGGGCAGGATGAGCTCTACCGCCAAAAGCGCGAACGCGAGCAGGAACTCAAGGAATACGAAAAAGAACTGAAAAATAAAGACAAAAAACTGGAAGAGCAACTGGAACGCCTGGACGAGCGGGTGGAAAAAACCACGGAAAAGGAACATGAAATCCTGCTCCTGGAGCGGGAAATGACCCGCAAGGAACGCCTGCTCACCCATAAGGAAGAAGAGCTGGAAACCAAAATCGAAGAGCAGATGCAGCGCTTGCAGACCATCTCCGGCCTCACCGTGGAAGAAGCCCGCGCCATGCTGCTCACCGAACTGGAAGCCAAAGTCCGCCACGAAGCGGCCCGCATGGCCCGCGTCATTGAAACCGAAGCCCGCGAAGTGGCCGACCGCAAGGCCAAAGAAATCCTGGCCACGGCCATTCAGCGCTACGCCGGCGACTACGTGGCCGAGCAAACCGTCACCGCCGTGACCCTGCCTTCCGAAGGCATGAAGGGCCGCATCATCGGCCGCGAAGGCCGCAACATCCGCGCCCTGGAAACCGCCACCGGCGTTGACCTGATCATTGACGACACCCCGGAAACGGTCATCATTTCCGCCTACAGCCCCCTGCGCCGCCAGATCGCCAAAATGGCCCTGGAGCGCCTGGTGTCCGACGGCCGCATCCACCCCGCCCGCATTGAGGACGTGGTTAAAAAAGTGGAGCAGGAAATGGACGTGCAACTGCGCGAAGCGGGCGAACAAGCCACCTTTGACGCCGGCGTGCACGGCATCCACCCCGACATTGTGCGCCTCATCGGCCAGCTCAAATATCGCACCAGCTTCTCGCAAAACGTGCTGCAACACTCCCTGGAAGTCTCCTCCCTGTGCGGCATCATGGCCGCAGAACTGGGCCTGGACATTAAAGCCGCCAAACGGGCGGGCCTCTTGCACGACATCGGCAAGGCCGTGGACCACGAGGTCGAAGGCCCCCACGCGGTCATCGGCGCGGACCTGGCCAAAAAATACAATGAGCACAAGGACATCATCCACGCCATTGCCGCCCACCACGAGGACACGCCGCCCAAAACCGCCCTGGCCGTGCTGGTCCAGGCTGCGGACAGCCTATCCGGCGCCCGGCCCGGCGCGCGCAAGGAGCTTTTGGAAAACTACGTCAAGCGCCTGGAAGACCTGGAAAACATCGCCACGGCCTTCAACGGCGTGTCCAAAGCCTACGCCATCCAGGCCGGCCGCGAAATCCGGGTCATGGTCGATTCGGAAAACGTGGACGACGACAACACCTTCCTCCTGTGCAAGGACATCGCCGGGCAGATCGAGCAAAACCTCACCTATCCCGGCCAGATCAGGGTCACGGTCATCCGCGAGCACCGCGCCGTGGAACTGGCCCGGTAGAATATAACGTAAAATCGGGGGGGGGGGGAAAACCCCGGTGTGGTAAGGGGTTTGTGGGGGGCCCCCGGCCCCCCCGCCCCGGGTGTGGGGCCCTGTTCAATATATTCGTTTGGGGGGTTCGTCAACAACTTCTTTTTTGTTTTGGTTTTCCCCCCCCCCCCCCCGGCCCCCCTTCCTCT
>JAVBRZ010000041.1:0-2664 GCA_031547425.1 Desulfovibrionaceae bacterium
GGAGCATTCGTCAAATATATTGTTTCAAGTGTGAAATGCCCTGCTCCAATCTCTTTTTCGGGCGCGCGCGTCCTTGTGTATATCATATTATAAGCAGTCGGCGGGGGTGTGTCAGGAGGCGACGGAAGCGGACGGCGCCAGGCGCGGCAGGAGCCAGTCCGTAACGGCTTTGAGATCGCGGGCCAGCAACAGAGGCCGCCCGGTTTTATCCACAGTCTCCACGCAAACCGCGCCGGCGTCGGGCAAAGCCAGGTCCAGGCGGGCGGCGGTTTTCAGGCCCTCGCCCGTAAGCACCAAAGCAGACAAGGCGAATCCGGCCGCGTAGCCGAATTCCAGGTCCCCGGCTTTGTCGCCGACGATCATGCACTCTTCGGGCGCAAGGCCATGCCGGCCGCGCAACTCGCGCCACATGCCCAAAGCGGGCTTGCGGCAGGGGCAACCGGCATCGGGGTCATGCGGGCAAAAGGCCTCATCGCTCAGGGGCGCTCCGGCCGCGGCCAGGATTTTGTTTAATTGGGCGCGGCAGGCCAGGTAATCGTCAAGGGTAAAATAGCCCCGGCCAATGCCGGATTGATTGGTGACAATAAACAGCCGCAAACCCCGCTCAACCAGATGCGCCAGGCCTTCGGCCGCACCGGGCAAAAGGGTGACGCCCTCGGGATCGCCGAGATAGGACCTGTCTTCAATCACGGTCCCGTCCCGGTCCAGAAACACGGCGCGGACGGGCAGCCGTTCAGCGGCTTCAGACTTATGCATACGGCCTGTTTATAGCCGCTTCCGTTACGCCTGTCCATCAGAGAATGAGCTTATTTTATTGCCCCAGGCCTGAAATTTACGCCAGTTTCCGCCAAATTTCACTCCAACGGATGCTTGCTTGCGCGGCACGATCCCTTTCGGGCCGCCAACTCCGGGGACCGCCCTCCATATCCGTAAATCGCCAAGGAAAGCTGCCCGGATTAAACCAGATTTAGCGACTAATTGGCATATTAGTAACCAGGCCACGGCCTCACCCGGGCGGCGCCCCTTGCGCCCCAAATGTGTCTAAAAAGCCACAGTCTACTAACTCTAGATTTCCTTGTTCAGCGCAAAAAGCGCTTTAGATTTTTTCCAGAATTTATCCAGATCAGCCGGAACGCTTACGGGGAGTTTGAAAAAATATTTTTGACCCCTTCGAGTCAAAAACAACTCTATTGCCGAATCAAGCCGCTTCCTTACCGCCATGCGCAGTGCCTCCCGCCCGTCTGCATATCCCTATATAACCATAAATACCGTCATGGGCCAAAGCTCCGGCCCAGATTGGCGGACAATGTTATTTGCCAAATCGCGCCGCATGTTTTATTTTATTGGCGTCGGTTTTGAACCTTTGCCGCAATCCCGCGCCCAAACCATTGCCCGTGCCGCCATGCGCAAGACTTCCCGCCACACTTACCTCATCGCCCTGGCCCTGTTTCTGGTCGGGCTTGCCTGCCTGCTGGCTTCCGGCCTGCGCGCGGGCGGCGCTTATTTTGTCACGGTGTCCGAAGCCCTGGCCCTGACCGGAAGCACGCCCTCGGCCATAAAACTCTTCGGCGTGGTGACCCCGGGCGGCCCGGCCGCCGCAACGGGCGCTCCGCTTGCCCCGCCTTTGGAAAACAACGCGCTTTTCTTCACCATGGCCGACCTGGACCACCCGGAGCAAACCATTGCCGTGCGCTTTGCGGGCAGCGTGCCGCCCCTGTTCAAGCCGGGAGCGGAAATCATCGCCCGGGGAGTTTACGATCCGTCCCGCCGCGCTTTGGCCGCCGAGGAACTAATCACCAAATGCCCGTCCAAATATGAAAAACGAAACCGCCAGGACGAATCTTGAGCTTTAAGAGCCGCAACCCCTGACCCGCGCAGGGCGGCCCAACGGACGGGCAAACGGAAAAGTCTCCCGCCGCGACTCCTCCCGCTTTCCCCGCCGCACCCCCCCGCCGCCCCACCGCAATCACAAGCATAGTCCCATGTCTTTAGCCGCTTACGTTATTCTCACTTTCAGCTTTTTCGCCGCCCTGGGCCTGTCGGCCACGGCCGCCATTCAACTGCTCAAGGGCCGCACCCGGGGCCTCAACTGGATGGAATACGGCCACCTGGCCCTCCTGGCCGCTTTGGCGGCGGCCATGGTCTTGCTGCTGGCCTGCCTGCTGAGCGGCGATTTTTCCCTGGCCTATGTGGTCGCCCACACCGACCGCGCCCTGTCCCCGCTCTACCGGGCCTGCGCCCTGTGGGCCGGGCAGGAGGGCTCGCTTCTGCTCTGGGCCACGGCCGCGGCCGCCTTCTGCGCCTGTTTCCAGCTCTCCCGCGTGTATACCCGCCTGGGCGACTCCACCCGCCTGATGTTCTGGACCCTGCATTTTCTGATCCTGGCTTTTTTCCTGCTCCTGCTGGTCACCTGGAGCAACCCCTTCGCCCGCCTCATTCCGGCCCCGGCCGACGGCGCGGGCCTTAACCCGGTGCTCAGCCACCCCGGCATGATCCTGCACCCGCCGTTCCTGCTCCTGGGCTACGCCGGCTTTATCCTGCCCGCCTGCCTGGCCGCCGCCCAAAGCTTTGGTGCCCGCAAAGGCGCGGAATACCAATGGATCATGCTCATCCGCCCCTATATGCTTTTGGCCTGGCTGCTGCTCACGGCCGGCATCATCCTCG
>JAVBRZ010000016.1:0-4471 GCA_031547425.1 Desulfovibrionaceae bacterium
CACTACCATTTACCGTTTCCTGTCGAAACAGTCTATACTCCCAAGGTCAAACAGGTGCGCCGCATTGAAATCGGCTTCCGCAGCGGTGACGTGCAAATGAGCAGCACCACGCGCAGCCCGGCTTCCGACGAGGCCAGCATGCTCACCGGCGACGAAAACATCGTCAACGTGCAGTTCATTGTTCAGTTTGAAATTAAGGACCCTGTGGACTATCTGTTCAGAGTGGATGACCCCGATTACGCGGTTAAAAACGCATCGGAAGCGGCCATGCGTGAAGTGATGGGCTATAATAAAATTGATTCGGCTCTGACTGACGGCCGCACGCAGATTGAAAACGATACCCGGGTTCTTTTGCAGGACATCATGGATCGTTATCGGGCCGGGGTGCACATCATCGCCGTGCAGATGCAGGACGTCCATCCGCCCAAAGACGTCAGCGACGCCTTTAAGGACGTGGCCTCGGCCCGCGAAGACCGGGTTAAATACATCAACGAGGCCGAAGCCTACCGCAACGATATTCTGCCCAAGGCCAGAGGCCAGGCCGCTGAAGTGGTCAACCGCGCGGAAGCTTACCGCCGCAGCGTTATTGAAACCGCGCAGGGCGAATCCTCCCGTTTTCTGAATATCGTCGAAGAGTACAATAAAGCGCCGGAGATCACGGTAAAGCGTATGTATCTTGAAGCTATGCAATCCGTGCTGGCCAACCCCAATCTGGAAAAAGTGATTATGCCTGAAAACGGCACCGCCCCGGTTCTGCCTTACCTGCCCCTGGACCGGATGAGACCTAATCCCGCGCCGGCTGCCCCGACTCCTGGAGAATAGATATGCCCCGCAGAACAGCATATATCATCGCATTTATCGGCGCGTTTCTGATCCTGGCCAGCCAGTGCTTTTTCATTGTGCACCAGACCCAGAAGGCTCTTATCCTGCAGCTGGGCGAACCCATGCGGGGAATCTTCGATCCGGGCATCCACTTCAAGCTGCCCTTTGTGCAGAATGTGATTTACTTTGATGCCCGCATCCTGGACTATGAAGCGCGCAAGGCCGATACGCTGACCAGCGACAAAAAGACCATAGTGCTTGATAACTACGCGCGCTGGCGCATTATCGATCCCCTGCGCTTCTACCAGACCGTGCGCACCACGGCCGGCGCCCAGTCCCGCCTGGTGGACATTATTTATTCCCAGCTGCGCGCCCAGGTGGGCCGCTACACCATGACCGAAGTGGTGACCACCAAGCGCAGTGAAATCATGAAAATCGTCACTGAAAGCTGTTCCGCGCAAACCAAGGCGTACGGCATTGAGGTGGTGGATGTGCGCATTAAACGTACCGACCTGCCGCCGCAAAACCAGCAGGCTATTTTCGGCCGCATGCAGACCGAACGGGAACGGCAGGCCAAACAGTATCGTTCCGAAGGCCAGGAAGAAGCCCTGAAAATCAGGTCCATGGCGGACCGGGAAAGGACCATCCTCCTGGCTGAGGCGCAACGCAAGGCCCTTACGCTGCAGGGCGAGGGCGACGCGCAGGCCGTGGCCATTTTCGCCCAGAGTTTGTCGCAGGCGCCGGAGTTTTATGAGTTTCAGAAAAGTCTGGAGGTGTATAAAAACGGTTTGCAGGGCAATGCGCGTCTGCTTATTCCTTTGGACAGTCCTCTGTTTAAATATCTGGCTCCCCGCTCTATTAAATAGACCCGCCAGTCTCCCCACCGGTTCTTTTAATTATTAACTTGAAAGGTAATAATTTGCCCGTTGACAAACCTACGTAAAAGATTCACTATCGGAAAATAAAATAACGAAGGAGGCAAAACTAAGCAGAAGACCGGGCAAGCTTGCTTTGCCGGCAGATGTGAATAGAGTCTGGACTTTATTCCACATCAGGTATAGCAATTTAACGCTGCATTCTTTTGTTTTCTCCGGCATGTGGACGCCAATTTTCCCGGAGCGGTTTGTCCATATTTGCAAAACATCCCCGGAGAAATGCCGCACGATCTGTTATTTTGGCGCTCGACCCGACTTGCCCGCTAGGACAGAAAGAAAGAGCGCTCCGGCAATGGAAATAGCCATGCGGTTTAGGGGCTGCGGGCTGCGGATAATTGATTTACACGGGAGAAAAAAGTGTCACACTTTTCAGAAGTTTTTGACAGAATTAAATTGGCGACTAATGCGCGCACCCAGGTGGAATTGGCCGAAGTCCTGGGCATAAGGCAGTCAAGTATTTCAGATGCCAAACGCAGGAATTCCATTCCCGCGGACTGGTATATGAAATTGTTTGAAAAATACGGTCTGAACCCGGATTGGCTGAAAAAAGAAACCGGGCCGGTGTACTTGCGCACCGACCAGGAATATCAGCCCACCGATATCCCCACCGCCGGCCACCTTTTGGAGTCGCCGGCCCGCTATGGCGATCCGGATGCCAAGAGCGTTGTGGTGACCATGTATTCCATGCACTACGACGAAGACAGTGAAGCCGGCTTTGGCCAGAAAGGCATAGGCAAGTTGTCCATTCCCTTGTCCCTGTCCGGTCCTTCGGTGCAGGTGGTTAAAGTGGAAACCGGAAGCATGGAGCCCCTGATCAATAAGGGCGCTTACGTGGGCATTGACACTGCCCAGAAAAATGTGGTTTCTGGAGAGATCTATGCGGTGTATGCCCCCTTTGAAGGCCTTTCCCTCAAAAGGGTGTTCCTGGATGCTGACAACCAGCGTCTGATCATGCGCTCGGAAAACCCCGCTCACCCCGAACAGTACGCTCCACTCGACAAGCGTTCCGAACGGATGATGGGCCGGGTCATTTGGGTCATTCAACGCTTGTAAACACGTAGTTGAAGCAAGGGGTCGCCTTTGGCGGCCCCTTGTCATTCGCCTTCATGTCGCGCTTGCGGCGGAGCGCGGCCCTTTTAAACGTCTTTTCGTTTATCCTTCCTCTGCCGGAAGCGCAACAAACTCCATTTTCAAAATTTATGTGGAAAATTTTTTTGAGTACCGCTTGCCTGGCGTATTGCCGGATTATTTGGGCCATGGGTTTGCTGTGTTTTTGCTTGCCGCAGACCGCGCAAGCCGCGCCGTTTCCGGCGGTCCACGCTCCAGCGCAGTTGAACTCCACTGTTGCCGGCGACAAAACAGCGGACAGCGGCGGCTTGTTTGCACCAAAAGGGTTCATGGGGGTGCCGGTTGTCTTTGATCCGCCTCCGCCCCCGGCTCAAGAGATACAAATCCCCGAGGCCTGGCAAAGCCTGGCCGCGAAGTTGGTGGACGACGGGTTTGACCCGGCCTATGTGGCGGAGATTTTTCATCGCCTGGGCGACTGCTATTCCGCCGCTCCCATGGGCAATAAAATTATGGAGCTGTACCGCATCAAAATGAACCGGAGCAAACCCAGGAGCGCCGAGGAAGATGACCCGGATGCGCCGGCCGTTAAAGGCGCGCTGCCCGGCATCAACCCCGGCGTGCTCACGGCAAGCAACATGAGCAGCGCCCGCAAATTTTTGGTCGAGCATGAGTCTGAACTGGCGCGCATGACCGAGCGCTTTGGAGTGGAGCCGGAAATAGCGGTGGCTATTCTGCTGGTGGAAACGGGTTTGGGCTCCTTTTTGGGCAAGGAAGCGGCGTTGAAAAGTTTGGCCGGCATGGCCGCCTGTCGCGACCCCGAAGAGATGCGGCCCTATCTCAAAGACTACGCTTTCAACAAGGCCACGCTGGCCTGGCTGCAGGAGGTCATGCCCCGCCGGGCGGACTGGGCCTATAATGAATTAAAGGCGCTTCTGGCTTATGGCCGCGATTGCGAGGCGGATATCCTGACCATGCCGGGTTCGGTTTATGGCGCTGTGGGCTTATGCCAGTTTATGCCTTCCAATATTGAGGCTTATGGCGTGGACGCCACGGACAAAGGCTGGGCGGATTTGTTTACCGTGCCCGACGCTTTGCACAGCTTGGCCAATTATCTTAAAGAACACGGCTGGAAAAAGGATCTGAGCGCGGCTGAAAAACACGGGATTATCATGCGCTATAACCACAGCGCCCGCTACGCCAACACGATCATTACCGTGGCTGACTACCTGAAGACCCCGCCGGGCACGCCGCTGCCCAAGGCCGCTTTTCAGCACGGCGGCGGCTTTAAAACCTATAAATACAAACCGCCCACCACCCCGGTAAAACCCCGCAAGCCTGAACGGGAAGGCCGCTATTACGGCGATGTGCCTCTGCCGTAAGCCCTTGCTTAGAGCATTTTAACATTTAAATTATATATTAAGGAAAAATGCTCTGGCGGATGCGCCGGCAGACGCCCGCAAGCGAGCAGCGCAGCGTGTCTTTAGTTCAGGCCCTTCGGCCTGAACATGTATGATAAAAGGCTGTGTTTTTTGTCTTTTAAATGCTGCATATGGTGTAACATTTCAAGGTTAAAATGCTCTAAGAAATTATCGGGCGGTTTGCCGGGAAGGCAGCCGCCATGTAAAAAGCGCGCGCCATGACTGGCG
>JAVBRZ010000017.1:0-10169 GCA_031547425.1 Desulfovibrionaceae bacterium
GTGTTCACCTCTCTGGAAGAGTGGGATGAGGCCCAGGCGCGCCTGGCCGTCTACCCGGAATTGTTTTTCATTATGGGCATTCACCCCAGCAGCGCCGATTTGTGGTCAGAGGCGACAGCGGAGCGCCTGCGCCAGATCTTCGCGGCCAACCCGCGCCTTAAGGCCGTGGGGGAAATCGGCCTGGACCACTACTGGGACAACCAGCCCAAAGACTTGCAAGCCCGTGTTTTTCGCGCCCAGCTCAGCCTTGCCCGCGACCTTGACCTGCCTGTGGTCATCCACTGCCGCGACGCCACGCACGATACCCTGGCCATCCTGCTGGACCAGGGCTTTTCCGGCCGCCCTCTGCTCTGGCACTGCTTCGGCCAGGGCGCGGACCTGGCCGAGACCATCCTCGGCCACGGCTGGCACATCTCCATCCCCGGCCCGGTGACCTTCCCGGCCAACACCGCCTTGCAGGAAGCGGTCAAAACCATTCCGGACAACCGCCTGCTCCTGGAAACCGACTGCCCCTATCTTGCGCCCGAGCCCTGGCGCGGCCGCCGCAACGAACCGGCCTTCACCGCGTTTACAGCCCAAACCGTAGCCGCCCTGCGCGGCCAGGACCCGGCCGAACTCTGGCTAAGATGCGGCGACAATGCCCGCAGATTTTTTAAGCTGTAATTAAACTTATTGAATGTACCCCAATTATTTATAGGGGGTGGGGGCAAGGGGGAAAGATTTATAAAATCTTTCCCCCGCCCCCTTGCTCTCTCGCTCTACCCCTCGCTCCACATGGCGCGGCCGCCGCGCACGCGCAAAACGCCCAACGGCAGGCCCTGAAAATATAAACCGGCCTCCCGGCCCGGCGCTTCCAACCCCAGGCTGTTGCCGCTCAAGAGACGCCGGATGATTTCCGGCTCGTCGGCATTAAGGGCCGGGCAATCGGCCGCCCCATGCATGAGCAGGCGCAAGCGCGGCGAAGGCCGGGGCGTTCCCCCGCTGAATTTGCCCAACGGAAAACCGCGCCAGCTGACTCCTGCGGGCAAAAGCCCCGCAGCTCTGGCCGGCAAAAAAATCAGGCTGTCCCCAAACACGGCGGCTTCGCCCGGCGGCAGGCGCGCGGAATCAATACAAGCGCTGTCCAGCGCCGCGCGGGGCAGCAGCCGCTCCCGGTATCCCGCCCACCAGGCTTCCTGAAGCTCAGCTTCAGCCAACGCGGCCAAAGGCGGCTCCTTGCTCCCCTCTTTGCCGAGCAAGGCCACAAAAAAGCCCTGCCCTTCACCCTCGCCGCCCGCGATCCGCAAATGGGCGACCAAAGCCCCTCGCGCGTCCGCGGGATCAGGAAACGCCGCCAGCCGCAAACCCAGATGTTCGCACGCCCAGGCCGTCTGCTCCTCATTTTCCGCGCTGTTGGTGGTGCAGGTGGAGTAGACCAGGCGCCCGCCGGGTTGCAAAAGCTGCGCGGCCCGGCGCAGCAGGGCGCGCTGCACGTTGACCAGCGGCTTGATTTTGTCGCCCTTCCACAGCTTCATGACCTTGGGATGCCGCTCCACCGTGCCCCAGCCGCTGCACGGCGGGTCAAGGAGAATTTGCGGCCAGACGTCAGGGGCAAGGGCCAACTCTTCCCCGGCCGCTTTACAGGTCACGGTCTGCGGCAGATTGGCGATTTCCAGGTTGCGGCGCAAGGTGCCCAGGCGCACGGGGTTGGGTTCGTTGCCCAGCACCAGGCCCGGCAAACCGACTAGTTGGGCCAGCAGCCCGGTCTTGCTGCCCGGGCTGGCGCACATGTCCAGAACCGCCGCGCCGGGCGGAGGATTAAGGACCAGAGGCGGCAACATGGAAGAACGGTCTTGAATATAAATCAGCCCGAAAAACGCGGCCAGGCTTGAACCCAGGGGTCTGGGCTCCGCAAACAGCCGAAACGCCCAAGGCGAAATAATTTCCGCTGCAAAATCAAAGCCTTCGGCGCGCAAGAGCGCGGCCACGCGCGGCCTGTCCTCCGGCGCGCAAACCATGCGAAAAAACCGCGCGGCTGTTTTTTTATCAGTTTGCGACATAGTTCATCCCGCCCGGACATCTGTATAAAGAATAATTCCGGCCTTGTCAGCCAAAAGCCAAAAACGGGCCGGACAAGATATGGTTGCGTCCTTGCCCAAGACATATTATAGAGTCCGGGTGAAATCGGGTTGGACAAAGGCCCTGGTTTTCCGCCTTCCGCCGTTTTACTTGCAAGATACGCAAAGCGACAGCCCGCAAGGGTTGTTCAAGGAGTGCATATGAAATTTTTTACCCGCCTCTGTGCGCCTGTGCTGTTGATTCTGGCCCTGGCCGGCCAGGCTCTCGCCGCGCCGCAAACTTATGCGGTGGCGCCGTTCCAGGTCAACGCGCCCGCCGAATACGAGCATCTGCAAAAAGCCATACCCCAGATGCTGTCTTCCCGCCTGCATTGGCAAGATCACTTCCAGGCCGCCAAACAGGACGCGGCGGTTAAAGCGGCCGCGCCGGCTTCCTCCGACGCCGCCTCAAGCCTGCGTTCCAGCCTGGGCGTAAACTATTTGGTCTGGGGCGATGTCAACGTCATCGGCAAAGCCTCCACCATCAACGTGCATGTCATTGACCAGGCCGGAAAAATCTGGAGCAAAGCCGCCCAGGCCCCGGTGGAAGACATGCTCTCCGGCCTGCAGCGCCTGGCCGACGCCATCAGCGCGGAAGTGTTCATGCGGCCTCCGGTCGGCGCGGCTCAGGCCCAACAGCTTGGCGACGGCTCCTCCGGCGGCAAGGTGATCAAGCCCCTTAACCCGGACATGATGTCCAACGAGGTGGATGCCGCCAATGTGTATATGAACCCGGAATTCCGCTACGAAGGCTACACGGGCAGTGACGCCTACATCCGCGCCCAGGCCCTGCAATTTCCCAGCGTGGGCTTTGCCGTGGCCGACGTTGACCTGGACGGCAAAAACGAAATTATCGTCCTGGAAGACCATCGCCTGCACGTCTACACCTATCAGGACGGCAAAATGCAGCAACTGGCCGAACATGAATTCTCGTTCATGATCAACTGCCTGGCCGTCAGCGTGGCCAAAGTGGACAGCGGCCTGCCCAAGCTGGTCATTGCCGGGCAGGACGACCGGGGCGGCCCCTCTTCCATGATCGCCACCTACAACAACGGCCAGATCCGCATTGAAGCCCAGGACATCCGCTATTACCTGAGCGCGGTTAAAGAGCCCGGCACCATGCGGCCCATGATCATCGGCCAGGCCGCGGAACCCTCTTCCAACAAATTCAAGCCCGGCATCTATGAAATGATCCCCGGCGCCGACGGCAGTTTGATGATGGGCAGCCCCCTGGACCTGCCCAAAGACGCCACCGTGTTCTCCTTCGCCTACCTGCCCGGCGGGGCCAAGGACGAAGACCACCTCGTGGTGCTCAGCCCGGAAGAGCGCCTGCGCGTGTACACCCTCTCGGGCTCGCGCCTGGCGGAAACCGAGGAAAAATACTCAGGTTCAGCCGTGGGCTTCCCCATGACCAAAGATATCAAGGGCCTGGGCAAAGACCGCGACTTCATCCCGGACACCTACTATATCCCCCTGCCCATGATTCCCTGCGACCTGGACGGCGACGGGCGCTATGAGCTCCTGGTCAACCGGCCCATCTCCACGGCCGCCCAGTTCTTCCCCAACTACCGCTTCTATCCGCAAGGGGAAATTCACGCTATGTACTGGGACGGCATCGGCCTCAACCTGTCCTGGAAAACCAGGCGCATCAAGGGTTCGGTCATGGGCTTGAGCTTGTCTGATTTTAACAACGACGGCGTGCTCGATCTCGTGGTCTGCATCAATACCCACCCCGGCACTTTGGGAGTGGCGGCCCGCAAAACCGTGGTCCAGGCCTATCCGCTTGATCTGAGCAAAACCAATCCCAACACGCAGCCTTACAACTCCCAGTTGGACAACTAAAACCGCAACCGGGGCAGGGGACATCCCTGCCCCGGTTTTTTCGCGGGCCAGCCATGCGCGACCTGCCCGAACCCGCTGTCAAGCACTTCACCGTATCCGAAGCTGAAGCCGGCCAAAAACTACTCAGCTATCTGAAACGCCGCCTGGGGCGCGATCTGCCCGAGGCCTTGCTGCATCGCATTATCCGAAACGGCGAAACGCGCGTCAACGGCAGGCGCGCCCAGCCGTTCACCCGCCTGGCGGCCGGCGATGCCGTGCGCGTGCCCCCTCTGCGCCTGGAAAGCGGGCCTGTTGTCGAAAAAGCAACCAGCGCGCCGGATGTTTTATGCATTGTGGCTGAAACTCCGGAATATCTGATCCTCGACAAGCCGGCCGGCCTGCCCGCCCAACCGGGCAGCAAGCAGCAAGATGACTTAAGCTCCCGCCTGGCGGCCGCTTACCCAAGGGCGGAGTTCACTCCCACCCTGGCCCATCGTCTGGACAAAGCCACTTCCGGGATCATTCTCGCGGCCAAAACCTACCAGACCTTGCGCGCGGCCCAGGAGGCCTTGCGCGAGCACACCGCGCTTAAAGATTACCTGGCCTGGGTGGAAGGCGTCTGGCCGGAAACCGCGCCCCTGGAACTGTTTGATCTGCTGGAAAAACAAGCCTTGAACGGCCGGGAAAAAGTCGTGCCCGGGCGGGGCAAAGAAGCCCTGTGCCTTGCGCGGCCCGTGCTCGTGCGGGACGGACGCACCCTGCTTCTGGTGCGCCTGCTCACCGGCCGCACCCACCAGATTCGCGTGCAGCTTTCCTCGCGCGGGCATCCTATCGTCGGCGACGCCAAATACGGCGCCCCCGCCACAGCGCCCGACGCGCCGGGCATGTACCTGCACGCCTGGCGCCTGGCCTTGCCGGGCGGACAAACCTTTGCCGCTCCCCCGCCCTGGCGGGGCAACTTGGCGGTTGACGCGCAAATTCTGGCCGCCATTCCCATAACAACCTGAAATGCGCCCTTGCCGCCGCTTTATGAATTTAATCCCCCGATTCCGCCACAAAGACTTGCAATCTGCGGCAAACTAGGGTTTTATAGCTGACCCCGGCCCGCGCCCAAACCATTTGAAGCTTGAACGCGGGCCAACATGAAAAGGTGACCGCAGCCCATGCACAAAATCGCGCTTATCGGACGCCCCAATGTGGGCAAGTCCACCCTGTTCAACCGCCTCATCCGCAGCAACAGAGCCATTACCCATGACCGGCCCGGCGTGACCCGCGACCGCATGGAAGGCCTGGTGCGCCGGGCGGATCGCGAATTCATGATCATTGACACCGGCGGCGTGACCCTTGATCATTCCCGCTCCGACACCCTCAATTTGGGCGAAAGCCCGGATGAGCTGCGCGGCTTTGAAGAAGCCGTGCTCGGCCAGGCCGCTTCGGCCATGGCTGAAGCCGTGGCCGTGGCTTTGGTGGTTGACGCCAGGGAAGGCTTAACGCCCTTTGATGAACACCTGGCCGCCTATGTGCGGCGTAGCGGCAAACCCATTCTGCTGGTGGTCAATAAAGTGGACGGTCCGGAACTGGCTGACGGCTTGAGCGCGGATTTTCACGCCCTGGGCCTTGACCTGGTGGCCGCCTCCGCGGAGCACGGCTTTGGCCTGGCCGCCCTGGAAGAAGCCCTGGGCGCCTTGCTGCCCGAGGCTGAGGCGGAAAACGCCGCCGCGAGCGCCGGCGAAGAAGAAGTCGGCTTGCGCCTGGCCATGCTGGGGCGGCCCAATGTGGGCAAATCATCCCTGGTCAACGCCCTGGTGGGCGAGGAGCGCATGATCGTCAGCAATATCCCCGGCACCACCAGGGACAGCGTGGACGTGACCTTTGAACATGGCGGCCGGCGCTACACCTTTGTGGACACGGCCGGCGTGCGCCGCCGCACTAAAATCACCGATTCAGTGGAGCGTTTTTCGGTCAATTCCGCCATTAAAAGCAGCACCAAGGCCGAGGTCACCCTGCTGGTCTTTGACGTGCTGGAGAGCCCCACCACTCAGGATAAGCGCCTCCTGGCCCTTTTGGATGAGCGCAAAGCCCCTTTTCTGCTGCTCTTGAATAAAATGGACCTGGTGCCCAAAGCCGAAGGAGCCAAAGCCCTGCGGGAAGTGCGTGAAGCCCTGGCCTTTTGCAAGCATGTGCCTCTGATTTGCGTATCCGCCCACAGCGGCGAGGGCCTTAGCCAGATTCTGCCCCTGGCCGAACGCATCCGCAAAGAATGCGCCGCGCGCATACCCACCGCGCAGCTCAACCGCGCCTTTGCGGAAATTCTCGACCGCAACCAGCCGCCCATTGTGCGCAACGCCCGGCCCAAATTCTTTTATCTCACCCAGGCCGAGAGCGATCCGCCCACTTTTGTCTTTTTCGTCAGCGATGCCGAGCGCATCAAGCCCACCTACGCCCGCTATCTGGAAAAATCGCTGCGGGCCATGTTTAATATCAAGCATGCCCCGGTGCGGGTGCATTTCCGTTCTTCACACAAAAAGTGAGTTGGAGGATATGAGCACAAATTCTGAAGCGCGCACCCTGCGCCAGATACTTATCCACAGCGGCAAAGAGTTCGCCGACAGCCCGGCCCTGTCCACTTTCGGCGATGACCCCATGACCTTCCGGGATCTGGTGGAGGAAGTGGCCGAGCTGTCCGCCACCCTTGCCGATGAAGGCATAAAAGCCGGCGACCGGGTGGCTATCCTGGGCGACTCCTCGCCCAACTGGGGCATCGTCTACTTCGCCATTGTCAGCATGGGCGCTGTGGCAGTGCCCGTTCTCACCGAATTTCACGCCGACGCCGTGCAACATATCCTGCGCCATTCCGAAGCCAAGCTTATTTTTGCGTCCAACCGCCTGTTGAATAAAATTGAAGACTCGCCCGAGCTATCCAAACTGCGCGTCTTGTCCCTGGAAACTTTTGAACCCGTGGCTTTTTCCGGAGCCATGGAGTTGTTTCAGGGCATGAAAAAAGCCAGCATCCGGGAATGGCGCCGCTTTAAGGAAAAGGCCCGTAAGGAAATGCAGGATATGCTCGATGACGGCGACGGCGGCGAAGATGCGTCTTTTCTGCAGCGCATGAAAGCCAAGGGCCTGGAGTATCTTAACGCCGACCAGGACGACGGCCCCAAAGAAGGCGACCTGGCGGCCATTATCTATACTTCGGGCACCACAGGCGCGTCCAAGGGCGTCATGCTCTCGCACGGCAACATTGTCAGCAACGTGCAGCGCACCCTGAACCTGGTGACCATCAACACCAAAGACCGCATGCTCTCCATCCTGCCCCTGTCCCATGCCTATGAATGCACCCTGGGATTGGTGCTGCCCGTGAGCGTGGGCGCCCATGTCTGCTATCTGGACAAGCCCCCCACGGCCAGAGCCATGCTGCCGGCCCTGGCCGCGTTCAAGCCCACGGCCGTGCTTTCCGTGCCCCTGGTCATTGAAAAAATTTTCAAAACCAGCATCCTGCCCAAATTCACCGCATCCAAAGCCATGCGCGCCGTTTACGCCATCCCGTTCATGCGCCAAAAGCTGCATCGCATGGCCGGCAAAAAATTGCTGGCCACCTTTGGCGGCAAACTCAAATTGTTCTGCATTGGCGGCGCGCCTCTGGCCCCGGAAGTGGACAAGTTTCTGGAAGAAGCCGAATTTCCCTACGCCATCGGCTATGGCCTGACCGAATCCGCCCCCCTGGTCAGCGGCGCGGCCACGGGCAAAACCCGGCTTACCTCCGTGGGGCCGGCTATTCCGGGCGCGGAAATATATATCGACGACCCTGACCCCAAAACCGGGGACGGCGAAATCGTGACCCGCAGCCCCTCGGTGATGCAGGGGTACTATAAAGACAAAGAAGCCACCGAAGCCGTGCTCTCCGCCGACGGATGGCTGCGCACCGGCGATCTGGGGCACTTTGACCAGGACGGCTACCTGTATATCCGGGGCCGCATCAAAAATATGATCCTGGGCCCCAATGGCGAAAACATTTACCCGGAAGAAGTGGAAAGCATCATCCTGCAATCGCCCTATGCGCTGGAATGCCTGGTATACTTGCTCGGCGGCCGGCTCACGGCCCGCGTGCACCTGGACGCCGCGCGCCTGGATCAGGAGTTCGGCAATGCCGTGGGCGCGGAAAGGGAGCAGAAGATCGAGACCCTGTTGGAAAACCTGCGCTCTTTCACCAATGCCAAGGTCTCCACCTTTGCCCGGCTGCATAAAATCATTGAGCAGGTTGAGCCTTTTGAAAAAACGCCCACCCAAAAAATCAAACGCTAGCTGTACGTGGACCCGGCTGAGGGCGCCGCAGCCCTCCAGGGAGGGGAAACCCCAAGGGGCGAGCCCCTAGAGGTTTCCCCTCCCTGGACCCTCCCCTTCCTGAACCCTTATTGGGGCTGTATATGTATATCTTTTGCCTCTCTCCTGATCCCCAAACACGCCCGCATAAGCGGCGCCATGCGCCTTCCCACACCGTAAAATCCTTACCGTAAAATTGTTCCCAGCCGGTCCTTAAATCTGTACATTAACATTGTGCTTAATGCCGCTTCCTCATCTCCAGTTCCAGCCAAAAAACAGCATGTCACGCTGTTGATCGCTGCTTAGAGCATTTTAACTTTGAAATGTTACACCATATGCAGCATTTAAAAGACAAAAAACACAGCCTTTGATCATACACGTTCAGGCTGAAGCGGCCCGAACTAAAGACACGCCGCGCTGCTCGCTTGCGGGCATCTGCCGGCGCATCCGCCAGAGCATTTTTCCTTAATATATAATTTAAATGTTAAAATGCTCTAAACGGCCCCGGACAATTGGAAGGCGGCGGTTTAACTATTTACGCGGAGACGACAATAATGAAATTGATAAATAAAGCCTTGTTGGGCGCCATAATCTCGATCTTGATGCTTGTCGGCCCTGTTGCGGCGGACGATAAGGTCTACACCATCAAGTTTCAAAGTTTCTATTCGCCCTGGGGCCAGGGCATAGCGGATGAATTTGTCAAAATCATTGAGGACGACAGCCAAGGGCGCGTCAAAATCCAGAGGTTCAGCGTGGGAGAGATCGCCCCGTCGCCCGACATGCTGAAGGCCATACGCAGCGGCGTGCTCGATTTCTGCTACGCCTATTCGTACAATTTTCCGGAGATGCCCCTGGCCAACGTCATTTCAGGACTGCCCATGTCCTGGATGAGCTCCAAAGAAGCTGATGAAATATTCCTGAAGTACGGCCTGGAGGATTTGACCAGACAGGCCTATGCGGAACAAGACGTTGTCTATCTCGGAACCATGTGGACGGCTTCTTACCTGTTTTTGACCAAGCAATCCCTGATGGCGGACCTCAGAAAGTGGAAAATCAGGGCCGCCGGAGGCTCGGGCCAAATGTTGCATAAGCTGGGAATAAGCACCGTTCAACTGCCCAATGAGGACCTATACGTGGCTTTGCAGACCGGGCAGATCGACGGCATTCTCTGGGGCGCGCCCTTTGAGTACATGGATGGAAAATTTTATGAAGCCGCCGGTTGGCTTTGCCTGACGCCTGTGTTTGATCCTTCCAACTGTGGCGCCGTCTTTAACGCCAAAACCTGAGAAAGCCTGCCTCCCGAATTACCGGCCAGTTTCATGAAGGGAGTGAAGTTCCTGCGCCACGCCTATTATGATCGCGGCAACGCGGATAATGATAAAGCCCTGAGCACGGTGTTCAAAGATAAAACCACTGTGCTGTCCAAAGCGGATATCAAGGAAATGTCCAAGGCCGCGCAACTGGTCTGGGAAGAAGAAGCGGCCAAGAGTCCGGAAGCGGCGCGGGCTGTCGAGATATTGCGCAAAGCCCTGGCCGGCTTTGGGCGCAGCCAATAGCGGCCATAACACGCCTGCCCGCTCTGTCCGCCCTCACACTCTCCTCCTGGTTGCTCCCATTTAGCGCGACTCATTTCCGGCGTGCCGCAAGCCGGCGCAACCTCGGGAGCGGAACAACAAAAACTCCAGGCAGACGGGTTGAGCAGCATGCGGCATGGATCGCATCCTGCCGCCCCATTAACAGAAGTGCTTTCTTCTGGATGATTACGGCTATAAAGCCATGAACACCAGGCCAAGGCCTCACGCAATCAGGGTTCAGGAGGGGAGGAGGCCCGGGGGGGGGGGGCCCCCCCCGGGGGGGCCCCGGGGGGTGGCCCCCCCCCCCCCGCCCGGAAAAAACAAACCCACACAGACCCACGGGCCCCCCCGGCGCGCC
>JAVBRZ010000098.1:0-9893 GCA_031547425.1 Desulfovibrionaceae bacterium
GGGTCCATGATAAAGCCCAGGAGCACCCAGCCCTGCGGATTTTCGATATCCTCACGGCTTAACTGACCGCTGTCCACTTTGTCCACCACGTCCAGCAGCGGATCCAAAGAAGAAGAAAAATTTTTATGTCCGGCATAATATTCCCAGATCACCCGCGCGCAGCTGGGCAGAGGACGCGAGTCCCCGGGCACTTCCAATTGTCCGACCCGCTCGGTTTCGCTGGTATGGTGATCGAACCACATGCCGCAGCCTTTCACATAAGGCACGTTAGCCAGGATGTCGTCATCAGTGACTTGAATCAAACCGTCTTGCAGGTCTTTGGGGTGGACAAATTTATACTCGGTGATCAACCCTCTTTCCTTAAGCAGCACAGCGCAGACTAATCCGTCAAAATCTGAACGGGTTACCAGACGCATATATTGTCCTCCATCCTAGTTGGTTATCATTCACCAATGACGATAATTTGAACCGGAAGTCAAGTAAATATTGACGTAACGGCCGGCCGTGCGGCAGGATGCCCTCATGCTTGATTGGCGTTGAAAATAGCTTACTATACAAAATGCTTCAAGGCTTTAAATATATTTTTAAAACCTGTTTGCAAATATAAAGGAAACACGAGAATGAGGTTTAATACTGATGATCTGGACGGGCTTCTGCAAAAAGTTCGCGCCGCCGCGCTGAAGGCCGGAGAAATCATGCTCGCGGATAGAAAACGCCCCGGCCGGGTTATGTTTAAAGGCCGCATCGACCTGGTTACGGAAACGGACCTGGCTGTGGAAACATTTCTTAAGGAAGAATTGGGGCGGCTTTTGCCCGAAGCTGACTTTCTGGCGGAGGAAAGCGCCTCGCAAAACGGCCTTTCCTCCTTGACCTGGGTTATCGACCCTTTGGACGGCACCACCAACTTTGCACACGGCCTGCCTTTTGTGGCCACCTCCATCGGGCTGTGGCGCCAGGACCGCATGGTCCTGGGGGTGGTTAACTGCCCGTTTTTAAACGAATGTTTCTCGGCGCGGCGGGGTGGCGGCGCCTTTCTCAACAACGAGCCCATAGCCGTATCGGAAACCGCAAGCCTGGAGCGCAGCCTGGTGGCCACGGGTTTCCCCTATGCGTTTGAAAATCGCCATGAATTGCTCATGGCCCGCCTGGGGAAGGTGCTGCCTTTGTCGCAGGGCGTAAGGCGTTGCGGCGCAGCGGCCATTGACCTTGCCTATGTGGCCGCCGGGCGTTTCGACGCTTATTATGAAGGCTGGCTGGCGCCCTGGGATGCGGCGGCAGGCTGGCTGCTGGTGGAGGAGGCCGGCGGCAGGGTCAGCGATTTGAGCGGCGCGGCGTATAATATTTTCGCCCCGCATATTCTGGCCGGCAATAAGCATGTGCACGAGGAACTGGGGAGCGTTCTTAAAGATCTGGTTTAAGCTTATTTCAGGCAAACCAGGGCCACGCCCGCAAAGCTGATCAAGGTGCCCAGCACCATGCGCAAGGAAGGCAGGCGCCGTTCCATAACCGCCACAATGGGGATGATGAAAATGGGCTGCATGGCGATGAGAATGGCGGCCACGCCAGCATCAGTATATAAAAACGACAATTGCAGGCAGTAAATGCCCAGCAGATTGCCGAACATGCCGCCCAGAAGCAGAAAAAGCGCAAGCTTGGGGTGTGTGGCCACAGCCTTGATCGAAACGCGGCCCACCCGGGAAAACATCAGCAGCGGGTAAAGTGGCGCCAGACTCATGATGCGTACAAAAGCGGAAAACAGCGGGTCGATCTCATACTGATAGGCGAACTTGACCAGAAACATGCCTGTGCCCAGGGCCAGAGCCGCAAGAAAAGCATCAACGACTCCTTTGGCCTTTTCCTTGGGGTTGACTGGAGTCAAGGACACGGCCGGGCTGGTGTCCATGACCACCCAGGCCACCCCCAGGCTGGCGATGACAATGCCGATGCTCCCCAGCAAGCCCATGTTTTCGCCAAGAAATACCCAGCTCAGAACAGCGGTAATGCAGGCGTAAAGCGCTTCGATGATTAAGGTGAGCCGCATGCCGATACGGGCAATGGCGCTATAGAAAAAATATTCGCAGACCGTGAAAGCCAGAACACCCGAAAGAAACAGCCAGAGCAGAGAATAGCCGGGCAGGGCCGTGCTCACGCCGGTAAGCCAGACCGCGCCGCCCACCCAGAGTATGGACACGGGGAAGCGCACCACAATGAGCCCCACCGGACCGACCACACGGTTAACCGAAGCGTGCAGGGTGCAGGAAATGGACCAGAGCAGGGCGGTGGTCAGCCCCATAATTTCGCCTAAGCCGAACTGAAACATAACTTCCTCAATTGCGGAGCCGCCTTATAAAGTCGCTTCCGGCGACAAGAAAGGTGATTCAGGCTTGTTTTTCCGCTGATGCTGGGGTATTTTGCGCCAGCCGAATACTCAGACATAGGATAACCCGTGCCACAGCAGCAACCTCATACTATAAGCGAGAACACTCAGGATGAACAGCACTATTTCGTGGTGCGCTTTTCAGCTTTAGGTGATGTGGCGCTGACCACCGGCCCCCTGGCTTACTGGAACCGTACGCGCAATTTGCGCTTTACCGTGCTTACCCGCCCGGAATGGGCGACTTTGCTCGCAGGGCATCCGGCCGTGGTCAACATTGAAACCTGCCCGGTCAACAAACTTTCCGGCCGCGAACTTATCCGCGCCTTCCGAGGGTTGGCGCGAACTTATAAAGAATTGCCCCTGCTTGATTTGCAGGACAATATCCGTTCCCGTCTGCTGTCCGCCTTATGGCGCGGGCCGGTGCGCCGTTACCGTAAATACGCGTTTGAACGCCGTATGTTTCTGTGGTCCGGCCGGAAGTTTTATGGGGATGATTTGCTTGAATATAATGTGCCGCAACGTTATTGCCTGGCCCTGGAGCAAAGCCCCCCGCAGCGCGAAGAAATAACGCCCCTCATCAATCTGGCGCCCGAAGAAGAGCGGGCCGGGCTGGATCTTTTATGCCGCTATCGCGCGTTTAGTGATTTGGCCGCCTACGGCAAAAAGAATTTTCCCATCATTGCGTTGCATCCTTATGCGGCGCATCCGTCCAAAACCTGGCCCTGGAAAGTATGGCAGGAGTTTGCGGCCATGCTCACACAGGAAGGCCTGCCCTGGTTTATGATCGGGGAATATGGCCAGGGTTCTCTGCCTTATCTTGGCTATGGGGGCGTGAATTTCACCAACGTTACGGACTTGCGCATGACTTGCGCCTTGCTCAGGCAGGCCGCCATGCTGATTACCGGGGATTCTGGCCCCATGCACCTGGCCACGGCCGTGGGCACGCCCGTGGTGGCCATGTTTGGCCCCACCACGCGGCACTGGGGTTTTTTTCCGGAAGGCGCCAGGCATCGGATTATTGAGCTGAACGATCCCGGCCGGCCATATTCCTTGCACGGCAAGACCCGCAGTCCGGAGGTGGAAAATTGCATGCACGGCATTTCCACCCGCGCGGTGTTCAATGCGCTGTTGCAAATTTTGACTGGCGGCGCTTAGGCGCGTGCCCGCATCAGTCCAGTTTATCCATAATTTCTTTGGCTTCCAATAAATCAGGATCTTTGGCGTAAGCCTGGCGGGCATAGTCCCAGGCTTTTTCACGTTTACGCAGGCCAAGGTAGAATTTGCTGATATTCAGCAATGTTTTGGGGTGCGGGCCAAATTGCCGCAATACCGCAAGGTATATTTCCTCCACTTTTTCCGGAGGCCCCACTTCGGTATAGGCGGCGACGCCGCCCACATAAGCTTTGGGGTCTTTGGGAAATTCCTCCATGGCCAGGGAAAATAGTTCCGCAGCTTCGGGGTAGAGCTTGTATTTCAGAAAAATATTGCCCACATCCGTGAACACGCCCGGTTCTTTGCCGTATTCGTCCACATAACGCCGCAAATAAGCCTTGCCGCGCGGCAACTCGCCCTTGGCCATAAGCTCCAGGCCGCTGTTGTAGAGCTTTTCGCGCTTAGCCCGGGTCTCGCCTTCCTCTTGGCGCGCGTTTTCCTGGGCCATGTAGCGCAGGCCGTGCAAAATGGCCTCCAGGCGTTCAATAAGCTTTTTTTCCCCGCCGCGCGCATATTGCACAAAAGGCTCACGGGTAATGCGGTTGGAGTGGAAAAAGGCCCTGATCAAATGATGGCGGGACAGCTCATTGGCAAATTCAAGAATGGCCACTTCCATTTTGAATTTGGCTTCACCGACCATTTTAACGGAGGCGTACTCGGACAACGCGGCGATGCCCGCTTCCAGAGCTCGTTCGCAGTCGTCGCGGTTAAGGTAGGATTTGGCTCGGGCCAGATTTTCCCGGACATTTTTAGGCGGAGTGGTGTATACGGACATATTGCTCAAAAGTCTCCCTGGCGCTGCGGAGGCAAAGCCCACGGTTAATAAGGCGTTGTCTGATTTTTAAGCAAAACCCCGGCGGAGTCCATTATCCGCAACGCCGCATCGGGCACCAAGAAACGTATGTCGGCGCCGTTTTGACGGCGCAGGCGGATGGCCGATGAACTGATGTTCAAAACCGACCACTTGAGCAAAGCGATATTGCCCCCACCGGCCAAAGTGCGTACCGCGCAAGCCGCGACGCAACCGGCCGGAGGCGGAATCACGGCGTATTCCCCCCAGATGTCGCTGACCACGGCTTGAAATTCCGCCTCGTTTTCCCCGGCGCGCGGCGCCACCAGTAAAGAGGCTCGGTGGACGATTTCAGGTCCATTGCGCCAGAAGGGCAAAGTGGCCAGGTCCTGCATGCTCAAGACGAAAAACAGCGGAACGCCGAGGTTGTTTTCCACGTAAATGCCCAGGGTATCCCAGGTGTAGGACGGGCCGGGGCGTTCTCCTTCCAGGGTGCTGACCGCAAGGCCGGGAATGCCGTCCGTGGCCGCTCTGAGCATCTCCACGCGCAGGGCAAAGGGCAGCATGTCCGCCTCCCGTTTGTGAGGCGGAAAAAAAGCCGGCACCAGGTCCACCCGCTGCACATTGAGATTTTCATAAATTTCAATGGCCAAGCGCAAATGCCCGATATGCACCGGATTAAAACTGCCGCCCAAAATAGCTATGCCAGCAGCGTCCGCCATGATCAGCCGCGTACCTGTCCGTTGCCCAGGACCACAAACTTGGTAGTGGTCAGTTCTTTAATGCCCATGGGGCCGTAAGCGTGCAGCTTGCTGGTGCTGATGCCTATTTCCGCGCCCAAGCCAAGCTGCCCGCCGTCGTTAAAGCGGGAAGAGGCGTTGACCGCCACCATGGATGCATCCGCCTCGCGCAGGAAGGTCATGGCGTGTTCATGGTTGTTGGTGCAGATGACTTCGGTATGCTGCGAGCCGTATTTACTGATATGCGCGAGGGCGGCGGAAAGATCGTCCACCACCATAACGCCCAGAACAAGATCAAGATATTCCTTGCCCTTGTCCGCCTCGTTCATGGCCGCAACTTTGACGTCGGAAACAGACTCAAGCGGATCCATGGCGCGGGGGCAGGCCCGGAAAGACACGCCGGCGGCGCCCAACTTATCCGCCAGGCGTGGTAAAAAGGCCATGGCCTCAGCTTCGTGCACCAACAGGCATTCCAGGGCGTTGCAGGCGGAAGGCCGCTGCACTTTGCCGTTAAAGGCGATATTGAGGGCGGCGGCAAGGTCGGCGCCTTCATCCACAAAGAGGTGGCAGACGCCTTTGTCGTGCTTGAGCACCGGCATGGCGGCTTCCTGGCTGACCATGCGGATGAGCGGTTCTCCGCCGCGCGGGATGATCACGTCAATATAATCGGACAGCTTGCACATGGCCCGAATGGCCTCACGATCGGTTACATCCACCACTTGGGCGCAGTCGGCGGGCAGGCCGGCTTCAAGCAGGGCTTCATGTAAAATAGCCCCCAGGGCCAGGTTGGAGTTTATGGCTTCGGAACCGCCGCGCATAATCACGCTGTTGCCCGCTTTAAGGCATAAAATGGCCGAGTCGATGACCACATTGGGGCGGGATTCGAAAATCATGGCCACCACGCCGAGGGGCACGCGCATTTTGCCCACCAGCAGGCCGTTGGGGCGTTGCCATTGGGTTTCCGTGGCGCCCAGCGGGTCGGGATATTCCGCTATGAAAATACAGGCTTCCGCCATTTCCTCAATAATCTCCGGGGTCAGCGTCAGGCGGGCCAGGCGCGGGGCGTCCAGGCTCCTGGCCTTGCCTTGTTCCACGTCCCTGGCATTGGCCGCCAGAATATCGGCCTGTTTTTCCCGCAAAAGCCGGGCCAGGGCAAACAGCGCGTCGGCTTTCTGTTTCGCGCCGGCTTTGCCCAGCAGTTGCGAAGCCCGTTTGGCCTTTTTGCCGATGTCTTCCAATTTGGCGTAAATATCCATGCCGTTGCCGGCCGCGTTCTTGATCATGCCTTGTCTTCCTTGAAATAAGCAAATGCGCGCGGGAAAAACCCAAGCCGTTTTGAAATATGCCCCAAGAGCGGATAAAAGGCAAATATGGCGGCTGAAATGATTTTTTGCCGTTGCAAACAGCGGCGCTTTTCTGTTTTGACTTTTTTCGGCTTGGGACTTAAAAGACTCAATGACGCTGCCCATAGCGCGTATTTCAAAGCAAGGAGAAAATAAAAGTGGCTGCCGACAAGAAAAACTTTATGGATGCCCTTAAGGCCGACGTTTCCGCTGAAGCGGCCCCCGCGCTTGGTTTTTTACATAAACATGCCAAAGCCATCACCATTGGCGTATTGGCGGTGGTGGTCGTCATTCTGCTGGCTTTCGGCTATCAGTGGTATGAAAGCAGGCGACTTGGCTCTCAAAGCGCGCAGTTGGGCAATATCCTGGCTCAGAAAGAAGGGACCGGCCGCATAGCCGCTCTGGAAAAATTTCTGCAGGAAACTCCGGATAAATTCAAGTCGGCGGTCTATTTTGAAATCGCCTTTACCACCTCCGGCATGGGGGACTTCAGCAAAGCGGCCGAAGCCTGGAAAGCAGGCGGCGATCTTTTGCCCGCTAATGATCCCATGTTGGCTGTGGCCGGGCTTGGCCAGGCCTCTTGCCTGGAAAAAAGCGGCAAAGCCGTTGAGGGCGTGGCCGTGCTGGAAGACCTGTTGAGCAAAGTCAATGCCGACCAGAACCTGACTAATTTTATTAAAATGGAGCTGGCCGCTCTGGCTGAAGCCGCCGGCCAGTGGAAAAAAAGCATTGCCACCTATGAGGAAATCGCGGCCGGCCAGGAAGGCGAAGGCAAGAATTTCTTCACTTTTCGGGCCAAGGAACTCCGGGCCAGACACCCGGAAGCCGCCCAGGCTCCGGCTCAAAGCAACGCCGTTGCTCCGGTCGAAGGCAACGCCAACGCCACGGCTGAAAGCGGGGCCGGCAACAACTGATTTTCAGCGCGGAGCGTTTGCGCTCCGCCGCGACAATTGCGGGCCTGGCCCTGAGGCCGCGGCGCGGCAGACTGTTGTCACGCCTATAGACATTTTTGTGGAGCATTTATGAGTCATCTTTTACTGGCGGACGCCCCGGGCAGCGCGCATCTGCTTCTGGGCAACGAAGCTATTGTGCGCGGCGCGCTGGAAGCCGGCGTCAATATGGTTGCCTGCTATCCAGGCACCCCGTCCTCGGAGGTGCCGGACACCCTTTATCGTTTGCGGGGCAGCGATCGCTTTATTATGGAATATTCCGTCAATGAAAAGGTGGCTCTCGAGGTGGGCGCCGGCGCATCTCTGGCCGGGGCCATGACTCTGGTGACCATGAAGCACGTGGGCGTCAATGTGGCGGCCGACCCGTTGTTCACCCTGGCCTATACCGGCTCGCCCGGCGGCCTGGTGCTGCTTTCGGCCGATGACCCCGGTTGCCATTCCAGCCAGGACGAGCAGGACAACCGCTATTATGCCATGATGGCCGGGCTTCCCTGCTTTGAGCCGGCCAACGCCCAGGAAGCCAAGGATATGACCCGCGAGGCCCTTTTGTTATCGCGGCGTTTTGAGCAGCCGGCGCTTTTGCGCACCACCACGCGGGTAAACCATTTACGCGGGGCCGTGACCTACGGCCCTCTGCCGGAACCGGCCGCCATCAAGCAATTCACCAAAAACCCCATGCGCTTTGTGCCCGTGCCCGCTGTGGCCAGAGTCCGGCACGGCGTGCAGCTAAAAAACCTTGAAGCGATACTTGAAGAGGCGGAAAAATCGCCCTGGAACAAGATCAGCGGACAGGGAAGTTTAGGAATCATCACTTCCGGCATTGCCCGCGCCTATGTGCACGACGCCTTGCTGGCGCCAGAACTGGCCGGCAAATTCAAAGTGCTGGAGCTGGGCTTTACCTGGCCGCTGCCGGAAAAGCTCATTGCCGGGTTCTTGAGCGGCCTGGAGCGGGTGGTCATTGTGGAGGAACTGGAGCCGCTGCTGGAAACCCAGGTCCGCGCCCTGGCCCAGCGTTTGGGCCTGCAAGTGGATATCAGCGGCAAGGGCGGGGTGTTCACCCGTCTGGGCGAGTATTCCACCAGCCTGGTGGCCCAAGGCTTGGCCGAGTTCGCGGGCATAAATTTGCCCCAAGCGGAGATCGCCGCCCCGGAACAACTGCCCGGCCGCCCGCCCACGCTGTGCGCCGGCTGTGCGCACCGGGCCGTGTATTTTGCGGTGCGCCAGGTCTTTGGCGACGATGCGGTCTATTCTTCGGATATCGGCTGCTATACTTTGGGCATGGCCCCGCCGCTCAAAGCCGCTGACTTTCTGTATTGCATGGGTTCGTCCATTTCGGCCGGCTCCGGGTTCGCGCGCTTTTCCGACAAACCCGTGCTGGCTTTTATCGGCGATTCCACATTTTTCCATTCCGGCATCACCGGCCTTGCCAACGCGGTGTACAACAAACACAACATCATCTTCGTCATTCTGGATAACGGCACCACGGCCATGACCGGGCATCAGCCCAACCCCGGCGTGCGGGAAGAGGTGCTGGGCGACGCTTGCGTGCAATTGGACATTGAAGGCCTGGTCCGGGCTTGCGGCGTTCGCCAGGTGTCCACGGTCAAGGGCTACAACACCAAGGCCGTGGTCGCGGCCCTTACGGAGATGAAAGAGCAGTCCGGCGTGCGTGTGATCATCGCCCGCGAGCCTTGCATTTTGTTCGCCCGGCGGGCGCTCAAAAAGAACATGCCCCAACGCGCCCATGTGGCCGAGCAGGATGCCAGCGTGGAAAGGTGCTTCGCCAGCCTGGCCTGCCCGGCTTTTGTGCGCAACCAGGGCGAAGCCGGCGTGGATGAGGAAATGTGCAACGGCTGTATGGTCTGCTTGCAGGTTTCCCCCAAGATCAAAGCGCGCAAGAGGTCGGAATGATGAACCGCGTTCGTATTTTTCTCACTGGAGTAGGCGGCCAGGGAACGCTCACGGCCACCACGCTGTTGGCCAATACCGCCCTGGCGCAAGGCCTGGAAGTTGTTTCCGGCGAAATCCACGGCATGGCCCAGCGGGGTGGGGTGGTGGAGTCCACCGTGCTCATCGGCGGCTATGCCAGCCCGCGCATCAGCCAGGGCGAAGCGGACATCATTTTGGGTTTTGAGCCCCTGGAAACCATTCGCGCCCTGCCGTATCTCGCGCCCGGAGGCCTTGTGCTCTCCAGCAGCGATCCCATTTTGCCCGTGGGCGTGTCTTCCGGCGGCGAAAGCTACCCGGCCCTTGAACACATCAAGGACGCGGTCAGCAAAAGAGCGGCGCAAGCCTGGTTTTTGCCCTGCCGCGAATTGGGCATGCAAGCCGGCTCCTCGCAAAGCGGCAATACCGCGCTTCTGGGAGCCGCGTGTGCTGCGGGCATCCTGCCCTTTGGCGTGCAAGCCCTGGAAGACGCCGTGCGCAAGTTTCTGCCGCCCAAGCTGGTGGACATAAATTTGAAAGCCCTGGCCCTGGGCG
>JAVBRZ010000036.1:0-14258 GCA_031547425.1 Desulfovibrionaceae bacterium
TGCTGGCCGGGGGCTGGGCGGCGCAATACCCGGCATTTGGCGTGGCCGGGCTGCTGCTGATTATGGCGGCGGCCTGGCCGTTCTTGCGCCGGGATGGGGGCTGGAAGCTCCTGGCCTCGCGTCTGGCCGGCTTAGGGCTGTGTTTCGTTCTGGGTCTGGGGTTGACGGCCCACAGCCTGGGCCGTCCGGCAGCGCATTTGCCGGAAGATGTGTTTGCCCGCTCCGGGCATATGCTCACGGCCAGGATCAAAGAAATTACAGCCATGCCCCTGCCGGCGCCGGCGGCAAGGGAAAGCGGAGATCCGGCGGAAGAGGGAGCGGGAAAAGCGGTCCCGGCCAAAGCTTCGCCGCGGGTTTATCGTCTGCTGCTTACCGGAATTACGGTTTTTCCCGAAGCCGCGCCCGCGTTTGAACTTCCCGGTGAGCTTTTGTGGACCTGGGTTGTTCCGGTTTCCGGCGACCCCACTAAGCCGGCATTCATCCCGCCCCTGGCCGGGCAAAACGTGACCGCTCATCTACGCATCCGGGAAATGCGCGGTTTCCGCAACCCTGGCGTTAGCGACAGCGCTGACAGGCACATCCTGGAGGGCGTGTTGTTCCGGGCATACAGCCAGGACGGTGAAGACCAGGCCGCGTTCAGCGGCGAGCCGGCCTGGGGTCGGCAAACACGACAAGACTTGTATACGCGTTTTCTGGCCGCCCTGGGCGATCCCTCTGATCCGAACGCGCCCGGCCGGGCCGCCCTGCCGGCTTTGTTGTTCGGCGAGCGCGCTTACCTGACCGACAGCCAGAATGATCTTTTCGCCAAAGCTTCGCTTTCGCACAGCCTGGCCCTGTCGGGCATGCACCTCAGCTTCATGATCGCCCTGGGCTGGGCGCTGGCCCGCCTGTCGTGCCGTTTATTCCCCGGCCTGATGTTGCTGCTGCCCAGGGGCAAGTGGGCGGTGGCCTGGTCCGCGCCCCTGGTGCTCGGGTATTTGTGGTTGGGCGGGCTGTCGCCTTCTTTGCTGCGCGCGGCCTGGATGTTCGCCTGCTGGGGAGCATTCGCGTTTCTGAACCGGCCCCACCCTTTGCTGGATGGGCTGTGTTGCGCGGTGCTGATCATGTTTTTGGTCGATCCTGTGATTATTTTCGACTTGCGCCTGCAGTTGTCGGCCCTGTGCATGCTGGCCATCGGACTTGTCCTGCCGGCCGTCAGCCACCTGGTTGACCGTGTATTTTCCGCGTCTGAGGGCAACCCCGGCGGAAAGGGCGGAGGGACGGGGCCTCGGCAAGCGCGGCTTTCAGGCCGGGCCCGCGCCCTGCTGCGGGGAGGACTCGGCCTGATATGCATTTCCGCGGCCATTCAGGTGGTGCTGACCCCGCTCCAGGCTTATGTGTTCAATCAGGCCACCCCCTGGTTTGCGCTCAACCTGCTGTGGCTGCCGGTCTTGTCCGCCTGGGTGTTTCCCTGGGCCATGCTGGGGCTCGCGCTTTGCGCTGTGCCGGGTCTCATGGCTCCCGCGTCCTGGGCGCTCAGCCTGGCCGCCTGGCCGGCCACGCTGTTGTTTAAACTGCTGACGGGCATGGAAGCGGCGCATGTTCTCGCCGCGCCCCTGGTGGCGCGGCCGCACAGCGTGAGCATGCTCGGCTACGCCGTGTTGCTGGCCGCCTTATTCTCGTGTTTGCGCAATTTGGACCAGGGCCGCATGTTTCCGCAAGAGCGGCGTAAAAGCATGGCCCATGTCCGGGTTCTCTTTCTGGCGGGTTTTTTGTGCCTGGGTTTTGGCGTGTGGGAACGGTACGAGCAGGAGCACCCGCCAGGTTTGCGCGTGCGCATCCTGGATGTGGGGCAGGGGTTGTCCATCCTTCTGGAAGGCGGGGACGGCCGGCGCGTCTTGGTGGACGGCGGCGGGTCCGCGTTGTCCACTTTCAATGTGGGCGAATATGTGCTCGTGCCGTTGCTCACGGCCAATCGCCCGCCTCACCTTGATGCGGTTATCAACACTCACCCTGACGCCGACCATTTGCGCGGCCTGCTGCCGGTTTTGCAGCGCATGGAGGTGGATGCCTTCTGGCTGACCAGGCCGCCCCGGGAAGCAACGGAAAAAGCGCTGCTGGACGCGGCCCTGATGGAGGGCGGACTTAAAGCCCGCGAACCGGAAGTCGGGCAGCGCCTTGTGCTGGACGATGCGCATTATCTCAAAATTCTTTATCCAACGGCGGCTAAAAGTGGCGGCAAGAACGAGCTCAGCTTGGCGGCCCAGGTGGTCCACGCCCCGGATGAGCACGGGCTGTTTCTGATTACCGGCGACTTGACCAAAAGCGGGGCGCGGGAAATTATGAAAGAAGCCAAAGCCGCGGACCTTGGCCTTGGCTTGTGCAGCGATGTGGTCCAGGTGCCCCACCACGGCTCAAAGAGCAACCTGGTGCGGGAATTTTACGAACTTGCCGCGCCGCGAGCGGCGGTGGTCGGCGCCGGATACGGCAACCAATGGGGGTTTCCTTCCCAGGCGGTGCGCGATGTGTTGCAGGAACTGGGGATCCCCCTGCTGGACACGGCCGCTTGCGGGCAAATTACTTTGCAGTGGAGCGACGCAGCCAAAACTCTTGACCTTGAGTGCTCGCGGGTGGACAATCCGGATGACTGAAACGATTTTATGCTTATGTTGAATATGGCCTCGCGGCCATGAGGGAGAATTAAAATGATGAACATCACTCTGGGAAGGACCGGCCTGCAAGTCCACCGCAACGCTTTTGGCGCCCTGCCCATTCAGCGGACCGAAAAAGACGAGGCCGTGCGCATCTTGAGGCGGGCTTTGGACGGCGGCATAAATTTTTATGATACCGCCCGCATGTATACCGACAGTGAGGAAAAAATCGGGGCGGCCTTCAGCGGGCTGCGCGACCAGGTGCTCATCGCCACCAAAACCAGGGGGCTTACCCCGGAGGCGGTGGCCAAAGATCTTGACGCCAGCCTGGCCCAGTTAAAGACTGATTATATTGATGTTTACCAATTGCATTGGGCGGCCAGGGCCTACCGGCCCGGCGACGGCAGCGGTTTGTATGAGGCCATGCTTGAGGCCCGCCAAGCCGGCAAAATCCGGTTTATCGGCATTACGGCCCACGGCGTGGATGTGGCCTTGGACGCGGCCGCCTCCGGTTTGTACGATACTGTGCAGTATCCTTTGAATTATTTATCTTCCGAGCGGGAGCTCGGCCTCATTGAGCTTGCCCGGTCCAACGGCGTGGGCCTGCTGGGCATGAAAGTTCTGTCCGGCGGCTTGCTCGCCAACAATCCGGCGGCCTGTTTCGCCTTTATCCACCAATTCGGCAATGTGCTGCCCTTGTGGGGCATCCAGACCATGGAGCAGCTGGAGCAGTTTCTGGCCATGGAAGCCGACGCGCCGGCCCTTACCCCGAAAATGCAGGCCGTTATCGCCAAGGACCGCGCCGAACTGGACAAGGCTTTTTGCCGGGGCTGCGGCTATTGCCTGCCCTGCCCGGCGGATATTCCCATCAGCGACGTGGCCCGCATTGCCCTGACCCTGGGCCGCATGCGCTGGGAAGACTTCACCACCCCGGAGTGGCAGAAAAAAGTGGCCAGGTCCGCCGGCTGCATTCATTGCGGCGTGTGCGCCAAGCGCTGCCCCTACGGCCTGGACACGCCCAGGCTGGTTGAGGAAAACTGGGAATTTTACCAGCGCTTTGTCAAAGAAAAAGGCATCAGCGTGCTTTGAGCGCGCCGGGGGGAAATCATGCCGGCCTGAAGAGAAACGGCTTGGCCAGGATACAACCCTTTCCCAAGCCAGACCAGGCGGGATTCAGGAGGGCAGGAGGTCTGGAGGAAGGGAACCACAAGAGGATTAGCTCCTTGGGGTTCCCTTCTTCCAGAAGTCGCCCTTACCCGCCGGGCTGGCAGCGGGGGCAGAAAGTGGTGGTGCGTCCGGCAATGCGGGTCTGGGCCAGCGGCCCGGCGCAGTTAACGCAGGCCTCGCCTTTGCGGCCGTAAACGCGGAAGGTGTTTTGAAACGCGCCCACGTTGCCGTCCGCGTCGCGATAGTCGCGAATGGAACTGCCGCAAGCGGCGATGGATTCCAGCAGCACTTCCTGCACGGCCTGGTGCAAGCGGGTGAAATCTTGGGCGCTCAAGGCGGCGGCCGGAGCGGCCGGGGAAATTCCGGCCCGGAACAGGGCTTCGTCAGCGTAAATATTGCCGATGCCGACGACGACGGCCTGGTCCATCAGCAGGGCCTTGATTTTACCGCCCCTTGCCCGGCCCCGGTTATCCAGGAAACATTGTCCGAATTTTTCGGCGTCGATTTCCAGGGGCTCAGGCCCCAAACTTCTCCAGAAGGGCCAGTCGTCAAGGGTGGCCGGCGTTAAAATGCGGCAGTACCCGAATTTGCGGGTGTCGTCAAAAAACAGGCGTCCGGCCGGGCGCACATTTTTTTCAGTTGCGGCTTCGCCGTCTTCCTCAATCAGGTCAAAAATCAAACGGGTGTGCTTGTGCTCCGGTTCAGAGACCGGGTGGACCATAATCTGGCCGGTCATTTTCAAATGAAAGGCCAGCAGGTGCGGGGCATGCGCCTGGTCGTCGCTCGCGCGGGGCTCAAGGTGCAGGAGCAGCACTTTGGCTCGCCGCGTCACCGCGCTGATGCGGCGGCCGATAAGGCTGTGCGGCCCCGGCTGCAAGGCCTCCAGAGCGCCCTGTATGGATTTGGTCCAAAGCGCGCTCACTTTGGCGATGCGGCGTCCCACCACGCTGGGGGCCAGGGTGCGGGCCACGGTTTCCACTTCAGGCAGTTCAGGCATAGTTTTGCCGGCAAAGCGGCATGGCGCCGCTGGGGATGCGTTTACAGATTGATGTTATCCGCCAATAAGAGGCCAGGCACGAGCCACTGGCGCGGAAGAGCTCCGGAGGGGGCTTTTGTGCTCCCTCCGGGACGCTTGAGGTTTTTTAATTCTTGCCTAATCCCACACGCGCTTGTCTTCAATGGGCCGGATCTGCTGGGGCAGGGTGCCGGGCGCGATAATGCGCAGTTCGGGGCGCAGTTTGATCTTTTCCCGGAACTGGTGCAGCAGGTCTTCTTCACGGGTGAAGTTGCTGGCTTCGACAAACAGGACCATTTCGTCAATGCCGCCGGGGTTGGTGACTTCGATCTGCCAACGCTTGATTTCCTCAAAGCGGGCCATGACTTGTTCCACCTGGTGGGGGTAAACGAACATGCCCTTGATGCGGGCCGTGGTGTCCACGCGGCCGAGGATGCTGCCGAGGCGCGGGTTGGTGCGCCCGCAGGGACAGGGGGCGCGGTCAATGTAGGACAGATCGCCCGTGGCCAGGCGGATGAGCGGATAGGTTTTGTTAAAGGCGGTGACCACGATTTCGCCCACTTCGCCGTCTTTAAGCGGGATGCCGGTGTCGGGGTGGCAAATTTCCACATAGGCGCGGTTGGCGATGTGCAGGCCGGTTTTGTGGTAGCATTCATAGCCGATACAGCCCACGTCGGCCGTGCCGTAGCCTTGGCGCATGATCAGGTCGAAGCGTTTTTCCATTTGGTTGCGCACCTTTTCCGAGAGGCGCTCGCCGGTGACAAAGGCCACTTCCAGGAGCAGATCCTTGCGCAGGTTAAGGCCCTTTTCCTCGGCGCGCTGGGCCAGGTGCATGAGGTTGCTGGGCGTGCCCACATAGCCGGACACGCGCAGCTTTTGCATGATGTCGAGCTGGGTCATGGCTTCGGACGGACCGGCCGGCACCACGGCGCAGCCCAGGTTGCGGAGGGGTTCTTCAAACATGAGCCCGGCCGGGGTGAGGTGATAGTTGAAGGTCACGGCCACCACGTCGCCGGGGCGGAAGCCGACGGAATAGAAGGCTTCAGTGTAGCCCCAGTAATCGTCGGCACGGTCTTCGGGGTCAAAAATGGGGCCGGGCGAGAGAAAGATGCGGCGCAGTTCGCCGAGGTCTTTGGTTAGCAGGCCGCCCAGGCGCGGTCCCATGGATTGCAGAAAAATCAGCTCTTTTTTCTTGAGAATGGGAATATGCTTCAAATCACTGAGTTGCTTGAATTTTTCCACATTGAACTGCGAGCGGTCAAAGCGTTTTTTAACGTCTTCGGAATAACGGCTGGCATAAGCAAGCAGTTCCTTTAATTGAATGAGATAATATTGCCTGCGTTCGCTTTCGTCTAAAACTTCATGGCGGCTGTAAATGCCTTCAGTGCGATCTTTGCGGGTCATATGACTCTCCCGGAGTTATTTTTCTAATTCTCAAAGCAAATAGCATCGCGCGCGGCATATGGCAAGTAAAAAAATATTTATCTAGTATTTTCGGCTAATTATATAGAGAAAGAAAGTCATTATCAGCTTGTAAAAGATAGTGAACCATAAATTCGGGCAATTTGTCCTGTTCTTTTGAGCTCCACAGGGGCGTTTAATTTTGGAAAAACTTGAGTGCTCCGTGGCCCTGTTTATGTTTTTGTTTCAGACAGCTTTAAGCCTCTGGTTTATTGTTGCCCGGAGGCCTTTTAGAAGCTGGAGCCCCAAGGAGCGGCGCTGAAAAGTGCTTTCTTGGAAAAAAAGTGCTTGCCAAGCCGGGGCACATCTCATAAAAGAATCCTGCCTGCCGAGGTAGCTCAGTTGGTAGAGCAGGGGACTGAAAATCCCCGTGTCGGGAGTTCAATTCTCTCCCTCGGCACCATCCACAAGTCCGAAAAGGACCAGGAAGGCCCGGTATGACTAGTAAAATAGCCATGCCGGGCTTTCTCGTGGTCCGCGAAAGTCCAGCGAAATGGGTTCGGCAGGGCGTCCGACAAGCTGCCGGGCGAACAACGCTGTCTGATTGTATACTTTCTGACCCGTTTCGTGATACAGGCTGACAATCAGAGGATTTTCATCAAGAGTCGCGTCAAAAAGAAAGCTTGCGGGTTGCTTTATGGTTTTGAAACTGTGTCGGTCATAGCCGGCCGTCGCTTTTCCACTTGCCTTTCAGAAAATCGCGCACCCGTTCGCTATTGTTTTTGTGCACGGCCTCATAGGGTCGCCAGTAATGGATTAATCCCATATCCAGGTATTCGGCCATGAACTCACGCAACTCCGGCACCGCGCTGTCGGGATTTTTGCTGAGCTGATTGTACAGAGCGGACAGGTAGTAGGACACGCTTTCAATGAGTTCTTTGGGATAGCCCCCGTTTTTAATGACCTTGGAGCGCCCGTGATTGGGCACAATTTTTTCGATATCCATGGCTCGCAGGAGATTGTAGTTTTCCAGATGCACGGGGATGGCCTCAGGGTTGGTCACAAACGGAGCTGTATCTTCCAGCATATCGCCGGGCAGCAGGGTTTTGTGCTTGGGAATATAAGCGCACACGCTGTCGTCGCTGTGGATGTGGTAGTTGTGCAGGATCACTTCCAAATCACCAAGATAAATGGACATGGTACGATCAAAGACCATATCCGGCAAACGCAGCGGGTTGATAGCCGGTTCCCCCCACAGGGCGCCCGCCTCGATTTCGGCTCTGTGCCTGACCAGATATTGGCGGGTTTTGCGGCAAGCCACGATATTGGACTGGCTGTAAAGCTCGTTGCCGCCCACATGGTCCAGATGCCAGTGGCTGAGGACTACCGTAAATTTATGGATGGACAGGCTTTTTTCCAGGTACGATTTTATCTCGTTGGCCTGTTGTGGGGAGCAAAGGGTATCGTAAACAACGGCCTCCGGTCCGTTATGAATGACATAGCTGGATACGCCCAAACTGTCGCAGGCGCCTGTTTCCCAGTTGTCCTCCACCTGCACCAGCAGGTTGGGGTTGTCGGGGTCAGTGTCTCCTCCAAAATAAAATGCCGTCAGATTGGGATTGATATTGTATATTTGCATGGAAGGCCTCCTTGTAATGATGCTGGGCAGGGCGCTCCGCTTTTAAGCGGAAATGGCCGGCGGCGTTTCGGAAAGTATGGAACATCCGCGGGAGGGCGACTCCGCCGGCCGGGGGAAAGTGTTAATAAGGCTTATCCGGAGTGGTCACGCGGATAAGCTTGGCATTCACGAACAGATGGGTGCCGGAGGGGGACAACTCGCGCCCGAATCCGGAACGCTTGGTGCCGCCGAAGGGCAGTTCGGGAGAAGTGCCGCTGACATGGTTGATGTAGACCATGCCGGTGTCGATTTGCCGGGCCGCATTAACCGCGCGGGTTTCATCAGCGCTGAATACCGTGCCGCCCAGTCCGTAGCTGGAGTCGTTGGCCATGGCTATGGCGGCCGTTTCATCCGCAACCACGTAAATGCAGATTACCGGGCCAAAAACTTCCTCCACATAGGCCGGCATGCCCGGTTTCATACCCACAAACAGGGTGGGCTCCATAAACCAGCCCGGGCGGGCAATGCGTTTGCCGCCGCAGATCAGCCTGGCGCCCGCTTTGATATTGGCCTCCACCTGCTTGAGCACGGTCATGAGCTGGGTTTCGCTGCTCATGGGTTGAACCTGAGTGTCGGCCTCAAAGGGGTCGCCCACCTTGAGGCCTTTGCAGATGTCTCCGGCCTTGGAGATAAACGCCTCGGCCACGGGCTCAACCACAATGACGCGTTTGGGAGAGGTGCATACCTGGCCGGAATTGTAAATACGGCCAAAAACCGCATGCTCGGCGGCCGCATCAAGGTCGGCATCCTCCAGCACGATAAAGGCGTCGTTGCCGCCCAGCTCCATGACGCAAGGTTTGATGTGCTTGCCGGCCATGGCTGCCAGGCTGGAACCGGCCGGTTCGCTGCCGGTCAGGGTTGCGCCGGCTATTCGCGGGTCGGCCACAAGTTCCGTGGTTTTGCTGCCCGGCAGAATCAGCACAGAGAATAAGCCTTCCGGCCCACCCGCTTCTTTGAACATCTTTTCTAAAGTCAGGGCGCTCATGGTCACGTTGGAGGCATGTTTGAGCAACATGGCGTTGCCGGCCATCAAGGCGGGGGCCAGAGCGCGTACGGCCTGGGAATATGGGAAATTCCAAGGCTGTACGCTCAGGATCACGCCCAGAGGTTCAAAAGCATTGAACGCCCGGCCGAATGGAGTTTCCAAAGGCTCATCGGCCAGCAAGGCCGGGCCGTTGTCGGCATAATAGTCGAGAATGCCGGCGCAATACTCAACGTCCACTTCGCTTTCGGCATAGATCATTCCCATTTCCCTGGAAACAATCGCAGCCATTTCTTTTATGTTGCCGCGAAATTTTTCGGCCATGCGCCGCAGAAGTTCCGCCCGCTTTTGGGCTGGGGTCGTTCTCCACCTCTGGAAGGCGGCATGCGCGGCGGCAATGCGGCTTTCAATTTCCTGGGGAGACATTTCCTCAAAGGCCTTCAACACTTCGCCGGTCGCTGGGTTAATACTTTTTATAGACATGTTGTTTCCTTTTGCAGCAAGCTTTAGACAGCTTGTCAGGGGTTAGGACCCCATGGGCCGCCTGCCGGGCCGCCAGGAGCAGGCGTTGCATTTCTTCGGCATTGCAGCCTCAGGGGATTGCGCGGCGTCGGCTAAGCTTCAATCTGTATGGCCACGGCGCGCACCGGAGATCCGTCGCAACCGACAAGTTTTAGGGGAAAAGCGGCCACTACCAAATTTTCCTCAAAATCGATCTTGTCGAAGTAGGCCCAATTTTCGCCGATCATCAGACGTTTTTCAGAGAACAGATCATGCACGGGAAACTCCGTGCCGCCGGTTTGATCCACATTAATGGCATCGGAGCATACGAAACGCACGCCTTTTTCCACCAAAAATTCGGCTACTTCGCCATCCAGAAACGGATGGTGGAAAAATTCCTCGGTGCCGAGCTTTTTATACCAGTTGGTGTTGAAGAGCACGATCACGCCGGGCATGATCTTGTCCGCGTATGGGCGTACGTCGGCCATGGTGATCTTCTCGTCGGCTTTTTTATTGGTGACGCGGATGACCACAGCCTCGCCTATGAAAAAGTCCAGTTCCATTTGGTCGATAGTGGCGCCGCTGTTACTGAAATGGTAAGGCGCGTCCACATGAGTGCCGGTTTGCGTGCCTGTAACTACGGTGAACAGGTTGTAGCCTTCCTTTTCCAGGGTAGTGGCCACGCCGATACTGGGTTGGGGATCACCGGGGTAAATGGGGGTGTCCTTGGTTACATTCCAGGATAAATCAACGATTTTTTTGACTTTAAACATAACTGATACCTCTATTCAGGTTAAAGTTTCTATTTAGAACATTTTAACTTTGAAATGTTACATCATATGCAGCATTTAAAAGACAAAAAACACAGCCTTTTATCATACACGTTCAGGCCGAAGCGGCCTGAACTAAAGGCACGCTGCGCTGTTCGCTTGCGGGCGTCTGCCGGCGCATCCGCCAGAGCATTTTTCCTTAATATATAATTTAAATGTTAAAATGCTCTGGCCCGTCCCAGTTTCATGGCCAGTATGTAGCCGAAGAAAGCCACAAAAAATGTGGGAATGGTGGCGCCTATGGGAATAATGGGGTTCACCAGGATGAAATAAAAGGCAAACGAGGCGGCCACGACAAAGACCACCACCGCGCGCAGGTTAAACCCGTGGGCGTACTGATACCGGCGATCTCTATGCGGATAAATAATGGCGTCAATATTGTATTTGCGCTTTTGCACCACAAAGAAATCCGCGATCATGATGGCGAAAATGGGCAGGAACAGGGAGCCGATCAGTCCCACGAAGGCCAAAAAGCGTTCCAATATGCCGCTGTATACCGCGCCGATTATGCAGATTGCGCCAATCACCAACGCGGTGCTTTTGTAAGCGAATTTGGGGAAAGTGTTCAAAAACGACATGGTGGAGCTGTAGACGCACATAACGTTGGCCGCCACAATGGACATGAAAATAACCACGGAACCGGCCAGTCCGAAGCCTATCTGGTCAAAAACCTCAGACGGTTCATAGTTGGCGGGCATATTTGACGAAAGCAACATGTTCAGCATCAGCGCGCCCGAGCCCATAGACAGAATTGTGCCAAGAGTGTATCCGCCCCCGGTCCCGATTACCGTGGCGGCCAGGCTTTTGCAGTTTCTGTTGTAGTCCGCGCCCATGACCGTCCAGGACAGCGCTGTGGCTACAACGATGTCAAAAGCGATGAGCTTGGTAACCGCTTTGTCGGGCACGCTGGCGATCCCCAAAATCTTGTCCATGCCGACCACAGCTATCGCTTCATAAATTACCGCGCCCAGAATGAGCGCGATGAGCACCATAGCGACCTTCTCGTAAAGGGCGATGCCTTTAATGGCGTAAAGGGCCACCAAAACCACAAAGGCTTCAGTGAAAATAATCCACAGAGTAGGGTTGGTGTATCCAGTAAGTGTGGAAATGCCGTGATCCAGTGCAAGGCCGCCCAAGGCTGCCTGGGCCCAGGACCAGGCCACCAGGATCATAAGATTGATCATGGAAGGAATAATAGCGCCTTTGACTCCGAAAGTGGCCCGGCTGACCACCATGGTGACCAAGCCGGTCTTCTGTCCGATTACCCCGATCAGCACCAAGGGAATTATGCCGACCAGACAGCCCAGAGTAATAGCTTGCATGGCTCCGATAAAGGTTATGCCGGGAATAAAGAGCATGCCCGTGAGCATGGTCGTGGTTACCATATTGCAAGCGAACCAGATGGCAAAATTGCCGGGTATGCTTAAAGTGCGTTTGTCCGGGGGGACAGGCAATACCTCCTCATCTAAGATCACGTCTTGTTGATTATGTTCCATAATTGCCTCCCTTTATTTTGTGCCCGCCAAAGAGCAGCTGTTGCTGTCTGATGTCGACGGCACATCTGAAACGGTGCGCTGCTTTTTGCGCAGATTTTAATATTCCCGTGAAGATTGTTGTTCTCAAACGAATATTGCCAAATTGGCGAAAAAATATAGTAAAGCGCCATAAGGGTTCAAGGCGGTGGGATAGCAAACTGCCGCTGTTTTTGGACAGGAAGCGATTTGGGCGTGAATCTGAATAAGTTTTGCGAATCCGGGCAGATAATATCCGCGCCTGACCGTTTCGCCGGGTGGGATATAATTGAAGAGAAGGAGCGGTCCCTTTACATAGATTATGAACTGAATTTTACAAGGCAAGTGTATTGTTGTTGAAAAATATTTAAACTTTTTGCGGAACAGGATAGGGTAATAAACCCTTACAGGATATAGCAAACCGCCCCTGGCCAGGGGCGGTTTGTAATTGTTTGTGTTTTCAGACGGAAAGAGACGGTTCAGCCTGTTTTCCGCATATAGTTCCATCATGCTGTCTGTGGCTGCCGGACGTCTTCAGCGAATTCATCGGGCGGCCTCATCTCAATGGGTTTGCATGTTTTTTGCGTGGCCAGCGATACCGCTACCGTGATCACTAAACTGACCAAAGGCGAAAGCAGGGTGAAGTAATACCAATGCTCGGGGTAGGCCATGGCCTGCAGGCTTATTTCGCCGCTGTCGATGGCCGCGCCGATCACTCTGAACAGCATGCCCGCCAGCATGCCCGCGCCGGCGCCGAGAGCGTTGGCTTTTTTCCAAAACAGGCCCAAGGTCATGGCGCTTAAGATGGAAGCCAGCAGCAGGTCAAAGGCAAAAGCGGAAAGCTCTCCCGCGCTGGGGTAGTAAATTGCCAGGACTGTGGCCATAACGCCCATGCACAGCACCAGAATCCGGCTCACTTTGACCAGTTGGGCATGGCTGGCCGTGGGATTGAAAATATCGCGGTAGATGTTGATGGAAGTCATCCCTGCCAAAGCGAGCAGTGCGGTGGCCGCCGCGGACATGACCGCGGACAGGCCGGCGCCGAGGAACAGAATCACCAGGGGCAAAGGCAGAATAACCTTGCTCATGACCGGCAGGATCAGCTCGGCGTCGCCCTCGATGCCCGCGGCCGGGTCGCCTATAAGATTAGGGTCGGTGATGGTTCCATTATTGACCAGGATTTGGCCGGACAAGCAGGCCAGGGTCAGCAGAATGCCGAAGCAGAAAAGAACTATGAAGGCCACATATGCGGAATTCCGAGAGATGTTTGCTGTTTTTGCGGAAAAAGCCCTTTGCATCAGATCCGGGCTGACTATGCCGCCCAGGCCAACGGCGGCAAAGGCCCCAAACCAGGCCAGCCAATGGTCGAAGCCTCCTTCAGATGGAATCAACTTGATTTTTTCCGGATCGTATGAAGCCGCGAACTGGTCCCAGCCGCCCACAGCCCCGATGCTGAACCAGACCAGCACAGCCACCCCGACCACAGTAATGCTCAGCTGGATAATGTCCGTGAAGCAAACGGCGAATAATCCGCCCAGGATGGTGTAGGCGCAGATGACCGCCATGGCTATGACTATGGCGAGATGCAAATCCCAGCCCAGCATGACATTGACTATTTTGCCGAACACGAGAATTTGCACCGCCACCCAGATTAGAAAGTTAATGGAGATCAGCGTCGAAGACAGCACGCCGATGCGCTTGCCGAAGCGGGTGTAGAATAAGTCCCCGAGCGACAGAAATTTCATTTGCCAGAGTTTGGGCATGTAAAACGTGCCGGCCAGAAACAGGCACAACAAGAAACCGCCGATAAGGATAATCGCGCCCCCGGACAAATAGGCGTCGTCCCAAATGCCCACGGAATATATCTGCCCCGAGGCGCCGATTAAAATTCCCCCGCCGATAAAACAGGCCGCCAGCGTGCCCGAGTTGAAGAACAACCCGAAGCTGCGCCCGGCCACAAGGTAATCGTCGCTGGTCTTGATGCGGTCCTTGACCAGGTAGCCGACCAGAATCATCAAGGCAAGATACGCCGCCAAACCTATGCCGTATAGTATATCAACCATCTGGACCTCCTCTTCCGGATTTCCGGGAAAGTGGTTAATGCCCTTGGTGGGGGGTGCAATGTTATTGCTTTGTCTTGGAGCGCTGAACGGGGAGAGGCCATTCAACGCCCCAAGCAGAGGATTGCGCGGGCCGAAGAGGCATGCCCGGCCCGCCCACTTTTAGAACCCCGCGATTTGATTCGGGAAATAGTCCTCGCAATTTCCCTCGCGGTAAACATCAACAGTGGAGCAATGCAGGGAGCCGCCGAAAGCGATTTGATCGGCGTAATCCACAGGGATGACCTCAAAGCCCAAGCCATCAATTTGTTCCTGGTAATCTGTTTCACGCAGTTCAATGCAAACCGTTTTGGGATCCAGGGAAAGCGTGTTCATGGAAATCCAATACGGCCCGATCTTTTCATTCAAGGTGCCGATGAGCATATTGTGATTGTAGATAGGAGGCCTGGCTGGGACCAATTCCCAGTCGTTCCGCTTGAACAG
>JAVBRZ010000091.1:0-5066 GCA_031547425.1 Desulfovibrionaceae bacterium
GATCTTCCGTATGTCGGAGGCCGGGTCCAGAATTGTCTGCACCAATTGCACGACCACGGGGGAAAAAGACATGCGCAGCCCCTGATTGAGCAACCGTTGAAGTTGATCAGGTGAAAGGGAGTTGGCCATTGTTCAGGACCCCTATTTGGTTAAAGCATGGAGAATTGCCAATAAACTACAATTAAATCGATTAAAAGGCAATGCCTTCAGGTGGTTACTTGCTTGGCGGGCATATGTCTCCGCCCTCGATTTAGTTTTCTCTGTAATATCAGCATGTTGTATTAACCGACAAAGAGCGGCCACGTCCGCCGGGGATAGCGTTTTTTTAGAAAATTTTGTTAGAAAATTCCGCTGGTTCTCCGGGGCGCATTGCTCAAGCCAGCAGAGCAGCGGGGAGGTCAGCTTGCCTTCCCGCACATCGCCGCCTTGCGGCTTGCCGGTATCCGGAGTGGGAAGGAAGTCCAGCAAGTCGTCCATGATTTGAAAAGCCAGGCCTAAATTAAACCCAAAATTCGCAGCGGCATCACGTTCCGGGGCGGCCGCACCGGCAAGCTCAGCTCCGCTCAGGGCGGCTGCTTCAAACAGAGACGCGGTTTTGCCGCCAGCGGTCTGGAGATAATGCTCCCAATCAATTCGCGGGCTGAACAGGCGGGAAGATTCCAGGGCCTGTCCTTCCGCCGTGCGCTGGATGGCCGCGCTAAAAATGTTCATCAACGCGGGCCGTTCATAGCGGGCCACAATGCCGCCGGCCAGAGCGAACATGGCGTCACCGGCCAGCAGGGCCAGCTTTACGTTGAACTGCACGTGGGCGGCCGGGGCGCCGCGCCGGGTGTGCGCTTCATCAAGAATATCGTCATGCAGCAAAGTGGCGCAATGCAATATTTCCAAAGCCGCGGCCAGGGGGTAGACGGCCGGGCTGTTTTCGCCCAAGCAGCGGGCCATGGCCACGCATACGAGGGGACGGACGCGTTTGCCGGGCAGCATGGCAATGTGGTCGGCCACCGGCTGCAGGGATGGCGGCAGATTATTCAGTTCCTGAGCGATGGCCGCGTCAATCAAGGGAATTTCAGCGGGAAAAAGGTCGGTTGGTACGCGCATGGCCGAGCCGGGGCATGAGGTTGATGGATAAGGTCTCCAAATCACGACAGTGTATGCGTATTTGTAGAAACCCGCCATGAAAAAATTTTGCCGTGCCGGACGGGCGGGCCTGCGCGGAATATGGAGTTTGGCTTTGCTTTTTGGCGCGGCCCGGGATATGCTTAGAACGGTTTGTGAAAGGCGGTTGGCAAAGAGCCCTTTTTCGGTTGCTTGTGAGGTGGGCATGGAAAATAAAATTACGGTTGTGGGCGGAGGCAGTTGGGGCACTGCCCTGGCGCATTTTTTAGGCAACAAGGGCGTGGCGGTGCGCCTGTGGGCGCGCGAGCCTGAAATTGTTGAAGCCATTGCCGCCAGGGGCGAAAACCCGGTGTATATGCCTGGAATCAAGTTGTCCGGCAATATTACAGCCGGCACAGATTTGCCGGAAATGGTCGATGGCGCGCAACTGGTTCTCATGGTCCCTCCCTGTCAGGTGTGGCGGGGCGTGTTGCGGGAGATACGGCCTTATTTGCGCAATGATGCGGTGCTGATTTCCGCGTCCAAGGGTGTGGAGGTGGAAGGCTTAAAGCGCATGGAAGAAGTGGCCGCCGCCGAGCTGGCGGGCAGGGACGTCGTGTATGCGGCGCTGTCCGGGCCGTCTTTCGCCAAGGAAGTGATCATGGGCAAACCCACGGCCGCGGTGATCGCCTGCCGGGACATCACCTGGGCGGACCGTCTGCGCGACTGGTTTTCCGGCGAGACTTTCCGTTTTTATTCTTCGCGCGACGTGACCGGAGTGGAACTGGGCGGCGCGGTGAAAAACGTCATCGCCATTGCCGCGGGGTTGTCCGACGGCCTCGGCTTCGGGCTTAACGCCAAAGCCGCCCTGATTACGCGGGGTCTGGTGGAAATCACCCGTTTAGGCCTGGCTTTGGGGGCCAGCGCGCCCACCTTTACCGGCCTGTCCGGAGTGGGCGATCTGATTTTAACCGCCACGGGCGATTTGTCGCGCAACCGGCAGGTGGGGCTGCGCACGGCAGAACTCGGCGCCAAAGAGGCGCTGGCGGGCATGACCCAGGTGGCCGAGGGCGTGCGTACGGCCGAGGCTGTTCATTTCTTGAGCCAAAAGCTGGAAGTGGACATGCCCATTTGCGCCGCGGTGTACCGGGTGTTTTATGAGGCCAGGGACCCCCGGGAAGAAGTGGCCGGGCTCATGACCCGGGAACTTAAGGGTGAATGAGAATTTTTGCTATATCAGGACTATCTCAACAGTTCTAAGGAGAACGGCATATGGGTTCGCAACGCGTAATGGGCTACGTATTGACGTTTACAGCGGCTACTTGTTGGGCATTAACCGGTATTCTGGGCAAAATGTCCATTCAGGACGCCAACCTCTCCGGTTTTGAAGTGGCTTTCTGGCGCGCGGCCATTGGCGGCGCCATGTTCGCCATCCACGCTTTTGTCAGCGGAAAGTGGCGAGTGGAGCCGAAATACGCCCTGGCCTTCGCCCTGTTCGGTATTCCCGGCGTGGCCGGGGTCATGGGCGGTTACATGGTGGGGGTTGAAAAAATCGGCGTGTCCATGGCCACCATGCTGCAATACACCTCCACCGGCTGGATAGCCGTGTGGGGCATGGTTTTCTTTAAGGAATCCGCCACTATCTGGCGCATCGGCGCCGTGTGCATGGCCATGATCGGCGCGGGCATGTTGTGCTGGTCAGGCGGCGACGCGGTCCTCGGCCTGACCGTGGCCGGCGTGGCGGCGTCCCTTATTTCCGGCTTCTGTTATTCGCTGCAGTCGGCTTTCGGCAAGAAATTCCTGACCAATTACAGCTCCGTGAGCCTGTACATGCTCGCCATGCCCGTGGGCGCACTGGTCATGTTGCCGTTTTTGCTGCCGCAAACCAATCACCTGTTTACCCCCTTTGGTGTGCCGGAGCTTTCCTTTGGCGAAAAAACGCCCATGGACTGGTTCAATCTCATTGTCCTGGCCGGGGTCACCGTGTGGGGCGCTTACTGGGCCTACATGGAAGGGGTCAAACGCCTGGAAATCACCAAAGTGGGCATCATTTGCACCATTGAGCCCGTGATGGCCGCGCTGCTCGCCTTTGCCTTGTTCGGCGAGAGCATGACCTGGCTGGGTATCGCGGGCGCCGCCTTTGTTATGGGCGCTATTTTTATCAGCATGAAGAAATAAAGCATTTTTGAGCAAATCAACTTTGAAAAAGTGAAAATGCTCCGACGTGTTTTTTCCTTGTCATAGACAAAGCCCGCGTTTCCAAAATAAGCCGGAAGCGCGGGCTTTTTTACGTCTGGGGCGCAGTGGTCTTTTGGGGGTTACGAAAAGAGCGCGAGCCCCCGGAAAACCCCGTGTTCTATTAAAATTTTAAACCCGATGCCGATGAGCACGCAGCCGCCCAGAGCCACCGCATAGTGGGCGCCCCGGATAAATCTGCCCAGGCTGATGCCCAGACAGATGCCCGCCAGGCTGACCAGAAAAGTTGTAGCGCCGATAATCAGGGCCGGCCACCATAAAGACACTTCGGCAAAAGCCATGCCCAGGCCCACGGCCATGGCGTCCAGGCTGGTGGCCACGGCCAGGGTCAGCAGGGTGAAAAAGGCGCGGACGCCCGGCAGCGCGCAGGGCGGGGGGCAGACCGGCTGGGCGCAAGCCTCGGCTTTGCCCTGGTCCCAAGCCTCTTTGAGCATATGCCCCCCCACAGCCAGAAGCAGCACAAAAGCCACCCAGTGGTCGAAATCCTCAATGAGCGGGCGGACAGCCAGGCCTAGGCCCCAGCCCAGCAGGGGCATGATCCCCTGGAACAGTCCGAACATGAGCGGCGGGGCCACGGCCCGGCTTAGAGTAAAGCGGCGTTCCGCAAGACCCATGCACAGGGAGACCGCGAAGCAGTCCATGGCCAGGGCCAGCCCCAGAAGCACAAATGACAGCCAGGACATAAATTACTTCTCTCCCGGGGCTTGGAATTGGTTGTTGCCGTCCGGGCGGGCGAGGCGAATATTTCGCGCCGCCAGAGCCAGGCTTTGCCGCCAGGTCAACAGGCTTAAATGGCGCAAGGCGGCGCCGGCCATGAGGCTGAGTTGCCGGGCCCGGGGCAGGCGGCGGCAGCGCATTTTTGCGGTTTGCCGCAAAGTCCGCAAACAGTGTCCGGCCTGGGGGATAAGCCGGAGCATCACGGCCAGGGCCAAACCCGCACTGGCGGCGCGCTCAACTCCCAACACGGGTTTAAGGGCGCGGGCCAGCACTCCGGCCAGGGCAAAAGGCGTGAGCAGAAAGCCCAGATCAAGGGTCAGGGCGGCCAGAGCGGTCAGGCGCAAAGCCAGATCAGCGGCATTGTGGGCCGCAGCCCGCCAGGATAAGCCCCCGGCCAGCCATTGCAGCAGAAAAGTGGACAAGGCCCAGAAGCAGAGAAAAAATACATAAGTTTTCAGGCGGCCGCGCCCGGCGCGGGCAAAGATTCCCAGTTGCGTTCCGGCGGCTAGCGCGCCAAGCAGAATCAGGCTCGCGCCCCAAAGGGGCAGCAGCCAGGCGGCCAGGGACAAGACCATGAAGGCCGCCACCACGCGGGGCGGGGTCATAAAGGCCGGCAGAGGGCTGAAAGCGGTTTGGCGATTGGCGCACATGATTTTTTCAAACAGGTTATAGCTTGCAGTTCAAATATAAATTAACCGGGAGTTTTGCTTTGCGCGGTATCTTTTTGGCTGGGCCCTTGCATCTGGCGCTCCGCTAGTTTCGCTGGCAACCTTTGCTCACGCCGCCGGGGCCTCGGCTGACAAGTTATTTTGCGGACAAGCAAGTTTGCCTGGCGTCCACGCTCCCCTGTTGTGTCTCCCTCAACCCGCCTTCAAGAGGGGTTAAGGAGGGCTGGGGGTGCGGGGGGAAGGGAAACTCAAGGGGTGATAACCTTTGAGTTTGCCGTCCCCCCGCGCGCGGCCAGTTGTCCGCAGGCGGCCGTGGTGTCCGCGCCGTTG
>JAVBRZ010000184.1:0-7564 GCA_031547425.1 Desulfovibrionaceae bacterium
TCCATATGACTAGAAGTCATTTCATAATTCTCCTTGGCTGCAAAAGCGAGCTTTGCGCCATTAGCCGCGTTAACAGGCCAAAAGCCTCCTCACCGTAGGGTTGGCTACGCTTTCGTCGTCTTTTGTCCTGTTGCCTTGCCACTGTCACAAATCTCGTTTTTTCGCTACAAGGGTAATTATGAAATGAGTTCTAGACATCTTCGCCCGTATCGGGTAAGCGGAACCACGCAAACATTATTTTTATTTTAAGGAGAGCAGCATGGCTCACAAGAAAATTGAACGCAACAAAGAAATCGACCGCCGCCGCCAACGCCGCGCCAAACGCCTCAAAGAACGCATCCGCGCCGCCAAGGCCGCCAAGGCCTAGGCTTGCCGCAACGCGGCCCCGCCGCAGCGGCAAAGATTGCAATAATTCAGAGGTTTCCCATGCCTATCTATGAATACCGCTGCAAAAACTGCAATAATGTGTTTGAGGAATGGCTGAAGGAATTTGATGTCAGCACCATGCCCTGCCCGCATTGCCGGGGTGAGGGTGAACGTATGATTTCCATGCCCAGCTTCATTCTCAAAGGCGGCGGCTGGTATGCCACCGAGTACGGCGGCCGGGGGCGGGAAGGCGAAGCACCCGGCGCCGAGCCTTCCGGTTTTGAGCCTTCCGGCGGCGCAAGCTCCGCCAAAAACTCCGACGCCCCGTTTGCCGGGGTGCTGGAAAAAAAGGAACGAGCGCCCAAAAGCGCCGCGCCCGCGAATACCGCCGCGCCCGTTAAATAACCCGACAACGACAGGCGGGCCTCACCGGTCCGCCTGTTTCCGTTTTCAGAGCATTTTAATTTTTCAAAGTTAAAATGCCTCAGCCGCCATAATTCAGACTTGCGGAGCCGGGGGAAAAACTCATGATTGAACGCTACACCCGCCCGGAAATGGGCAAACTCTGGAGCGACGAGGCCCGCTTTAACGCCTGGCTGGAAGTGGAATTGGCCGTCTGTGAGGCCTGGCACTCCCTAGGCGTCATTGATGCGGACAGCATCTCCCAAATCCGCCGCTCAGCCGGCTTTGAACTTAAACGCATCCATGAAATCGAGGCGCAAACCCGGCATGACGTCATCGCCTTTCTCACGGCTGTGGAAGAAAAAGTCGGTCCGGCCGCGCGCTATATCCACCTCGGCTGCACATCCTCGGACATAGTGGACACGGCCAATGCCCTGCTCTTAACCAGGGCCGGGGCTATGATCACAGCCGGGTTCGAGCGCCTTTTGTCCGTTTTGAAAAAGCTCGCCTATGAGCATAAGGGCCGGCTGACCATCGGCCGCACCCACGGCATCCACGCCGAGCCCACTTCCTTTGGCCTGAAATTCGCCGGCTTTTACGCGGAATTCACCCGCCACCTCGCCCGCTTTCAAGCGGCTGCGGAAGGTATCCGGGTGGGCAAAATTTCAGGGGCGGTGGGCACTTACGCCATGCTTTCCCCGGAACTGGAAAAAAAGGCCTGCGCCCTGCTGGGCCTTGAGGTGGACCCTGTGTCCACCCAGATCATCCAGCGCGACCGCCATGCCCATTACTTCACCAGCCTGGCCCTGGCCGCCGGGGGTATCGAGCGTTTGTGCGTTGAGCTGCGCCACTTGCAGCGCACGGAGGTTTTAGAGGCCGAAGAAGGCTTCGCCAAAGGGCAGAAAGGCTCCTCGGCCATGCCCCACAAAAAAAACCCCATTTCCGCGGAAAACATGACCGGCCTCGCCCGCCTGCTGCGCTCCAACGCCCTGGCCGCCATGGAAAACATGGCCCTGTGGCACGAGCGCGACATCAGCCATTCCTCGGTGGAGCGGGTAATCATGCCCGATTCCACCATTCTCATGGATTATGTTCTGCACCGCCTGGCCGGCCTTTTGGAAAATTTGCGCGTCATCCCGGAAAATATTGAACGCAACCTCATGGCCTCATACGGCTTGTTCTTTTCCCAGCGTGTGCTCATGGCCCTTCTGGAAGCGAGCGACCATAAACTCTCCCGCCAGGAAGCCTACGTCCTCGTGCAGCGCTGCGCCATGCAAAGCTGGGAGAGCCGGGAATATTTCCCCGACGTGGTGCGCCGGGACTGCGAAATCTCATCCTTCCTTGCCGCAAAAGCCCTTGATGAATTGTTTGATATAAATTATTATTTGCGCTACGAAGATAATATCTTTACGCGGGTGTTCGCTTAAAACTCCGCAATCTGGTTCTGTGCCTGGAGTTGCCATGAATGATCTAAAAAAACGACTGGCGCGCCTCCTTCTGGAAAAATCCTACAAGGAAGGGTCCTTTGTGCTGGCCTCGGGCAGGACCAGCGATTATTACTTCGACTGCCGGCAAACCGCTCTGCACCCGGAAGGGGCCTGGCTCATAGGCAACCTGCTGTTCGACATCGTGAAGGACCTGCCGGTCAAGGGCGTGGGCGGCCCCACCCTGGGCGCGGACCCGCTGGTTTCAGCGACTTCAGTCATTTCCTTTGAAAAAAACCATGCCCTGCCGGGCTTTCTGGTGCGCAAAGAATCCAAAGGGCACGGCACCAACAACTATATTGAGGGCCTGGCCAATTTTCAGGCCGGAGACAGCATCGCCCTGCTGGAAGACGTGGTCACCAGCGGCGGTTCAGGGCTTACGGCCTGCGCAAAGGTGGAGGCCTCGGGCCTTAAAGTGGCGGCAGTGGTGTGCATCATGGACCGCGAAGAAGGCGGACGCGAAAAAATGGCGGAGGCGGGGTATGAACTCATCTCCCTGTTTACCCGCAAAGAGTTGCTTGCTTGTGCGGCCGATTGAGTTTCAATTTATCTGGATGATCCGCGCGGCCCTGGCTGTCTTGCTGGCCGGCGTATTGCTTGTGCCGGGCGAGGGCCGGGCCGAGGGTTGGCACGTCCGCATCGGCGACCATAACGAGTTGCCGCCCATGTTTCTGGCGGTGGATAAATCCAGGCAGGAATTTTTCATTCTGGAGCGCCACAGCCCCCTGGCCATCAGAGCCGCCTACCCCTGCACCACCGGCCAGGCCGACGGCGACAAGCAATTCGAAGGCGACCTCAAAACGCCGGAAGGCGTGTATTTCATCGTCACCAAACTTTCCTCGGGACTGGACTTCGCCGAATACGGCGGCCTTGCCTATACCTTGAATTACCCGAACCCCGTGGACCGCATCAACGGCAAATCCGGCTACGGCATCTGGATCCACTCCAAAGGCCACGAAATCGTGCCCAAAGAAACCAAAGGCTGCATCGCCCTGAACCTGCCGGATCTTTTAAACATAGGCGGCGAGTTTGTGTCCGGCCTGCCTGTCGCGGTCAGCGATTCCTTGGAAATAGAGGGCGAGTCCCCGGAAGACCAGCAAATCAGCGCCGCCCTGGTCCACAAATCCCGCGCCTGGGCTGCGGCCTGGTCCGGCCGTTCCAAGGAAATGTTCGCCTTTTACGATCCCGAACGCTACTCCATAGCCAATGAATCTTTCGCGGCCTTCCGCTCCAACAAGGAACGCCTGTTCCAAATGTTCCCCTGGCTGCACACCATTATCAGCAACGTCCAGGCCCTGTCCGGCCCGGGCTATTGGGTAACCTGGTTCAACCAGTATTACCGCGCACCCAACATGACCGCGGAGGGCATCCGCCGCCTGTATTGGCAACAGGGCGCCGATGGGGCTTTTCGCATTGTGGGCATGGAATGGATAGAGCAGGACGTGGGCATGGCCTCCGAATATCTGGAAACCGTGGAGCCAGGCATTTCCGACTTTATTGAAACCTGGCGCCTGGCCTGGGAAAACGGGGATATAAAAACCTATATTGACGCTTATGCGCCGGACGCCGTGCAAGCCGGCCGCCGTGGCCGCAATGCCATCAAGCAGCAAAAGGAAACCCTCTGGCGTAGCGCCAAGCCCGCCAAGGTGGAGTTTTCCGGCGTCTTCCTGGCCACGGACAGCGGCGGCATAAAAGTGGATATGCACCAAAGCTTCCGCGACGCCAAAGGCTTTTCCGACCGAGGCATCAAAACGCTCATCCTCACGCCCACGGCCACGGGATGGGCCATTGTCAGCGAAGAATGGAGCGCTGAATCTTAAGGCATTATGGGCAACAGCAAAAAATACACCGTGCTGCTCATGCGCGACGACACCCAGGTGCGCCGCCTGCGTTTCAGCCCTTTCTGGCTGAAGCTTTTCGGCTGTGCGCTCTTTTTTTTGGCCGTCGTTGCCGGAGTCGGCTCATGGGGCACCTATTATTTCTGGCAAAAGGAGCGTGCCCTGAGTGCCGACCTGGTGCGGTTAGAACGCCATAACTCCGACTTGAGCATCAAGCTGGAACGCCTGCAAAACATGGAGACGCTCATCGGCGCCTCGGAAAACACGCCCCTTGCCCCGGTGCTGGACACCGGCCCCGGCACGGCCGACCCCATAGACAAAACCGCTCCCGGCGGGGCGCCCCTCCATGACCTGCCCGCCCTGGTGGATGTGGAGGGCAACGCCACCCTGCCCGCCAACGCCACCGCGCCTGAAGAAATTCTGGCCGGCAACGCCACCGCGCCTGAAGGCGCTCTGCCGGTCAGGCTGGAAAATATCAACCTGCGCGTCCATTCCAGCAAAACCTTACGTCTGAGCGTGAGTTTCGTGAATACCTCCGGCAAGGCCGTGCGCGGCTACGCCGCCTTGAGCCTGATCACCGCCGGGGGAGCGCAGCCGGTAACCATACCCGCCGAGGACCTGGACTTCCAGATGGCGCGCCTGAAACGGGCCACCACCACCTTCCCCCTGCCTGAGGGCGTGAGCATGGACGATGTCCAGGCCGTGCGCATCGCCGTGTTTGTGAATGAAGTGGAAGTTTTGAGCGAAGACGTGCCCCTGGACAGATAACTCCCCTCCGCTCGCCCGCGCGCGTGCCTCTTTCCGCGCTCTGCCCCCCGCCTCTGCTTCCCGGCCCGCCCGCCTGCGCCCTGTTTCTTTGCCGATTGACCGAAACGGTTTCTTTCTTTATCCTTCTTAACGTTTGCCGGGGCAAACTCTCACCGGCCTTGCCGCGGGCAGGCGCGCCGGCGGATTTTTGCACCCCGGGCAAATCAAAAAATATTTATCGCGCGAGGTCGCCATGAACGAGACCCCCAAGCCGGAAACCATAGCCGGCGTTGATTTTATCCGGGCCATCATCAATGAGGACAACAAGACCGGCAAGCACCAGGGCCGGGTGCACACCCGTTTTCCGCCCGAACCCAACGGTTATCTGCATATCGGGCATGCCAAGTCCATTTGCCTTAATTTTGGGGTGGCCGCCGAATATAACGGCCTGTGCAACCTGCGCTTTGACGACACCAACCCGCTCAAAGAAGAAGCGGAATATGTGGAAAACATCAAGGCCGATGTGCACTGGCTGGGCTTTGACTGGGACGGCCGCGAATACTACGCTTCAGATTATTTCGACCGCCTCTACGAGCTGGCCGAGGAACTCATCCGTATGGGCAAGGCCTACGTGGACGAGCTCTCCGCCGACGAAATCCGGGCCACGCGCGGCACGCTCACCGAGCCCGGCACGGCCAGCCCCTATCGCGACCGCCCGGCCGAGGAAAGCCTGGACCTGTTCCGGCGCATGAAAGCCGGCGAATTCGCGGACGGCAGCATGGTCCTGCGCGCCAAAATCAACATGGCCTCGCCCAACGTGCTCATGCGCGACCCCGCCATCTACCGCATCCGCAAGGCCGAGCACCACCGCACCGGCGACAAGTGGTGCATCTACCCCATGTACGACTTCACCCACTGCATTTCCGACTCCATTGAGCGCATCACCCATTCCCTGTGCACCCTGGAGTTTGAAAACAACCGCGAGTTGTATGACTGGGTCCTGGAAGCCCTGGACCTGTACCGGCCGCAGCAGATTGAATTCGCCCGCCTGAACATGTCCTACACCCTGATGTCCAAGCGCCGGCTCATTGAGCTGGTGGACGGCGGCCAGGTGCGCGGCTGGGACGACCCGCGCATGCCCACCTTGAGCGGCATGCGCCGTCGCGGCTATACCCCGGAATCCATCCGCGACTTCTGCGCCCGCATCGGCGTGGCCAAGGCCGACAATATGGTGGACCGCAGCCTCCTCGACTTCTGCCTGCGCGAGCACCTGAACGCCGCCGCGCCCCGGGCCATGGCCGTCCTGAACCCCCTCAAGCTGATCATTGAAAACTATCCCGCGGACCAGGTGGAGGAGTTCGACATGCCCCTGCACCCCGAGGACGAAGCTTTGGGCACGCGCAAAGTGCCCTTCTCCAAAGTGCTGTACATCGAGCAGGACGACTTTCGCGAAGTGCCGCCCAACAATAAATATTTCCGCCTGGCGCCGGGCAAGGAAGTGCGCCTGCGCTACGCCTATTACGTGACCTGCACAGGCGTTGAAAAAGACGCGGCCGGCAACATCACGGCCGTGCGCTGCGCTTACGACCCGGCCACCAGGGGCGGCTGGTCCGATGACGGCCGCAAAGTCAAAGGCACCCTGCACTGGGTGTCGGCCGCCCACGCCGTCAAGGCCGAAGCCCGACTCTACGACCACCTGTTTACCGTGGAAAACCCCGGCGCGGCCGCGGCCGATGAAGGCCGTCCCTTTGCCGACTATATCAACCCCGAGTCCCTGCTTGTCAGCGAGGCCTATCTTGAGCCCTATCTGGCCGGCCTGCCCGTGGACGCCAAAGTGCAGTTCGAACGCCTGGGCTATTTTTGTGTTGACCCGGACAGCACGGAAAAACTGCGCGTGTTCAACCGCAGCGTGGGCCTGCGCGACTCCTGGGCCAAAATTGAAAAGAAAGAGTAGCTTAACGGGGAGAGAAACCCCAAGGAACTCAGCCCCTTGAGGTTTCCCTCCCCGACCCCCTCCCTTCCTGAACCCTTATTGGCCCGCCTGACCTAAAATTATATAAAACGAGACCGCTTCCTTTAAGTGCATGAGGTAGGCCTCTTGCGTTGCTTAGGGTAAACTCAATAAAAAATTGCAAGTTGCGCCTGTTTTTTCGCCCATCATTCCCTGTGAAGACAGCGGAACCCATGCTTTTTTCAAAAACCGCCGGGCGTGCCGACACGATTCTCAAAAAAACTTGGCCCCGGCCGCAAATAATTTGTGTTTGTTTGTTGACAAGAAAGCGGATTGCGTTTAAACACGTGATTCGGCAGCAGGGAAATGACCTGGATGCGGAACGGCACAGGCTGGGCGGAAAATCCACCGACCTGTTTTCAATAAAAAAATTATTGGGCTGTCGTTCAACTGGCAGGACGGCGGATTCTGACTCCGCTAATCTAGGTTCAACTCCTAGCGGCCCAGCCAAATGCGTCCCCATCGTCTAGTGGACCAGGACACTGGCCTTTCACGCCGGCGACAGGGGTTCGAATCCCCTTGGGGACGCCAAAACTTTCATCACAGAGGTTCGAGGAAGTTTTTTAAGCCGCTGTAATAGCAACACTTTGAAGCCAAAAATGTGTGAGTAGGTCCACGTTTGTACGCTTCAGTCCAGCGCCGATGTGAGTTGAAATGTGAGTAGTTATTTGCTATAAAGCAAATACCTACTCACATTTTTTTTGGAGCTTCACATG
>JAVBRZ010000191.1:0-3231 GCA_031547425.1 Desulfovibrionaceae bacterium
GACGGTATTACGGTTAAGGTTTGTAACTTTTGCAATTTGAGAAGCATCCAGATCAACGGCAAATAGCTTAATAAGTTGCCTGGTTTTGGCCTCTGAAATTTTTGCATTTTTGGCATACTTGTTTTTGATTGGCATAGCTAGTTTTTAGACCCTTTTAGACCTCTCTGCTAGTCATGACCCTAATTTAAATGTTAAAATGCTCTAATAAAAAGGGACGCCCGTGCGGCGTCCCTTTTTCTGGTATGCTGTAAAATTAATGAGCCTATAGCGCTTTTTTCAAAGCCTCAACCATGTCTGTCTGTTCCCACTTAAACTCGGGCAGTTCCCGCCCAAAATGGCCGTAATTGGAGGTTTTGCGGTAAATGGGCTGTTTGAGGTCCAGGGTTTTAATAATATGATAGGGGCGCAGGTCAAAGACTTTGCGCACCGCGCGGGTCAGGATTTCGTCAGAAATTTCGCTGGTGCCCAGAGAGGAGCAGATGACCGAAATGGGTTCGGCCACGCCGATGGCGTAGGCGATCTGCACATTGCAGGCTTTGGCCAGGCCGGCGGCCACCACGTTTTTGGCGATGTAGCGGCCCATATAGGCGGCGGAGCGGTCCACCTTGGACGGGTCCTTGCCCGAGAAGGCGCCGCCGCCGTGGAAGCCCATGCCGCCGTACGTGTCCTGGATGATTTTGCGCCCGGTGAGCCCGGCGTCGCCCATGGGCCCGCCAACAACAAAACGGCCGGTGGTGTTAATGAAGATTTTGGTATCCTTGTCCAGGAACTCGGCCGGAATGGTCTTATAGATTACTTCCTCGCGGATGGCCTCGCATAAAACTTTATATTTCACGTCCGGGTTGTGCTGGGCGGCGATAACCACCGCTTCCACAGCGGTAGGCACTCCGTCATTGTATTCAAAGGCCACAGCGGTTTTGCCGTCCGGGCGCAGGAAATTGAGAGTCTTGTCTTTGCGTGTCTCGGTAAGGCGCTCGGAAAGGCGGTGGGCCCAATACAAGGGCGCGGGCATGAGCGCCGCGGTTTCATTGCAGGCAAAGCCGAACATCATGCCCTGGTCGCCGGCGCCCTGGTCCTCCGGGTTGCTCCGGTCCACGCCCTGGGCGATATCGGGTGACTGCTTGTCAATGGACGAAATCACGGCGCAGGTTTCCCAGTCAAAGCCCATGTCCGAACTGTCATAGCCGATATGCTTGATGCTTTCGCGCACCACCTGGGGCAAGTCCGCGTATCCTTCAGTGGTGATTTCGCCGGCAATGAAAGCCATGCCGGTAGTGACCATGGTTTCGCAAGCCACGCGCGATTCCGGATCCTGGGCGAGAAGCACGTCCAGCACGGAGTCGGAAATAAGGTCCGCCACCTTGTCGGGGTGGCCCTCGGTCACTGATTCGGAAGTGAAGAAAAACTTGCCTTTATTCATGTACATTGCCTTTCCTCCTCGCCCGTCCGCTACGCGCCGGGGGTGATAGATTTGCGTTATAAAAGTAACTGTTTTCGCTTAAACTTGCAAAATAAGAGCCAGCTAAGCTTGCAGCAGAATATTATCAATGAGCCGCGTGCGGCTGAATTTCACCGCTGCGGCCGCAATTGCGGCGCCCTCAAGGGAACCCAGGGGGGAGAGGTCGTCGGGGCGCACAAATTCCAGGTAATCAATCTCTCCATCGGGAATCAGATTTTGCCAATAATCCCGCACGGCTTGCGTCAATTTTGCGACGGATGTTTCGCCGGTTTTGCGCAGGTCTTCAGCCAGGCGCAGTCCTTTAATAATATGTACGGCCTGGAGGCGCTCTTCAGGGGTCAGGTGTTGATTGCGCGAACTTAAGGCCAGGCCGTCAGGCTCGCGCACTGTGGGGCAGCCGCGCACTTCCAGTGGGAGATCAAGGTCGGAGGCCATCTTTTTGATAATGCACAGCTGCTGGCGATCTTTTTCTCCAAACAGGGCGATATCCGGCCGAGCCAAGTTGAACAGCTTGAGCACCACAGTGCACACCCCGCGAAAATGCCCGGGGCGGGCGGCGCCGCACAAAGTTTTGGCCCGTTCCGGAACTTCCACCCAGGTGGCATGATTTGGCGCATACATGGCTGAGGTTTCCGGCGCGAATAAAATGTCCGCGCCGCAGGCGCGGACGATTTCGCAATCGCGTCCAAAATCGCGTGGGTAGCTTGTAAAGTCTTCGTTGGGGCCGAATTGGGCGGGGTTCACAAAAACGCTGACCAGGAGCTTGTCGGCCAGGCTTCGGCCTTCCATTAAAAGGCTTTTGTGCCCGTCGTGCAGCGCGCCCATGGTGGGCACCAGGGACAGGGTGAGCCCTTGGTCTTTCAATTCCAGGCAAGCGGCTTGAAATTGTCGCGGATCAGTAATTATCTGCATATCAAGCTATCCTTATATAATACTGCCAGAGTTTTTACCCAGTTTTAGGCGGTTTGTCCAGCAGGACTTTTTTGCCGGGCCTTACACCTGGTTATAATAGAAGAAATTTTTTCTCTGTCTGGAAATCGTTGCGGGATAACGTTTTTGGGGCCTAAACTTTGGCCTGCATTTTGCAATGGGATCGTGGGGTTCCCTTCAACTTTAAGCGGAGGTGACTTGTAAAATGTAGGTTTAAACAACCACCGTAAAACACAAAGGTCTGTCGGCATATGGCGGGGGCGGGTTCCGCCCGCCCTGAGTTCGCCGCGCAAGGCTTTTTCGGCCTTTTCGCGGCGGGTCGCATCTGGTCCCAAAACCAGGTGCGGCGATAAAACAATCAGATTCGGCAAAATTTATTCAAACGACCCTATAGTTTTTGAATGACACGCCGAATAGTAGTGCAACGGACGGGAAGTCGCAGGGAAGCGACACGCATAGGGCACCGTCCAACGAGCAGCTATATTCATGGAGGAATATTATGGCTCTTACAATTAATAACAACTTGATGGCGTATAACGCCACTCGTAACCTCGGCAATTCTTACAACATGCTGGCCAGTTCCGTGCGCAAGCTTTCTTCGGGTCTGCGCGTGGGCACCGCCGCTGACGACGCGGCCGGCCTCGCCATCCGCGAACTTATGCGCGCTGAAATCGCGGCCCTGAACCAAGGCGTTCGTAACGCTAACGACGCCATTTCCATGATTCAGACCGCTGACGGCGCTTTGGGCGTTATCGACGAAAAGCTCATCCGCATGAAAGAACTTGCCGAACAGGCCGCCACCGGTACTTATAACTCCGACCAGCGTTTGATGATTGAGTCCG
>JAVBRZ010000104.1:0-23190 GCA_031547425.1 Desulfovibrionaceae bacterium
GTGTGCCAGGCCGCTGTCTTTGGAGATACTCCCGTCCGGCTTGATATAGATGGCCTGGTTTTCTTGTCCGCTACCGGCAACAGTGTTGGCATGCTGCAACAAACTTGTCAGTTCAATAGCCATGTGCAAACTCCTCTTATAAAAAATTGCTGCTAAATCAACGATTTAAATTTATAGCGGACCGATGCGCGCTGCCCGCACCGTGATTACTGCAATGGCTGTGCCCAGCGCCGGCTCAGACTCTGAGCATATAGGGCGCCATACCGCCGCCGGGCGAGGCCGCTGAGTCCTCTTCCGCTTCCGGGGCTTCAGACTCGATGGTTTGCGTTGCGTTGAACTTGTCTTCGGCTTCTTTATTGAAGCGGGCCAGTTCTTCACGCCATTTGGCGGCCGCCAGGATGATATTGTCCACGGCATTGATGAAGGCGTCTCCTTCCAGCCCTTCCAGGGGCAGGATCAAATTCAGGCCTACCACGCCGCTGTATTTGTCGTAGCTCAAAGCCGCGCCTCGCGTTTCAGCCAGAAACAGGTTGCCGGCCAGTAGTTCGCCGAACACGTCGCCGCGTCTGAACGCGGTGGGCTGGCCCACTCCGGCATACAAAAGGACGCTTTTACCATTGTCGATTGTTTGGATCAGCATACTTTGTTCGTCCAAGGATAAAAACAGGGCGCCGTTAGGAGAAACTTCGAGATCCATTCCGATTTTTTTGCCCAATGCTTCGGCAAAAGGCTGCAAAGGTTGAGTCATGGCGTTAAAACTCCTGCGGTTTAATTTATGCGGCCATAAGTGAGTAATGGCCGGTTCAGCATATCAGTCAGCCGTCAGTTCTTTTGAAGGCCAGCAGAGTAATGTCGTCTGACTGGGGGGCTTTGCCTCTAAAGCGCAGCAACTCGGCGTAAAGGGCGCCCAGAAGCCGCTCCAGTGATGATTCGTTTCCGGATCGTGCCAGGTTCCTGATTCTTTCCACTCCAAAAAAGTCGCCCTGTTCGTCAATGGCCTCGTTTACCCCATCCGTATACAAAAGGCAGATGTCTCCAGGCTCAAGAACGGCGGTATGCGGGGCATATTCAAGATCGGCAATGGCGCCCACCACCGGACCGCTCAAGTCCGTGAGCTCCCGCAAGCAAAGCCCGCCGTTGTTTCGACTGTCCCGGCTGTTCCAGATCAAGGGCGGGCAGTGGCCGCCGTTGGCGTAGTTCAGCCGGCCCGAGGCCGGGTCAAACACGCCGATAAACAGGGTGACAAACATATTTTTGGCGTTATTGGCGCTCAAAGCATTATTGATCCGGGTCATGGCCGCGGCCGGATCAAGTCCGTCGGCCAGGGCGTAGCGGGTCAGGATCACGGTCATGGACATGAACAGGGCCGCGGGCACGCCCTTGTCGGAAACGTCGCCGATAATCACCGCCTGTTTGCCGTCCGGCGTGGTGAAGAAATCATACAGATCACCGCCTACTTCCTTGGCCGGCTCCAGGAAGGCGGCCGCGGAAAATCCCTCACAACGCGGCGCGCCGTCGGGCGGGGGCAGGATGCCCAATTGGATGTCTCTGGCCGCGTTGAGCTCGCCCTGCATGCGTTCCTTGGCGGCTGTGGTGTCCATGAGGTCGCGGATATTGGCTGAAAGCTTATGTCCCATGCGCGAGAAGGCCTCGGCCACCTGGCCGACCTCATCTTTCCGCGTGGTGGGCAGGTCTTTGGCGATAAGGTTTTCGGTCTCGCTGGAAGCAAAATCCATGTCCGGCAGGGAACTTATTTTTTCCGTAAGCAGACGCAGGGGGCGGGTCAGGTTGACCACGGCGCCTAAGGAAAGAAGCAATACCAGGGCAATGCCGCCCAGAGCCAGATAGATGAGCTTGGTGACCAGGGCGCGGGTGGGGGCCTCTATTTCCCGCACGGGCGCGGCCACAACCACGGTCCAGTTCAGCGAGGCAAAGCGAAGCACGCTAAACAGCGTCTCTCCCATCCCAGGCATTGTGCCGACATGTTTAAGCGTGCCCTTATGCTCAGGCTGGGCCAGGACCGGGGGGGGGAAAAGCGCCGGCTGCAGCCCAAGATTATTGCCGGTATGGGCGAGCACCGAGCCCCGGCTGTCGAGAATGGTCACAAAACCGTGCCCATACACGGTAAAGGTGCTCAATTTGCTGCGGGTTTCGGCAATCAGGCGCAGCATGGCCTGCTCCAGCTGTTTTTCCACATCGGAAATGCGCAGCATGGCCACAATGACGCTGTGTTTTTCCGGGGCTTGCAGGAAAAAAGCCAGGATGGGTTCGTTCAGGCCGTCGGCCTGGGGCAGATTCAGCACCGCGAATTCATTGTCCACAGCAAGCAACCCGCGCAGCGAACGGCCTTTGAAATCGGCCGCGCCTTGCTCCAAACCCGCAAGCAGTCCCAAATCGTCATTGCCCCAAGACAGGCCGCCGGAGGGGCTCAAAATTTCCAGGGACATATCCAGTTCGCGCAATTTGCTCAGGCAGGCCCTGGACAGCCTGAGCCGGGCTTCCTCAGGCAGGTCTTTTTCCGCGCTGATTTCGTTCCACAGCGATCTGGCCAGATAGGCCGCCTTTTGCAGGTCGGTTTTGCACTCCATCACCTCTATGACTCTTTGGGTGAGCAGATTCAGGTAGCGCTGGCCGATGTTATCCTCCACCAGGGCGGCCATTTTATCGAAAGAGGCCTGCTCCAAGCGTGAGGTGGTTCTGCTTACGTCCACATAGGTGAAGTAGATAATCGGCGTGATGACCACGCCAAGGGAAATGATGCACAAGAGAAAAAGTTTGGTCCGCAATGACATGCTATTGTTCCCATTCCAGGCGGAGCAGTTTTTTGCGCAAGCCCTCCCGGGTGATGCCCAGAAGTTCGGCGGCTCTGCTTTTGTTGCCGCCGGATTCTTTAAGAGCTTCGCGCACCAGAATTTGCTCGGCTTCCTGCAGATTGAGCGGCAAGTTCGGCGGAGGCAGGCCCGGGGTGCTTGCCGAGAAAAACTCGCCGGACCGGCGGCTTGTTGTTGAAGGCGTGTCGGGGGTGTTCAGGAGACGGGGGGAGAGATCGTTTTCCTCAACCGTATCGCCCAGGGTCAAAGCCGAGACCCGTTCCATTTCATTGTTGAGTTCACGTACATTGCCGGGCCAGGCATAGGTCCGCAAACGGCGCCTGGCTTCGGGGGAAATTTTGAGTTTGGACCGGCCCATATTGGCGCAGTGGCGCTCCAAAAAAGTCTGGGCCAGCAGGATAATGTCCTCGCCGCGTTCGCACAGGGGCGGCAGGCGCAGTTCCGCCACATTGACGCGATAGTACAGGTCCTCTCTGAAGCGGCCTTCCTGCACCTTTTTGTATAAATCAGCGTGGGTGGCGGCCACGATTTTGATATCCACCGGGAGGGGTTTGGAACTGCCCACCCGGCAGAGCTCGCGCTCTTCCAGCACCCGCAGGAGCTTGGCCTGGTTGGCCAGACTCATGTCCGCAATTTCATCCAGAAACAGGGTGCCGCCATCGGCTTCTTCAATCAATCCCTTGCGGGCCTGCACCCCGGTGGCCACACCTTTTTCAATGCCGAACATTTCGCTCTCAAACAGAGTTTCGGGAATGGCCGTGCAGTTGACGGCGATAAACGGTCCTTCACGCCGAATGGAGTTAAAATGGATGGCCTTGGCGATAATCTCCTTGCCCGCGCCCGTGGGGCCGAGAATCAGGGTGTTTATGGGGCGGTTGGCCAGGGACATGGCCAACCGCACCACTTTTTGCATGGCTTCGCATTGCCCGATAATCCGTTTGGCCTGGTATTCCTCCTGAAGATTGCGGGCCAGATGGATATTGCGCTCGGCCAGCAGGCGGCGGGCTTCCTCCAACTCCGCGTTGCGAGTTTGCAGCGCCTTTATCAGCTCGGTTCTGTGAAATTCGCGGGCCTCGACCTTGACCAGCATCATGCCGAAGGCTTCGGCCAGGCGTACGAATTGTTCCGGAGCGGCGCCGCTGCGGGTCAGGCTGAACAACTTGTTTTCATCGGCTGTGCGCCCGAAGGCCAGGTTGTCGCACAGATTGATGAGGAGATTTAAAAAAGTGCGTTCGTCTTGGTTCATAGTCTATGTTTTGCCTTTTAGCGTTTTGGCGTGGGAATTAAAGTGCTGAATTTGAAAAATAATACCATTTTATGCCAAACCAGAGTTAAAAACAGGGGCGGCGGCGTGAATTTTTCAAAGAGCTTAGGCATATAAAATTTTCTGCCCGCGAACGAACGATTAGTCTCGCTGCAGTGATTGCACCCAACGCAGAACCTCGGCCACCGGGCCGATGAGGTCCTGGGGGATGTAGGAATTTTCCGTGCCGTTGCGGAACAGGTCCTGGGCCAGAGGCACGTTTTGCATAATGGGAACGCCGGCTTCCTTGGCCGCCTCCACCATGCGTTTGGCCAGAGCCCCTTCCCCCTTGGCCACAATGACGGGCAGCGGAGTTTTGTCCTTTTCATAGTCCAGGGCCACGGCGTAGCGGGTGGGGTTGGTGATCAGGACTTTGGCCTTGCGCACGTTGCCCAGGGAGTTCTGAGAGATCAATTCCTGGTGCAGTTGCTTGCGTTTGCCCTTAATGTGCGGGTCGCCTTCCATTTCTTTGTATTCCCGCTTGACTTCGTCTTTGCTCATCATGTGCTGTTTGGTGTGCTGCCAGCGCTGGAACAGATAGTCCAGCATAGCAATAACGCAGAATACCCCGGCCACGTTCAGGGTCAAGTCTTTGGCCGCCGAGCCCAAAGTGGACCACAGCAGGCGCACGTCGCCGCCGGGAATGAGAAACAGCTCGCGCAAGTGGTCGCGCAGCACCAGCCAGGCGGTTACGCCCAGGATGGTGACTTTCAGGACATTTTTTATGAAGTCCACGGCGTTCTTGATGGAGAACACCTTTTTAAACCATTTGCCCGGGCTTAAGTTGTCCAGCTTGGGCATGGCGGCCTTGGGAGCTATGAGCACGCCCACCTGGGCCAGGACGCCGATGAGGGCCGCGGCCATGACCAGAGCCACGATGGGGGCCACGATGCCCAGAGAGGCTTTGGCTACGCCGGTGATGGCAATGCCCAGAGCCTGGTCAAAGGGCATGGCCACAGTGCTGAACACCGCGTTGGCCATGTCCTGCAACTGCAGGAACACGTCTTCGCCCATGGCGATGAAATAAATGACCAGAGCGAGAACTGTCAGAGCCGGGGCCAGATCCTGGCTTCTGGGCACATCCCCTTTTTCCCGGGCTTCACGCATTCGTTTCGGGGTTGGCAGTTCGGTCTTGTCACTCATGGCATCAGCCCCTGCAAACGCAGCAGCGTTATCTGAATATGTTCGTATAGCGCGGGGGCGTTGGCGCCCAGCATGCCGAAATAGACCAGCAAAATAAACGAGGCCACGCCGCTTTTAATGGGCATGGCCAGGATGTAGACGTTGAGTTGAGAGGCGAAGCGGTTGACCAGGCCCAGGGAAATGTCGATGAGCAGGCAGGAGACCACAATGGGTCCGGCCAGAAGCAGCATGTACAGCATCAGCCAGCCCGCCTGTTCCGCGAAGAGCAGGACCGTGGCCCGGTTGATGTGCGGTAGAAAGTCGTTTACCGGCCAGACCAGGTATGAGGAGTAAATCAATCCCAGGAAAGCGAGAAAAGCGCCGCTGATAAAAAAGATATAGATGGTGGCCTGCAGAAAGAGTATGCCGATAGGACTGGTCTGCTCTCCGCTCAGGGCGTCGGCGCCTTCAGCCATGGATGAGCCGCGTTGGTTGTCGATGAAAAAACCGCCGCTCTGGGCCGCCCAGAAAGGAATGCCCGCCAGCCAGCCCAGGAGGAAGCCGAGCAGCGTTTCTTTGGCAATGAGCAGGCCCAGGTGTGTGATTTCACCGGCGCCGGCGGGCAAGCTTGCCGGCATCTGGCTCTGGACAAGCGGATGCAGCACCAGATAGATGGCGGCCACCAGGGCGGTGCGCAACTGGCCCGAGACCACGGCCGGCCCGAAAAAGGGCGCGATCAGGCACAGGACGAACAGGCGCGGCATGCCCACCGCGGCGGCCATCAGGTGCTGATAGACCCCAAGTTCGCGCAGCCAGTCTTCCATGCCCACAGTCAGGTTCCTTGATTATATCAATTATATCTTAAAGCATTTTAATCTTGAAATGCCAGCTTGGGCGGCACTTCAAAAGTATAAAAAACATATCCTTTATCGCATGCATTCAGGCCAAGGCACCCTGAACGGAAGGCGTGTCGCGCGGTTCGTTTGGGGGCGTCCGCCTGCGCATCCGCCAGGGCATATTGACTTTGAAAAAGTTAATATGCTCTACAGCAGGTAAAATCGCGAAAATATATCCGTGGAATAACGCAGCAGTTCCGCGCCGAGCCATCCCTGCATCAGAAAAATGGTCAGCACCACCACCACCAGCTTGACCCCGAAAGTCAGGGTCTGTTCCTGCAGTTGAGTGATGGCCTGCACCAGGCTGAGCAGAACGCCCACCACCGAAGCCACCACAATGGGCGGCAGGGACAGAAGCAGCACCAGGTACATGGCTTTGACCGCATAGGCTATGGCCACGGGTTCGTTCATGGAGTTCCTCGCCGGCGCACGGGCCGGTCTATAGTCTGATGCGGCCCACGGGCTGCACGGTTATTTCCGGCGTCAGCTCCTGATAGGAGACCACAGGCAGGCTGTAGTGATCTTTTTCAATAAGCCTGCGCACATAGCGCCGGATATCCATGGAGGCCATGAGCACGGGTTTTTGCGTATGCTGGGTGTATTTTCCGGCGGTTTCGCCGATGGCCGCGATGAATTGCTGGGTGATTTCCGGATCCAGAGCCAGGAAAGCGCCGGCTGAAGTCTGGCGGATGGCCTTTCTGATGGTTTCTTCCACAGTGGGGTCCATGAGAATGGCCGGCAGCATGTTCTGGCCTTTGGAATACATGTAGCTGATCTGGCGGCGCAAGGCGCTGCGCACGTATTCCGTGAGCATGACCGTGTCTTTCTCTTTGGGGCTCCATTCAATGAGCGCTTCCAGAATGCTGCGCAAATCGCGGATGGAAACCTGCTCCTGAACCAGGCGCTGGAAAATTTCAGCAATGCGCTGCACGGGCAAAAGGCGCGTGGCCTCGCGCACCAGGTCCGGCGAGCGTTCCTCCATTTTGTCCAGAAGATATTTGGTTTCCTGCATGCCCAGGAAGGAATCGGCATGGCGGGCCAGAATCAGGGAGAGGTGATAGGCCAGAATGCGGGCATGGTCCATGCAGCTGATGCCGGCTTTAAGCAATTGGGCCTGCTGGGTTTGCGGAGCCCAAACCGTTTCGACGTCAGGCAGGAAATCTTCGCCGCGCTTGGCCTCCACTCCAAGCATGGCCAGGTTGTCCAGGGTGTCGCGCACCAGCACCATGCCTTTTTCCAAAGCGCCGTAAGACATGGGAATTTCATTGACGTGCAGAGTGTACGACAGGCCCGGCATGCCCGCGTTGGGCCGGATATTGATGCCCGGGAAGGGCACTCCCAGGTCGAAATACAGGGCGCGGCGCAGAGTGGCCAATTCACTGTTCAGGGTGTCGTAGTTAAGGCCCGCGCCTAAACTTTCGGAAATATCCAGAATGATGGGGATGGTGGGCGCGAATTCGTCGCGGCCCGCAGCCGTCGCGCCGGGCCCGGCGGCTTTGGGCTTGACTGTGGGGCTCAGGGCCTTGTCCAGTTCAGCTTTGGCGTCAGGCTCCTCAGGCGCGATCATAATGCCCCTGAGCACATAGCCTATGCCAAACAGAGCGAAAGACAGCGTGAACAATTGGGGCTTGGGGAAGCCGGGCACCAGGGCGAAGAGAAAGACCATGCCCCCGGCCATCATCAGGGCGCGGGGGTAAGAGAAGATTTGCCCGCCGATCTGAGCTCCCACGTGTTGGTCGGAATCGCCGGAGCGGGTGATCAGGATGCCTGCGGAGATGGATACCAGCAGGGAGGGAATCTGGGAGACCAGGCCGTCGCCGATGGTCAGCACGCCGTAAAGTTGCAGGGCTTCCCCGGCGCTCATGCCGTTCTGGGTGATGCCGATGATGGTGCCGCCCACGATGTTGACCACCACAACGATCATGCCCGCGATGCTGTCGCCTTTAACGAACTTCATGGCCCCGTCCATGGCGCCGTACATCTGGCTTTCCAGGCTTACCCTCTCGCGGCGGCGTTGGGCTTCTTCCATGTCAATGACCCCGGCCCGCAGATCCGCGTCAATGGACATCTGCTTGCCGGGCATGGCGTCCAGGGTGAAGCGCGCGCCCACTTCGGCCACGCGCTCCGCGCCTTTGGCGATGACCAGGAATTGCACGATGGTCAGGATGAGAAAGACCACGGCGCCCACCACGAAATTGCCGCCCACGGCGAATTCGCCGAAAGTGAAGATGATTTCGCCGGCATCGGCTTGCAGCAGGATGAGGCGGGTAGTGGTGATGTTCAGGCCCACCCGGAACAGGGTGGTAAACAGCAGCATGGTGGGAAAGGCGGAAAAATCCAGGGCGGTTTTCACGTACATGGCCATCATGAGCATAACAAAAGACAAAGCCATGTTGGCGCCGATGAGCGTGTCCACCATGGGCGTGGGCAGGGGCAGAATCATCATGGCGATGACGGCCATGAGCAGGAGCACCAGGGTCAGGTCGTTGTACCTGGTTACCGCGCCCACGGTGCGGCGGGCGTAGCTGATAACGGTCACTCTTTTCCCCCCGTAAGATGCAGAAATTCATTAACCGCGTTTCTGGCCTCATCCTTGCGTCCTTCCAGCCATAAGGCCTTGGCGCGAATGAGGTGCAGAGCGGCGTCGCTGGTGGCCAGCGGTCCTTCATCCAGAACTTGTTGCAGATGGCGCAGGGCAGCGGCGCCGTCTCCGGCGTGCATGGCTATGGCGGCCAGGTTGCGCTGCGCCCAGCAGTCCTGGGGGTTAAGGGCGGCCAAAGCGGAAAAAACACGCTTGGAGCGCTCAAACAACCCCATGCGCAGGAACAGGTAGCCCAGCACGTTAAAGGCGCTGCGCTGCTCAAGGGTCAGGTGCATTTGTTGTTCAGCCATCATCCGCCCACCATCAGCCCGGTATAAGCCTGCAGCAGCGTTGCGTCCTCAAGCATGGGAGCAAGGTCCTTGCGCACAAAGGCGCGCACGTCCGGGTTCTTTGATTCGCGTAGGGATTCCAGGCCGTTACGCAGCAGGTCGGAAAAGATGTCGGGCCGCAGAATCTTGCCGTCGCCCACTTCCGGGCACAGGGCGCCTTCAATCATGCGCGCCGCGTTGCGGGGCATATACAGCTCATCCAGCCCGGCTTCGGACAGAACATTGGCGGCCAAAGGCTTGGCTTTGGGCATGGTGGCGTTTTCAAGCTCATCCAGGAGCACGTTCTGGATGCCGACGCTGGTGTCGAAAATTCCGATATTGCGGGACATATGAGTCTCCATTAAAAAGGGTTTAGGCCTTGATCACGCTGTCCATCTGTTTGGCCAGCCAGCTCACGGCGTTTTCCACGGCGGCGGCCGTGGCCTGGCGTTCAGGCAAGCGGGTGAGCAAAATGGCCTGGCTGTTGTGCAGGCCGCCGCTTAACGGGAAGGCATGGTTTTTTTCGTAATGGGCCAGCTCCAGCAAACGTTGCGGCGCGGTCCGATCATGGTCCGGCACCGGGCGGGACAGGTAGACAAGCAGTTCGCCCTCGGTCCTGCCGTCGGCAACCAGTTCAAAATGCACCCGCCCCACGCCGGCCACGTCAAAAGCCATCATGCCGGCGGGTGAGAGGGCCAGGCCGGAAATGCCCATACGCTGCCCCAAGAGGGCGATCTCATGCTCCAGAGCCATGTGTTATTCCTCCTGGGCCGCATAAAAGGCGTCTTCGCGTTCAATGGCGCCGTCCACGGCCTCCTGCACGGCATCCAGCACCTTCATGCGGCCGGCCGCCCCGTCGAAGAGTTGAGTGGGAAAGGAACGGGTCATTTGCAAAAGTTCCTGTAAAAACAACACTTCACGCTCAATATCCGGAGGCTTGGCCCCTGCGGCGATACTATCTATTTGTGCCGCGCCGATGAAATTTTCCCGGCGCAGATTCAATATTTGTCCGAGCAGGCCGCGCGAGTCAAGAGGGCAGGTTTCCACGCCATGCACATCATGCCAGCGGTCCATAACTTTACCGCACTGTGAATAAGCGCTCTGCATCAGGCGCACCAGCCCCAGATTGGCATTGACGCTTTCCAGGTGGCTTTTTTCCATGCTGGGCACGTCCGCGTACAGGTCAGAACTCAAAGTGCGCACCAGAAAATCCATGGCCTGGTCGAATTTGTCCAAGCCATATTTCTCAAGGATATGGTCAAAAAGTGCGTTTACTTCAGCAAAATCGCATACAGTCTGGCGATAGAGGCCGCGCAGGCTGTCGCCGCCATCCAGATCGCTGTAGCCTTGAGCCGCGATGGAAGCCTGGATGCCCGCCCGGATGGCCGGGCCTTCTTCGGCCATGAGCCCGTCGCGCGCTTCCCGCGCCGCTGCGACAGCTTCTTCGGGAGCGCCGTCTTTTTCCAATTTTTTTAAAGCGTAATCCAGGGCGGCCCAGGCGTCGCTGGAGTCGGGGAAGCGTTCCCGCACCTGGCGCAAGGCGTCCTGCTTGGTTTTGGAATTGCGCAGGCTGTCCACCAGGCGGTCCATTTCCTCGGTTTTGCCGGCCTCGTGCATAAGATCTTTATATAGCTTGACCCGCTCTTCCTGCTCCCTGAGGGCGTTGTCATCTTCCTTGCGCTCGGACAACTCGAAATCGTCAGTGGTGTCCACGGAAAAGGTGAGCTCTTCGGCCGCGTCGGCCAGCAGGGACATGGGGTTGGAAACCAGGGTGGCCGCCTGGCCCATAAAGGAGCCGGCGATGTCCCCGCCGCTTTGCGCCCCGGAAGATGAGGCCTGGGGCCCCAAGATCTGGCTGTGGATGGAAAAATCAACAGGCATAAGCGATCTCTCTTTGCTTGAACGGTGGGCAGGCGCTCACATGTATAGTGCAATAGCCCTGCGAGATGCTTTAGTTCAAGAAATGTACCATAATAGTTGCCGGCATGGCAATACAGCGTGGAAAATGTTGTTTTGCAAGCAAAAAGAGCCGTTGAATCATACGGTTGGCCTCGGTTTGCCTTGGTCGGCAAATCTAGACGGTTTTGTTGCGTACCGTAGGAAATTATGCTAAAAGAATTAAAAATAGTAGTTTTTTAAACGACCACATATCCTTCATAATCGCCAACAATTTTTTGGGACCGCCAACACTGTTGGCACAAAAGAAGCCTCATCATATCTTTACAGGTGTAACATAGCGTATTTGCTGGTTTTTTATTTTGGCATAGACGTTGCAAATTATAAAATAAACCTTGAGGAGGATATTATGGCTTTTACCGAAAAAGATTTTACGGAACAGCAGCAGGCTGTTGCTGATCTGGAAGAGGAATTTTCCCGCCTGAACGCGCAGTTTGAGGCCATGCTCAAAGAAGGCGGCCTGAGCAGCGATGATCTGAAAAAAGCCCTGGCTGAAAAACTTTCCCCAGAGGTGCAGAGCGCAATAAACGCGGCCAAGAAAGAAGCCTCGAGGGCCGGTTCCGCCAGAGCGGCGCAAGGCGGAGGATCCTTCAAAACCGCCAGCACTGCCGGGCGCGGTCGTCCGGGGGTTATCAGGCTTTAACAGAAAGGGGATTGTCATGACTGACCCTATTGGCAACAGCAAAATAGGCAACATCAGCTCAAGCATAGATCTTGGCCCCACGGGGAGCCTCCAGTTTCAGTTCGCCAAACTGCAACTGGCCATGGCCGAGATCAGCAAAAGCGGCGCGCTGGATTACATGAACCAGATTCAGGAGTCGCAGGGTGAACAGAAGAAAGTCTCGGAAATGATGCAAAGCGCGCGCCAGGCCCAGGCCGACGCTAAAGCCGGCAAAGAAGCGCAACTGTCCAGTGAAGTTATGGCCTATATGAAAGAAAACAACCTGGCCATTCCCTCCACGTTCAGCGACAAGGCCACTGTGGACCAGGCCAAGGAAGTGCTGGCCCGTTGCGAGAAGCTGCGCCAGGATGCTGTGGACGGCAAGGGCAACTGCCCCTGGGATAAAAAGGCGTCCATGATGACCGCGGAAGATGAAAAGTTTCTAAAGGACCACGGCATTAAGTTTGACACCAAGGGCAATGACCGCGCTCACAACCCCACAGAATGGAACTACAATATCGGACAGATTAAGGAATATATCAGCAGCCATTCGCCCAAGGCCGAGGATTACGATACCGTGGTGCAATCCCTGCAGGCCAGGGCGGACTCTTTGGGCACCAATACCCAGCAATTAATGGTCTTTGTGCAGGACTTCATGGGCCAGTACAATTCATATTTGCAGGGAAGCAACTCAATCATTCAACAGGCCAACCAGACTCTGGCCGAATTGGCAAAGGTGCGCTAGCCGCGGGCATGGCGAGCCTGGATTGATAAAGAGCGCGGCTGCCGGAAGGTTCGGCCGGGCATCAATTTTAACTTAAAAAACAATCGCAAGACAGGCCGCGTGGCGGCCGGGAGGTTATTATGACAACCAGCGTTGGGGGTATTAACGAAATAGTCAGCAAAATTGATTTGGGACCCACCGGCAGCCTGCAATTTCAGTTTGCCAAGCTGCAGTTGGCCATGGCCGAGCTCAGCAAGAACGGCGCCATGGATTATATCAAGCAAATCCAGGATTCCCAGGAAGAGCAAAAGAAGGTGGCCGACATGCTGCAACGCTGTCGTCAGCTCCAGGCCGACGCCAAGGCTTCCGGCAAAACCACAACTATGCCTGCGGACGTAGTCACCTATATGGACAAGAACGGCCTGGCTTACGACAAGGCAGGGAACGACAAGAACCACAGCAAAGACGAGTGGGACGTGGCCATTACCTCTTTGACCGCCCGCCAGGACAAGCTCGGGTCCAACACCCAGCAGCTTATGGTTTTTGTGCAGGACTATATGGGGCAGTACAACTCTTACTTGCAAGGCTCTAACTCGGCCATTCAGCAGGGCAACCAGACCCTGGCGGAACTCGCCCGGGTGCGCTAGCGCCGAAGCGCGGCCGCTATTTTATTTGCCGGCTGGCCGCGCGGGCCGCGGCATTTTGAGCAAACCTTATGAGAATAAACAGGGAGAGCCTATGAACAGCAATTCGGAATTCAGCCAGGAAGAAGTCAATATCATGCTTGACGGTCTTTTGAGCGGCGCCACCATCGGCGACGTGGTCAATATGGATCCTGGCGTACTGGAAGCCGGCTATGGCCTGGCCTATTCGCTCTATAACGCGGGGAACTACAAAGATGCGGAAACCATGTTTAAGGGCTTGTGCATATACGATCACACCGATGAACGTTTCTGGATGGGGTTGGCCGGCTGCCGTCAGATGAACGGCGACCTGGCCGGAGCCATTGACGCCTATGCTTACGGCGCTTACGCCGGCGGCCTGGGCAACCCCGCTCCGGCCGTGCATGGCGGGTTATGCTACATGAAGCTGGGCGACAAGGAAAATGCCGTCAGCCTGTTTAAAGCCGCCTTGGAAATGGGCGACAAAAGCAACAGCGAGCACCAGGCCTATCATGAGCGAGCCAAGGCCATGCTGGAGATGTTGGAAAAAGGAGAATAGCCATGGTCAATACTGGTTCCATCAATAATCCGGCAGATCTCAATGTTTGGGCCAACCAGGCGGAAAAGATTTTTCAGCAGTTTAAAAGTCCGCAAACCGGCGCCAGCGGTGTGGTTCCTCCTCCGGGACAGGCCGGGGGCGATGAGCGGCAGGTAATTCTTATTCCCATATTGCCCTCACCCAAAGTGGGCGGACTTTCTTTGGAAGTGCTGGTCCAGGCCGTGGGTATGGAAGAGCGCCAGACCGCCACTAAAGCGGGCGTGGAGGCTATTAAGGTCAAAGCCCAGGAGCGCGACGAAGCCAATGCCAAAAAGCTGGAGGAAATCCAGAAGCGTCTGGAGGATATGAAGTCACAGAGCATTCTGCAGGGTTTTCTTAAAGCTTTTAAAATCATCGGCATGATCCTGAGCGCCGTGGCCTCGGTGGCGCTTATAGCCATCGGCGCGGCCACAAGCAATCCTCTGATGATTGCGGCTGGCGTGGTCATGGGGGCCATGACCATTAACAGCATCTTAAGCGAGGCCACCGGCGGCAAGGTCAGCATTGCCGCCGGAGTGGGCGCTATTGCCAAGGCCTGCGGCGCCAGCGAGGAAGTGGCCCAATGGATCGGTTTCGGCGTGGAAATAGGCATTTCCCTGGTGGGTTGCGCTTTGAGCCTGGGCGCGGGCTTTGGCGCGGCCGGGGCCAAAGCTGTGGAAACCGCGGCTCAGGCCAGCCAGATAGCCGTCAAAGTGACGCAAGTCGTGACTATGACCACCAAAGTCGTCACTGTGGCCAGCGCGGTCAATACCGTCGGCACAGGCTTGGCTCAAGGCGCGGATGCCTACTATACTTATAAAACCAGCATGTCGCGCGCGGAACAGAAAGAACTGGAAAGCATATTGGAACGCATTCAGCAGGCCATCGCCACGGAGCAGGATTTTATGGAAGCCATCATGGAACGCAGCCAGAAGCTGTTGGGCGATGTAGGCGAAATTGTTAATGAAAATGCCGCGGCTCAGACCAATGTGTTGGCCGGATCCTCGCCGAGCATGGCTTAGAATTATTTTAATCCGCAAGAGGATATGCATATGAGCATTACAGATATCACTCAAGCCCCGGGATTTAACCAGCAGCAATACAACCAGCTTCTGGAAAGCGCCAGGGATATGCGAGTCAATGTCAGTGTCGTGGATTCCAAGCTGCTCTCCGCCATTAACAACGGCAAGAGTTTTGATGAGGCTCTGAAGCTGGTTTCTTCAGATATGCCCAAACTGGCGCCGCCCAATGCTTATGCTTTTTCGCAGCTTAAGGGCTGGACGACCGTGCCCGCGCCCGGCGCCGTAGTTATGGCTCTGATTACGGAAATTTCCGCCCAGCAGCGTGAACAGAACAAACAGCAGATGTGGGCCCAGACCGAAGCGGTGGTCAAGTCCATGCACGACCAGGCGGATAAAATGCGGACCATGGCCGGCATACAACTGGCTCTGGGCCTGACTTCCGCCGGTGTGAACGTGGCCGCCGGCGTGGTTCAGGGTAGAATCGCCACCAAAAGCACCGGTGGTGATATGGCCACATCCGCCAGGGCCACCGGCGCGGGAAAGGCCATAGGCGGTGGGGCCGAAGCTTTGGGGGCCATCAACCAGTTTGTCGGCTCCATGTATCAGGCCGAGTTCAAGGAAATGGAAGCGGATCAGGAAAAAATGCGCGCCATGCGGGAATCCTTGAAAGATCTTAGCGATGGCTTGAAGGAACTGATCCAGAAGTCTCTGTCCAGCCAGGAAAACATTCAACAGGGCAAGAACCAGGCCACGACCAGGATTCTGGCCTGACTCTCTTTGCCGGGCGCGGCCGTCTCGAAGGCCGCGCTCGGTCTTGCGGCCTATAAATTAGCTTTAAGGATCGCCTATGTCATCATATCTGGACAATGCCGCAACCCTTGTGGCCACGGCCGCGGGTTGGCGGGCTCCCAAGCCTGACGCCGGCGGACGTTATCATTTTGCCTTGCGGGGAGGACTTGGCCTGACCATGTTTTCCCCGGACGGCAACGCTATTATTTTGCGGGCCGAAGTGCAAACCCTGCCCGCTGAGGAGAGCCCCAGGGAGAACATGCTGCGGGCCCAGGCCAAGCTGGCCGTGGCCGCGCTCAAAGAGCGCAGGACCACGTTGGCCCTGGAAGGCGACGTTATAATTCTGCATCGGGTGGTTCCGGACAGGGAAACGCCTGTGGAGCGGATGCCGGCCATTGTGGAAACCTTTCTCAATGACCTGGATTGGTGGAAAAAACAGGCCGCGCGCCTGGCCGCTTAAGCCTTGGATGTTTCACAAAGCCTAGACCGTGATTTCTCGTTGAACATGTCTTCTGAACCATATGTGATCACGAGATAAGGCGTTATCGCAACGGGACGCCAGCCCCGCCGCTATCACAGGAGCAAACTATGAATATTATGGATAAAGCCGCATTATTGCTTAAGGAATTCGCTCAAGCCAGGAATATTTCCGATCTTGAGTTTGATGAGGATGGCGGTTGCGCCGTGGTGGACGAGCAGGACAGGGTCGTGCATCTGCAGATAGACCAGAGCGCCGGGCGCCTGGTTGTCCTGGCCGCTTTGGGGGCGTTGCCGCCGGCCGCTCATTGCCGCCCGGAGGTCCTGTATGATCTTCTGGCCGCCAATCTGTGTTGGGCGGGATCTTGCGGCGGCACGCTGGCCGTGGAGCCGCGCTCCGGGGAAGCGGTCATACAGCTCTCGTTACCCTTGGCTGATGCTGATGTGGCCGCCTTTTCCCTGTTTATAGACGAATTCAGGCAGTTGTCCATATATTGGCAGGAACGTCTGGCTGAAATCAAGGATGCGCATAACGATGCGGAGAATCCTTTTAGCATTGAGGAAGATGAGTCTATTCCCGTTGCGAATGAAAAGCTGATTCGGGCATAGCCTCATGCGCCTGCGCCCCGCCTTTATACGGCGTTGGGACGAGGGAGGTTTTATGAGCATTAGCATGGACACGCTGCGCGCAGCGATGCGGGGTGACGCCCAGAGGTTGCAGGCCGGGAACGGCGGCCAGGTGGACCGCGATGACCGCCGGCCGGGCTTGTTCAGTTTTGCGGTCAAGAGGGAAATCAACGCTGCCAACCGCGCCACGGCGGAGCGGATTAAGGAAACTTTATGCGGGCATTACGGCCGGGCCAGGGGCGAGAGCCTGTTTGCCAAGCATATTGGCGCCAAAGGCGGGGACGTTTCCGCCGCTAAACTGCGCGCTTTGGTTAGAGAGGGGGATGCACAGGTTACGGACAGAGCCCACCTTGTGGGCGTGGCTCTGCGAGGGCACATTCAGACCCTTTCCAATATTCCGGCTGGAACCCCGGCTGCGGCTGTGGGAATGCGTGTGGCGAACAAAGTCGTAACCACCGTGGTGCGCGCCAATGAGATTTTGGGCCAGGAACCCATGAACCAACCGGAAATTTCCCAGACCCTGACGGATCTCCAGTCTGAAATTAATAAAATTGATCTCCAGTTACAGGCGTTGGCTTCTTTGCCGGATGAATTGGCTGTTTTCCGCGACCAGGCCGCTACGGATCTAGGCGCGCTCAGAGGCCAGCTTGATAATCAAATGGGCCTGTTGCGTGATCGTCTGCAATCTTGCCCCACCACTAATGCCAATGTGGGACACGCTCTGGGGCTGATGTATGATTCCGCTATTCAAACAGTGGACGGACTTATGAACCGTCCAGGCCTCCCCAATCGGGACTGGTGGCGGTTGGATGCTCTGAGAGGCGAGCTTGAAGCGCTTAAGGGGGCTGCGGTGAATATTCAGGCCGATCCTCACCAGAAGGCGGACGGTAGGCGTATCAAATCCCTGAGCGACACGCCTAAACAGTTGACCAAGCTTATCAGCGGGTCTGTTTCAGGCATGCGTTTCAGCGAGGGCGGAGCTTTACGCGCTTACAGCGTCAAAGATTTGGGGAAAATGATCAATGCGGCTCATATTGAGATGCTCAACGGTGGGCCGTGGACTGAAGTCAGTCGGAATGTGAGCGTCAAAACCAGCGCCGGGCAAGCGCGATTCACCTCGGTTTTGCAACCGGCCACCACTATGAACCACACGCTGGCAGCTTCATACGGCGGACGCGGGGTTTGCTGCCACTCCACCAGCGAAGCGACGCACGCCGTTAACCTGGTGCAAACAGAGCTGCGCCTGCCCGGGCAGCCAGCGCCCGTGTTCAAGGCCTTGCGCCATGGCGTGCACTGCGCCTACGGCATCAGAGATAGACAGGCCCGCCAAGCCGCCAATGATGCTCGGGTAAACGAATGTCTGGTGGGCGCGCTGAGCGCTGATCAGGCTTTGCTTAATCGCGCGCTTGGCGGAGAGACTGTATATCTGCCGATCACCTCGGTGTCCCTGCTTACTCCGGACGGCTTCCGCGACGGATCTGACGATCATGAAACCCTGTATCTGGCAGAACAAAATGAAGCCTGGTTAAGGGCTTCGCATGGCCAACGCCAATTGACGATCATTGGTCATGACGGCCAGCCGCATCAGGTTCGGGTGCAGCCTCAGGTCATTACCTTTAACTTCGGGGTCAATGCCGGCGCGCAGGGCAGCGTGGCGCAATATGTGGCCGGCGGTTGGGATGTTTCTTCTCCCATGAATTACCGGGCCATGGTTGCGTTGATAGGCAGCGTGGGCACCAATGACCCCATCGGCGGAGCCGTGGGGGCTTTTCTGGCCGGCCCGGCGCCCGATGCGCAAAAGGAGCAGGTACGTGAATTGGCGGCCCAGGTAAAGAACTTGTGGGGCACGGGCGCCTACAAGGATTCCGGCAAAAACCCTTACCTTCTGCCCGCCAGGCTGCTGGTGCTGGCCAATCTCATCGGCCAGACCCCGGCGTTTAACTGTAAAAGCGGCAAAGACCGCACCGGCCAACTGGACGTGGAGGCCAAGACTCTGGCCGCCCAGATCCGCATGCTGGGACATGTGCCCACTTTGGCGCAATCAAGCTCGGACGACTACAAGCGTATACGCGAGCAGTTCGTCATTGATGGCGGCAATCATGAAATCCAACGCATGAACACCGGCCTGGCCGGCTTTAAAACCAAAGGCGTCCGCGGGCTTGACGCCATATATCGGAATACAGGAGCCTTGCTGGCCTCTCTGGGGCTGTCCAAGTATGTACACAGCTAAAACCAAGGTCAAAGAGCAGGGCAAAGCGATATACAAGTGGCTGCTCAGCGGCGGGCTGGGCCTGATGCTCGTTTGCCAGATTTTTTTCAGTCTGCTGCAGATATCATCTTTGGAAAAAAACTTGCGCCAGGGCGTGATCAACACCGCGGAAGTGGCCGGCGGCACGCTGGCCGAGGACATTTCCATGGGCCTGCGCCTGGGCAAATCCCTGGAGCGCTTTCTCGGCCTGAGAAAGTTGCTGAGCGACGCCCACGCCTCTTTTCCCACAGCGTTTGACATCTGCGTGGTGGATGCGGCCGGAAAGTATCTTGCCGGCGCAAACCCCGTGAGCACAGAGAATATTCCTATCCCCACAAGCAAAGGCTGGCCCGGGCGGGAGGCCTTTGCGGAAGATGAGGACGGCCTGCACAACGTGGCCTCGCCTTTATATGCCCGCGACAATGAGCTTAAGGGCTATGTGGTTGTGCGCCTGAAGGAAAAGTATTTGCGGGAAAATATTTATCCGGCCGTGGAGTCCGCCTTGCGCAACATCGCCATCGCCATGGGCGCGACAGTGGCGGCCATGCTGCTGGTTTTGCGCCTGACCCCGTTCATTGACCGGCAGGGCGGGTTGATCCGCAAAAATATTTATATTTCCTTCGGTCTGCTGTTCACTTTGGTGCTGGTCGTCAGCGCAATCATAAATCATAACGCTTTCCGGCGTGAATATCTTAAAATCGCGGAGAACAGCTCCAACATTCTGGCTCTGAATATGCGGGGAACTCTGCAACGGCCCATCAGCAAAGGGGTGCCCATCTCCCTGCTGGGGGCTGTGGAAGAGTATTTTGAGCAGGCTGCGGCCAAGGTTTCGGGCAGCGTGCTTATTGAGCTTATACGCCCGGATGGGCAGGTGGCGTTCAGCAGCCGGCGTGTATTTGAGGGCAAAGAGAGCGTGCCCGGAACAAGCTGGGACGTGCCGCTCAGCGATGCGGGAGGCCTGGCGGGCAAAGCGCCCTGGCTGCTCAGGACCAGCCTTTCGCAGGCGGCTTTTGCCGAGGTTATGTGGGATGATATTTTAAATTCCGCGGGCATCTGCGTGATCTCACTGACCTTGTTGTTTGAGCTTTTGCTTTTGCTCTGTCTGATTGTCGAGCGGCGGCGGAGGCGGCCCCCGGCCCGCTCGCCCACCCTGGAGCGGGAGGCTGTGCACGAGCGGTGCGCTGATTTGCTGCGCGCCATGTTTTTTGTCTTTTTCATGGCCCTGGATATGTCCATCACCTTTATTCCCCTGCGCATGGCTGAATTGCCCACCCGTTTCTTCGGCCTGGCGCCGGACGTGGTCATGGGCCTGCCCGTTTCCGCGGAAGTAATCATGGCCGGGGTAAGCATTTTCTTTGCGGGGCGTTGGATAAGCAGGCAGGGGACCGTATTGCCCATGAGCACCGGCCTTATGCTGACCGGCGCGGGTTATCTGGGCTCGGCTCTGGCGCTTACGCCTTTTGGGTTTATTCTGGCCCGGGCGGTGGTGGGCGCGGGTTATGGGCTGTCGCTGATCGCGGCCCAGGCTTTTGTGTTTAAAAGCGGCGGTCTGGCCAACCTTTTTGCCGGGGCGTTCGCGGGCTCTTTGTGTGGAGGCGCTGTAGGCGGCATGCTGGCCGACAAGTTCGGCTTTGTCACGACTTTTTACGTGGCCGCCGCCATTATGCTGCTCTTGGCCGCCGCGCCGTATCTACTCTTGCGGCGTGGCGACATCGCCAGGGAAGAACCCGATGCTTCAGAGCGCAAAACCGGATTTATGGAAAGCCTTAAACTTATGAATGACAAGAAATTTTTGGCTTTGTCCGTGTTTGTGCTGCTGCCGGGAACTTTTCTGATGATAGGGGTCACTAAATATTTTCTGCCGGTGTTCCTTAACCGGGCCGATGTTTCTCAGGCCAATATCGGCCGGGTGTACATGATTTATTGCCTGATGCTCATTTATGCCGGCCCCTTTTTCGGCAAAATCATCCGCGAGGCCAAACACAAGGCCTATGGTGTTTTGGCGGGCTGCATCCTGAGCGCCGTATGCATTCTGCCCCTGGTGGTGTTCAATAACGTCATGGCAATGGTGCTCTGCATGGTCTTTTTAGGGCTGGCCACGGCCGTGAACATCCCCGCGTACAGCGAGTACCTGCTTCGCCTCGACATTACCGAGCGCCTGGGCGGCAGCCGGGCTTTGAGTCTTTTGAACGTTGTCGAGCGTGTGGGCCAGGCCGCGGCGCCCATTGTCCTGGGCGTATTTATAGCTGTTTTTAATGTGCGGGATGTGGCTTTGTGGGGAGTGGCGCTTTTTTTCTTGTTGGCGGCCGGGTTTTACCTGACCAGGGAGAAGGCGTGAGCTATGGACATGGCGGCTTTGCCTTATCTGGAGCAGATTCGCGCGGTTATGCCCGGACCGTTTGCCGGGGTATGCGCGCCTGATTCAAAAATCACTTTGGGCGAGATCAGCCGCGGCCTCAGGTCCATGGCCCCGTCGCCGGCGCCGCAGGATGCGCATGATCTTATCGCTCTGGCTGCAGGGGATGCCGCGCGCCTGCTGGGGCACAGCGCCGGAGCGGCCCTGGCACGCACTTTGGAAGCTTCCTTTGTGGTCACCACCGCCAATCATCACGGCCTGGACACCCATCCGGAATTTCTGCAGGGAGTTATTGTTTTTGCCCTGGATCGGCTTATGGGCGCGGCAAGTGCGGCTGAGGCCGTGCCCGTTCTGTCCACCGGCGAAGTGCCCATGAGCAATATCGCTTTTCCCCAGGGCATTTTTCTGGGCCGCCCCAAACAGGAAGACAGCGCCGCCTATCACAGGTTCAATGTCTTCAAGCCTGATTCACGCAAGACCCTGGTCAGTCTGCAGCCGCCGTTCACGCCTGAGGATGTGGCGCGGGCGCAGGCAAGTGTTGCGCATAAACATTTTCTTGCCTTTGAACGCAAAATCGCCAAGGCCTTGCTTGCGGAAATCTGCGGCTGCCCCGAGGTGCTCAAGCGGAAAAGTTATGCGGAACAGGCTACGGTTTTCAACGCGTTGCTCTGGCCGCGTCTGTTCAGCGGCAGGGAAAATTTGCCTCGCCTCATTGAGCTGGATAAGGCGGAGTTGGCGCGAAGGCTGATCATTAAAGATATTCTTGATAAAAAAAGCCTGATTCATGCCTTGCTTTTTGAGCCGGCCGCCAGACGCGCCCTTCTCGCCGCCTTGAACCGCACCCTGGGATGCTGGACCTGCCCGGAAGAGGGCGGGTGGTCCAAACTTGAGCAGGGAACCATTTTTTTCTGGGGCATAGACCCCAAGGGGCGGGCGTTTCCCCTGGGTCTCAATGCGGAGAACACGCTGGTGTCTTCCGCATATGCCGAGTTCAGTCTGCAACTGACTCCGGCGGATTTGAGCGCGGCGCTGGAGCACAAACGTATTTTGCCGGGATTGTATCTGAGTTTCGTGGCCGTGGCCATTGCCCGCGGGCTGAACTGCTGTGGCGGCGCGTATCAGACCGGATATCTCGTTGACATGAGCAGGCGGACGGCGGCCGCGCTTAAAAATGCGGGCGAGGCAAGCCTGGCCGGGCTTATTGAGGCTTTGCCCGCCGCGCCCATGACCACAGGACTTATGCCGTTGCGTTTTCACAGCGGCGGGGAAACGCCTTACCCGGCCGGCCCGGTGGAGATTATAGCCGCCAGCGGGCTCACGGCCGCCCATCTGGAGGGCATGGCCCAAGTGCCGGCAATAGAAGCGTTCCGCCTATATCTATCCGCTCACTATGAAGACATTATTCCTCCGGGGAGGCGTATCCCGGAATGGGCGCAACATCTTGCGCCGTGTGGCGGTGTTGTGCTAGGCCCGGCTGCCGGGGAGCGCCGTTGACGGCGCCGGGATGCGCCCCGCAAACGCAGGGCCGGTTGCTTGCATGCCATAAGAGAAAGGTTTACATTTCGATTTATCCGAGTGAAGGTAATGAAGCTCACCGCCCCGTCAGGCAAGTTTTTTCCGGGTTGCCGGTTTTTTAATTACATTGTGGAGTACGCCTGTGCCTATGCGTTTGATTAGAATTATCTGTGCCTTTCTTGTGTTTTCCGGGCTGTGCACAGCCGGGGCTTCAGCCCTTGAAGGCGGCCAGGGCGAGGCAGGGGCCATTCCGGATCGCCCCGTGCGTGTCGCTTATATAGAGGGTGGCCCCTACACCGACTATCAGAAGATTCTAATCGGACTTATCCACGGCCTGGCCCAGCTTGGAGCCATAGCCAACGGCGATGCGCCTCTGCCGGAAAGCGGGGAAAGCACCAAGGAAGTCTGGCAATGGCTATGCGCCAATGCAGGCGGAAAAGTTTTTCAATTTGTCCCGGACGCCTACTACAGCTCGGGCTGGGATGATGCGATTTTTGCCGAAGACAGACAAGCG
>JAVBRZ010000209.1:0-10566 GCA_031547425.1 Desulfovibrionaceae bacterium
ACCAGGTTCCAGATTTCCAAAAAGCGGTCGCAATCGCAGGTGCCGATGCCGCAGTTCTCGCCGCAGCTTAAATGCTCGCCCTGGTCATACAGAACTTCCGAACAAGGGCCGCAAGGGCCGGTATCGCCCATGGCCCAGAAGTTATCCTTCTCGCCCAGGCGGAAAATGCGCTGGCGCGGAATGCTGCTGTGTTTAAGCCATAGCTCAATGGCCTCGTCATCATTCTCGAATACTGTGGCGTAAAGTTTGTTCGCATCCAGCTTCAGGTATTCGGTAAGAAATTCCCAGGCAAATTTGATGGCGTCTTCCTTGAAGTAATCGCCAAAGGAAAAGTTGCCCATCATTTCAAAGAAAGTATGGTGGCGGGCGGTGCGGCCCACATTTTCCAGGTCGTTGTGCTTGCCGCCCACGCGCAGACATTTCTGGGCCGTGGTCGCCCGCTTGGAAGCCCGTTTTTCCTGGCCCAGAAACGCGTTTTTAAACTGAACCATGCCGGCGTTGGTAAACAACAAGGAAGGGTCGTCCCTGGGCACCAGAGACGAGGAAGCCACCACCTCGTGGCCGCGTTCTTTAAAAAAGGCCAGAAACATACGCCGAATTTCATTGGCTGTAATCACAGTAAAAAAACTCCTTCACATAGTGATGATAATCAAAAGACACGCTTATTCTTCGCCGGCTTCGTCGAGGTCGTCTTCCACCGGGGCGCCGGGGGCCAGAATGGGATGCATGCCCAGATGCTCGATGAGCTTGCCCTCAATTTCAGCGCGCAGGTCCGGATTTTCGTCCAGGAAGGCACGGACCTTCTCCTTGCCCTGGCCCAGCTTTTCCGAGCCGTAGGCAAACCAGGCTCCGCTTTTGTCAATAATGCCAGCGGCCGAGCCCATATCAATGATCTCGCCGGTGCGGGAGATGCCTTCGCCGTAGATGATGTCGAACTGTCCATCACGGAAGGGCGGGGCCACTTTGTTTTTGACCACGCGCACCCTGGCGCGGATGCCGTAAGCCTCGTCTTTGTCCTTGAGCGTGGCGATGCGCCTGATGTCCATGCGCACCGAGCTGTAAAATTTGAGGGCCTGGCCGCCGCTGGTGGTTTCCGGGCTGACGCCGGGCATGCTCATGCCTATCTTCATGCGGATCTGGTTAATGAAGATCACGGAAGTGCGGGACTTATGGATGCTGCCGGTAAGCTTGCGCAGGGCGTGGGACATAAGCCTGGCCTGGCCGCCCACCTGGGTTTCGCCCATACTGCCGTCCAGTTCGGCCTGGGGAATTAGCGCGGCCACCGAGTCAATAATGATCAGATCCACCGCGCCGGAGCGCACCAGCATATCAGTAATTTCCAGGGCCTGCTCGCCATAGTCGGGCTGGGAAATAAGCAGTTCGTCGGTATTGATGCCCAAACGTCTGGCGTAATTCACATCCAGGGCGTGCTCCGCGTCCACAAAGGCGGCCGTGCCCCCGGCTTTTTGGCATTCAGCCAGAATATGCAGGGCCAGGGTGGTTTTACCCGCCGATTCCGGGCCGTAGATTTCCGTAACCCGGCCTCTGGGGATGCCGCCGATGCCCAAAGCCAGGTCCAGACCTATAGAACCGGTGGGAATAACCGGAATAGCCACATGGGCATCATCGGACAGGCGCATGATGGAGCCCTGGCCGTACTTTTTCTCAATGGTCTCCAGGGCCGTGTTCAAGGCTTCCCGGCGCATTTCCTCAGGCGTGGTCGCGCTTTTTTTTGACATGTTTCACCCCTTGTTTGCTTGTGCGAAGTTTTATTCGTTCCTACCAGAACCCCTCTTGCGGGGCAAGGGATTAAGGCGCGGGAAACATAATAAAAATGCGCGGAAACGGCTGTTGCCATTTACCGCCCGAACACTTAGAATAACGGGCATGACTTCTTGTCGTGAAGGACATAAACTATGGACACTTCATCTTCCCATGCACCCGTCCGCGCCCCCTGGTCGCGCTATTTCATGGACATCACCTGCCTGGTGGCCGAGCGCTCCACCTGCCTGCGCCGCAAAGTGGGCGCCATCGCGGTCAAAGACAAGCGCATTCTGGCCACCGGCTATAACGGAGCGCCGGCCGGGGTGCCGCACTGCCTGGAAGTAGGCTGCCTGCGCGCGCAACTGGGTATTCCCTCCGGGCAACGCCACGAAATTTGCCGCGGCCTGCACGCGGAACAAAATCTGATCATTCAAGCCGCCGTGCACGGCATTTCATTGAAGGGCGCCGAGATCTACTGCACTCACCAGCCCTGCCTGATCTGCACCAAAATGCTCATCAACTGCGGCATCACCAAGGTTTACTTTCTGGAGGCCTACCCCGACGAGCTGGCCACGGCCATGATCAGGGAAGCGGGCATTCCTTTTGAAGCTCTGAAGTGAAATATACACCGAACGCGCGCCGAGCCCGGGAGAGTTACACGCAGCCTGTGGGCTTGGGAAGCCCCGCCATGCGGCAGGCACCCTTGGCCGGGCCGGACGGGAACAAATCGTAAATTTCCTTGAGCTTGAATCCGGTATTTTTAGACACTACTCTGACCATGGGAGCGATGCCGTTTTTTTCATAATATTCCTGCAAAAAAGTCATGACCTTGTAATGTTCCTCGGTCACTTCCGCAATGCCTTCGCTCTCCCGGACATAGTCTATCCATTCCGGGCCCCAGTTGGCGAAATCCGCCAGAAATCCTTCCTCATCCACTTCAAACGTCTTATCCTTGTGCACCACTTCAGGCATAGCTTGCTCCAGTATCCCATTAATTTTATCCAATTGCCCGCTGGTGAAACAGTCCCCCCCAAGGCCAATTGAACTTATCTCTTCCAGGTACAATGTAATTTGTAATCATAAACTAAATAAGGCTTTTATTCAAGAGCCACAAGGCGTGGAAAGCTTTTTTTCGCGCGGCTCTTGCCCAGCCGGCGGGGTGAGCGTACATTACAGGCAGATAGTTTTGTTTGCAGCCGTGGACTTAGCAAGGACCACAAGCCGTGGGAGGTCAGCCATGCGCGCCGTCCATAAAGAAACCGCTTTTAAAATTTTCATCAACCTGCTTCTGCTTTCCAGCGGGGCTTTTCTGGAAGCCCTGGCCATCAAGGGCATCTTCATGCCCCACTCCTTTTTATCCGGCGGCGTCTTCGGCTTATCCCTGTTTATTTACTACGCGGCCGGCCTTCTGACCCCGGCCGCCTGGTACGCCATCCTGTCCATCCCCATATCTTTTGTGGCCTGGCGCCTGGTAAGCCTGCGCTTTTGCCTGTACAGCCTGTATGCCACGCTCCTCGCTTCCCTGCTTACCCAGATCATTCCCTGGACCATTCCGGTGCACGACACGCTCCTGGCTGCGGTAACCGGGGGCGTGCTCATGGGCGCGGGAGTGGGGCTGACTTTACGCAGCCAGGGCAGTGACGGAGGGCTGACCATCATTTCCATCGCCCTGCACCAGCGCTATAACATCCGCGTCGGGCACGTGAGCATGGCTTTCAACGCCCTGCTCTTCGCCACCGCCCTGGGCGCGCTGCCTCTCGACAATATCCTTTACTCCATGATCACCATTTTCATGTCCGCCTCGGTCATGAACTACTTTGTGTCCATGTTCAACGAACGCAAACTGGCCATGATCATTTCCAACTCTCCGGATGAAATTGCGGCGCGCATCATGCACACTTTGCAGCGCGGAGTGACTTTTTTAGGCGGCAAAGGGGGCTACACCAAAAAAGACAAACTCCTGGTCATGACCGTGATCCATAATTACCAGCTCAAGCGTCTGGAAGAAACCGTGTTCGCCGTGGATCCCCACGCCTTTGTGATCATTGAAAACACCTTTAACGTCCTGGGTTCGGGATTTTCCAAGCGGAAGGTTTACTGATGAGTTTTTTGTATATCGACTGCCGGCACGGCATCAGCGGAGATATGTTTCTGGCGGGCCTGGCCGGCCTGGGCGCGGACCTCGCCCCTTTTGCGGCCATGCTTAAAGAAGCGGGGGTAGTTAACGACCTGCGCGCGGAAATAACGCAGCGGGACGGATTTGCCGGGCAGCGGCTGATTATAGAGGAAACCTCCGCTCAACAGCCTTTGCGCCACCTGGAAGATATCCTGGGTATCGCCCGCGCCCTGCCCCTGCCGGACAAAGTCTGGTTCCTGGCCAGGCGGGCCTTTGTGCGCCTGGCCGAAGCCGAAGCCGCCGTGCACGGCATGAGCCGGGAGGAAGTGCACTTTCATGAAGTGGGGGCGGTTGACACCCTGGTGGACGTGCTGGGCGCGGCTTTCTGCCTGGAGCAACTGGGCGTGGACAAGGTTTTCGCTTCTCCTTTGCCCTGGTTTTCGGGCAGGGTAAATATCGCCCACGGCGAGGTGGCCCTGCCGGCGCCGGCCACCCTGGAGCTGATGCAGGGCAAGCCCGTGTTTTCCACCAGCTATGACTGGGAAATCATCACCCCCACCGGAGCCCTGCTCCTGGATTGCCTGGAAGCGACTTTCACGGATGGGCCGCAGGGGCTGCTGCGGCGTAAAGCCTTGAGTTTCGGAGCCAACCCGGCGGGCAAAGGATTACGTTTATTTCTGCTGGACGGGGGGGGCTGTGAACGGCTGGACCAGGTCTGGGTTTTGGAAAGCCATATCGACCACTTGAGCGGTGAAGAGCTTGGCGCGGCCGTGGACGCTCTTTTTGCGGCCGGGGCCGTGGACGTAATCCAAATGCCGGCATATATGAAAAAAAACCGACCCGGCACAGCCTTGCGGGCTTTATGCCTGCCCGCGGATTTAGAGCGGGTGCGCGCGGCCTTTTTTACGCACACCCACACGCTGGGCATCAGACAGCGCCTGGAAGACCGCGTCTGCCTGCCCCGCAGGCCAGCCAGCCTGGAAACGCCCGATGGACTCTTGCCGGCCAAGGCCTACGATTTGGCCGGGCAAACTTTTACCCGCGCCGAACACGACGCCCGCCTGGCCCTCGCGCACAGCAAGGGTAAAAGCCTTTTGGAAATTCCAAACCGCGAAAACCCGGCTTGAAATTTGTCGAAAACGGCTGGGCCGCAACGCGATTTTCAGGGTTGAACAGGCAGCGGACCAGGACTGAAAGCCTTTCAGGCGCGGCTGAAAATTTCCGCCTTTTACTTTTGTGGCGAATCACATATACAAAAGGCTAGGGGCTGTCGCATAATCAACTTTGCAGCAAAAAAACTTTTCCGGAGTTATTTGTGTATACCGGAGGCTTGCTTCTCTTCGCCCTTTTCCTGGTGTTGCTCAACGGCATGTTTGTAGCCGCCGAGTTCGGCTTTGTCAAAGCCCGCAAAACCCGCATGGAGATTTTGGCCGCCAGGGGCGACAAACGCGCTCAAAGCGCCTTGTTTGGCATAGCCCATCTGGATGCCTACCTGTCCGTGTGTCAATTGGGCATCACCCTGGCCAGTCTGGGCCTTGGCTGGATAGGCGAACCGGCTGTGGCCCGCGTGCTGCGCCCCTTGCTGGAAGCCATCTCCATCACCAACCAGGCGGTGGTCTCCTCGCTGTCCATGGCTATGGGGTTTGCCATCATCACGTTCATGCACGTAATTTTCGGCGAGTTGGCGCCAAAATCCATTTCCATTCAAAAAGCGGAAAACACGGTGCTCATCCTGGCAAAGCCCATGCGCCTGGCCTACTTGCTGTGGTACCCCATAGTTGTGGTCATGAACGGCATTTCCAACGCCTTTTTACGGCTGATCGGCATCCGCCCGGCTTCTGAATCCGAACAGAGCCATTCGCCTGAGGAGTTGCGCATGCTGATCATGGAATCAAGCAAAGGCGGCCAGATTGACCCCAGCGGGGGCCGCATGCTGGACAATATCTTCAGCTTTTACCACAAAACCGCCAAAGACATCATGACCCACCGCATGGACACGGTGCTGCTGCACGTGGGCGACAACCTGGAGCAGGTGGTGCGGGTGCTGGAAGAAAGCGGCCATACCAGATTTCCGGTATATGACGACAGCAAGGACAGCATCGTGGGCTTTATTCATGCCAAAGACCTGCTAAGCCTGCAAAAAGGCGCCAGCCTGCGCGATCTTTTGCGCGACCCTGCCTATGTGCAGGAAACCGTGCGCCTGGACAAGCTGCTGCAGGATATGCAGGCCAAGCGCCGGCAATTCTGCGTGGTTGTGGATGAATACGGCGACTGGCAAGGCGTGCTGACCATGGAGGACATTGTCGAAGCCATTGTGGGCGAAATTCAGGATGAATTCGACAATGAAGAACCTGACGTCACGGCCGAAGCGGACGGAAGTTATCTGGTTTCCGGAGATCTTTCCCTGGACGAACTGGAGGAAAGCCTGCCCCTGCAATGCCCCATTGACACGGATATGTATAAAAAACTGGCCGCGCACTTCATGGACAGCCTGGGTGAAATACCCAAGGCGGGCGACGCCATTGAACTCTGCGGCAAGCGGTTTATTGTGACTGAGATGGACCGTCGCCGCGTGCGCCGCGTCCGGGTGGAAGATATTCCACCGCCGGAGGACGATGCGGAGACGCCTGCCGGCGTATGACCCGAACCCGTCAGGCGCGCAAGCTGTCCAAGCGCCAGTTATCCTGGGCGTGGGCGCGGGAAAAACGCCATACAGCCTCTGTTTCCCGGGGCGCGTCATCGGAACCGGTGTGCAGCATGGCGTTGAAAATTACGGTTACAATGGTGGCCTCCCCTTTTTCCAGAATATCCTTGATAGAGGCGTCCAAGGTAAGAATAGAACAAGATTGCGCACCGGGCTGGTCCCGGATGGCCAATTCCGCTTCCTTGGCGGCCTGGCCGCTCAAAAAGCTTTGCACGGATTCAAGGTTGTGGCTGGCCACAGCTTCCTGCACCTTTTCGAACAGGATTTTAGCCCCGGTAATAAACTCGTGATGATCAAAGCCGTGCAGCCCGGCTCCAGGAAAAGACGGCGGCTCTTCGCCATTGTTCTCCATGGATTTACTGTATTTTGGCCAACTGCGGTAGCGGTCCCAGGGGTCTTCAGGCGGAGATGACTTCGTGGCGGACAAACTTTGCTCTTCATCCGCATCCTGTTCCCGGCCGCGCCTTTCTTCCTCATCACGCCTGCGCCAGTATGCTTCAGCCTCATCTTCCTCTTCGCTATCGGAATCAAGCGCCGATTCTCGCGGCTGGTCCCGGTCGCGTTTCCAGTTGTCGCTTCTCTCGTCCCGGTTGGACATTCTGCCCCGCACCAGGCGGCTCAGCAACAAAGCCAGCACGACCATCAAAAAAATGTCCACCGGCCTGATGTTTTCCACGCCTCTGTAAGCGCCGAGCAATAAGGCGAATCCCACCAGAAAAAGCGCGGCCAGCAGCATGCCGCCCATGCCCGGCGGCAACGGCCTGCGGTTTCCGTTGTTGCCTGAAGGAAGTTTGCTGTTGGGGCGCCGGAAAGGATCGCCGCCGCGCCCGCCGTCAAACCACAGCCCAAGGACGGCCAGCGGCATAAAATTTAAAAGAAGAGAATAACTGAGCATGGCGTATTCAAATAACTCCCGGTTTCAACCGCATCAGAGTTTTGTGCGGCTAAAATTAAGTTAAGTCGTTTTCAATATGCGGGCAAATCTAACACAGTAAAAGCCGACTTGTAAAATCTTCGCCCGAACGAAAGCTATGCTTCCAAGCTGGACGGCGTCCTGGCCAAAACCACTATGCGCACGCCAAGGGCGCCGGCTTCCAGTAAAATGCGTGCCGCTTCACGCAAGGTGGCGCCTGTGGTCATCACATCATCCACCAGCACTATCTCGCATCCCCTGACCAGCGCATGCGCCGCAAAAGCGCCTTTGGGGCCGACCAAGCGCGCTTTGCGGTCAAGGCTGCTCTGCGGCGGATCCAGGCGGGTGCGCCACAAAGCCTGAGGCGCAAGGCGCAGCCGCAAACTTCCGGCCAGGGGCTCGGCCAGTAACAGACTCTGATTAAAACCCCGTTCCTGCAGGCGCTTTTTATGTACCGGCACCGGCACCAGCAAGGCGGCCCCGGCAGCCTTTCCCGCTGCGGCCAGATCTTTGGCCAGCGCCGGGCTGACGCGAGAGTTCAGGAGCTTGGCCAAAAGACGCCCCGCAGCCAGGTCGCCGTGAAACTTGAAGGCCACAAACAGGCTTCGCACCAGGTGTTCATAGCCGGCAAAAAAATAAAAGCCGGACCAGGGCGGCGGCTGGCGCAAACAATCAGCGCACGGCGCCGGCGGCAGGTCGACATTGGGAAACAGCCGGCCGCAGGCCGGGCAATATCCGCTCAGACGTGGTAGAAGCAAGGCGGCGCAAGCCGCGCACAAGGGCGTTCCGGCATGGCCGGACGCGGCGCTCTGGCCGGGCGAAAGCGCAAGTTCGGAACAGGAACGGCAACGCACATTACCCCAGGCCATTCCGCGCGCCGCCAGCTTAAGCATCCGGAGCAGGCCGGCTTGCAAACAACCGCCCTGCGTCTGCCCGGGAACAGGCAACTCCATAAGCGTATTGTCCCTCATGAGCCGCGCCACAAAATGCCTCCAGACCCTTCAACTATTTCGCAACCGCACCGGCGCCCCAGTCCGCGATGCTTTGGAGCCGCGCCTTCGAAGCCTCAAGATCGCGCGGCCCGTCCAGCCCGGTAATCAGCAGGGGCTCGGCCAGACTGATGTTGAACGGCTCGAAAAAATACTGCAATGTATACAGGCTGCCCTGAAACAGATTTTCCCCTTTGGAACGCGCCGCGATAAGCAGCGCATGAGCCTTGCGGGGCGGCAAGGCCATAACCCCGGGATCGCGACGGCGCTTCAGATGCCAGTAGGCCTGGGCGCGATCAATCAGCGCCTTGGACTGGGCCGGCAAGTGATAAAAATATATGGGCGCCAGCCAGAACACTGTTTCAGCCGCGCGCAGCAGGCTAAACAGATGTTCGCAATCATCCCGTTGCGCCAGGATGCAGGCGTTGCCCGGCAAGCCGCAAGAATTGCAGCCCTGGCAAGGCATGAGCTTGTAATCGCGCAAGGACGCTATGGAAGATGCTATCCCCCGGCTTTGCAGAGTTTCCGCCAGGACAGCGGCCGCGGTATCGGTGTTGCCGCCGCGGCGCGGGCTGGTTGCAAAAATAAGCGAGGCCGGAAGTTCAGCTCCCATAAACGTCAATCCTTGGGAATATAAGGATTTTTACGCATTTCCCCAGCCACGCTGGTCTTGGGGCCGTGCCCGGAATAGAGCACGGTCTCCGGAGGCAGGGTAAAGATTCGCTCCTTCACCGACTTGACCAGCACAGCCGCGCTGCCGCCCGGAAAATCCGTACGGCCCACGGACTGGCGGAAAACCAGATCGCCAACGAACGCGGCCTGCAGGTCCGGCACATAAAAAGTCAGGCTGCCCGGGCTGTGCCCCGGCGTGGACAGCACGCGCCAGGTTGCGCCCAACCACTCATATTCCCCCGGCTCAAGAACTTCCCAGGCATAGGGCGCAACCAGGGGCAGGCCGTAAACGCCGCCTTGGGTCAAGGGGCTGTTGTCGATTTGCGCCTCGCCCGCGCCGGCCAGCACCGGAACTTTATACAGATCCGCCAACTCGGCGTTGCCGTAAGTGTGGTCAAAATGCAGATGCGTATTCAAAATCCGGGTGACCACCAGGTTGTTTTTTTCCAGATAAGCCAGAATTTTTTTTATTTTGCCGCCGGGGTCAATGACTACGGCCTCCCCGGTGTTGTGGACCACATAGCAGTTGGTATCCAGCGGGCCCAGGCAAAAAACGGCGACTTCCATATTTTCCGCTCCGAGAATGATATTTAGTGCTTGACACTGCTCAAGCTCTAATCTAAAAGCTTTTTTCACGCAAGGCGGAAAGCCGGGCAATGCGGCTCCCCACCTTGTTTATACCGCGCGGGAGTAACTCAGCGGTAGAGTGCAACCTTGCCAAGGTTGAAGTCGCGGGTTCAAATCCCGTCTCCCGCTCCAAAGCACGGACAAGTCCTGTTCAGATATTTTTCTGAGCAGGACTTTTTTATGCCTTGCGGCCAGGGGAATTTTTACGCATCTGCCCGGTCGCGGCCAGGTAAATGCCGGCCAGGGCAATGGCCGCGCCCAGGAGGATCAGGAAACTTATCGGGCGGCCAAAGAAAAGGACGTCCCAAACAAAGGCCAAGCCCGGCTGCAGCAGCATGACCGGCGCGCCCAGAGAGGCGGGCAGCCGGGGCAGTCCAAGGGTAAGAAACAGCCAGCCCAAAGCCTGGCAAAATACGCCGTAAGCCACCAGGACCACGCCATTGTGCATGTCCGGAATGGCAAAAGGCTTGCCCGCGCCAAACAGCACCAGGGCCATAATCAGGGCGCAGCCCACGGTCATCACTGTAACGCTGCCCAACGGGGAAAGCCGCTTGGGCAGGTATTGCGACTGGCGCAACACCAACACATAACCCGCATACCAGAAAGAAGCGGTCAGGCCCAAAGCGAGGCCCGTAAGGGCCGTGTCCGGAATGCCGCTCCCGTTGATGCCCACCAGCAAGCTTAAGCCCAGCATGGCCAGCGGCAAGCCGACAAGCAGCCCTGCCGAAAGCCGCTCTTTGAACAACAGCAGCCCGGCCGGGGCCATGAAAAAGACGTGGAA
>JAVBRZ010000080.1:0-13040 GCA_031547425.1 Desulfovibrionaceae bacterium
TGAACCCGTGTTTCTTGGCAAGTTGCGCGGCGCGTTCCAAACGCAGGCGGTAGCAATGACGGCAGCGCTCGTTTTCCCGGCCGTGCACGGCGCGCAGAAAAACGCGGGGATCATATTCCAGAGCGCAAAAGCGCAAGGGAATCCCTTCCCGTTCCGCCACCTGCCCGGCGCCCTCCCGCCGCTTCAGGTATTCCTGCAAGGGATGGATATTGGGATTGTAAAACAGCCCGGTGGTGTTGAAGTCATCACGTTGCGCGGCGGCAATGGTGGTGATGGAACAAGGGCCGCAGCACACGTGCAGGAGAAGTTCAGGAGATTGTTCTTTCAAGGAAATGGTCTCGTTTTTACGCCTTGTCGCCAGCCTCGGGAGCCTTTTTCGCTACAAGGGGAATTATGAAATGAGTTCCAAGGAAAGGGAAGGATCCGGAAAGGGGAACACCCCAAGGGATTCAGTTCCCTGGGCTGTTCCCTCCCCGGCGCGTTCACGCTAAATCCCGGCCAGGCGTATCTCCAGGGTGGCGTCGTACATTTCTTCCAAATGAGACAGGCTTTCGCGTTTATGGTTGAGCAGATATATGGCCAGCTCCGGTTCCACTTCATAAACAACAGTGCCGCCTTCAGCCTGGCGCAGCTTGCGCGGAATTTCGCGCAGAGCCTGCAGCGCCTGCCATTCCATGTTGCGGCGCAGGCCTGAGCCACGGCAATAGGGGCAGTTTTCCATGGTAATGGACAGGGCCGAGGAGCCCAGGCGTTGGCGCACAATTTCCATGAGCCCGAAAGAGCTGATACGGCTTAAGTCATGCCGGGCACGGTCGCTTTTCATGGCCGCGCGCATAACTTTTTCCACGTCGCGCCAGTGGTTGCGGTCGTGCATTTCAATAAAATCGACCACAATCTGGCCGCCGATGTCGCGCAGGCGGCTTTGGCGGGCAATGGCTTCGGCCGCTTCCATGTTGGTGCGCAGGGCCATGGCTTCAAAATTGTTCTTGCCCGCGCTTTTGCCGGAGTTAATGTCAATGGCCATCAGCGCTTCGGTCTGATCGAAGACCAGGCGGCCGCCCGAGGGCAGGGTCACTTCCCGTGAGTATAATTCATTGATCGGGCCCAGCAGGTTGAAGTGCTCCCACAAGGTTTTTTTGGGGTCGCGATAAACGTTGAGCAGGTTTTTGTTGCTGCAGCGCCGGGGAAAAATCAAGGGGATGGTTTCGCTGATCTGCGTGGCTGTGGCTTCGTCATCCACCCAAATTTCACAAATGTCGTCGGTCAGGTAGTCGCGTACGGCGCGGGGCGCGAGGCCGGGCTCCTGGTAAATCAGGCAGGGACCGGGTTCGGAAGCGCCGCGCGTGCGCACTTCCTTCCACAGGCGTTTTAAAAATTGCAGGTCTTTTTGCAGCATGGTCTTGTTGGCGCTCAGGCTTACCGTGCGCACGATCAGGCCCAGGCCTGGCCCGGCGGACAGACCCTGAATCTGCTCACGCAAGCGCTCGCGCTCTTCGGCGTCTTCCACTTTGCGCGAAACCCCGAGCTGCTCGCGGCCGGGCGTAAGCACCAGAAAACGTCCGGGCAGAGACAGGTAGGTGGATAAGAACGCGCCTTTGTTGCCGGTGGGTTCCTTGACCACCTGGACCAGCACTTCCTGGCCGGCCTGCAAAACTTTCTGCATCAGCGGGTACTTGCGGCCCTTGGCTGCATCGTGGTGCTGCAGATAATATTCGGGGTGGACTTCATCGATCTGCAAAAAGCCGTTTTTATCCGCCCCGTAATTGACGAAAGCGGCCTGTAGGTTGGCGTCGATGTTGTTGATGACCCCTTTGTAAATATTGCCCCTGGTTTTGGCCTGGTGCAGCATCTCCACATAATATTCCTGGAGACCGCCGCTTTCGGTCACAGCCACTTCCACCTGTTCGCCGGGCAGCACGGAAATAAACATCGCCTGCTTTTTGGCCGGAGCGGCTTTGGCAGCGGTTTTAGGCGCGGCTTTGGCCGCCGGTTTCTTGGCCGCGGATTTGGCGGGGGAGGCTTTTTGGGCGGGCGGCTCCAGCGTGCCTTCCTCGGCGTAAATTTGTTCAGGCGCGTCCGGCTTGTCCGGCGTGTCCGGCCCGGCCGCGGCTTCAGACGCCGGGAGCGAGGCTGTGGGCTCATCCGGGACTGGTTGCCCGGAAGCGGCGGATTTTGATGCGGCGGAGCGGCGTTTGCCGCCCCGGCTGCCCCGGCGCGAAGCCGGCTTGGGCGTGGGTTCTGGGGAAGTTTGCTGTTCTATTGCGTTGTCCTGTTCATTATCACTCATGGTTACCTCAAAAAATATAAATTTAAAAAAAATATGGCTATGTTCCCGCTGGGTTTACGGCGGGAACCGGATTGCTTGCAATGGCCGGGATGCCGGGCCGCGCTCAGGTGCGGAAAGTATATTGCCCCCGGGCCGGCTTGTAAAGCTGAAGCCCGGCGTGTTTTTAACCGGCGCGTTTCAAATCATATAGCTTTTTTTTATTTTGTACACTATACACGTTATGCATGGACGCGGAAAAAAAATCAACTCCGGATCAGAACGTGGTTCAAGATAAGGCGGGCGCGGCCGAGCCCGGCTATGATCCGCAAATCACCAATCGCTTCAGGCGCTGCGATCTCAATGATCCGTTGTTCAAGGACATGCACCGCCTGGCCCAGGCCTGGCCGGGCCGGGAACAGGGCGTGGGGTCCGGGCATGGGGAAACGGCGAATTCCGGCTTGCCCGCAGCGGAAATTAAGGAGCGCCTGGCTGAACTGCCGCGTCTGGACATCGCCCGCATGTTGCGGGACGATGCGCAACTGCCGCCCATGCCTCAGGTGCTTGAGGAATTGCGGCACATCACCGCTGACGAACGTGTGTCCGCGGCGGCCATCGGCGAGGTGGTCCTCAAGGACGCCGGTTTGTCCGCTTTTTTGCTGCGCCTGGTCAACAGCCCCTTTTACAGCTTCTCCTCCAGGGTGGACACGGTCAGTCGGGCGGTGAGCCTCATCGGCATAAAGCCCCTGTACAGTCTGGCTCTGGGCTTCGTATTTTCCGAAATCATCACCCGGGCGCCTAAAAATATGCCCGGCCTGGACAGTTTGTGGAAGCACAGCATCGCGGTGGGCATTGCCGCGCAGACCATTTGGGAAGTGCAGGAAGGCGGCAAAGACAGCGAACGCTTGTTTGTGGCCGGGCTTTTGCATGATGTGGGCAAGCTGGCGCTGATGTGTCTTGCCAAGGAACACGCCCGCCTTATATACGGCCAGGCTGAAAATGACGCCGTCATGCACGAGTTGGAAGACAAGGTGTTGGGCTTCAACCACGCCAAACTGGGCGGGCTTTTGCTCAAAAAATGGAATATGCCCGCGCCCCTGATCACCGCTGTGCACTGGCACCATAATCCTCACCACGCCGCCCATTATAAAGAGCCGGCCGTGGTCCATCTGGCCGGCCTTTTGGCGGACAGCCTGGGCCTGAGCGCCAGACCGGGCAGCCCCGTCCCCGCCCTTGGCCGCCACAGCGCCTCGCCATACCCCTTGAAGCCGGAAACCCTGGAGGTGACGGCCGGGGCTCTGGCCGAGCGCCTGGAACAGATCCATGCCACTTTCAGGTCTTGAGCGCGCTAAAGCTGTGCCTCTGTGCGCGGGTAACAACCGCATCGTCATCCACCTGGAAAAAGACAGACACAAGACCGTGCGCCTCAAGGTCAGGCCTGACGGCGCCGTGCTCGTGCGCGCCCCGCTGGCCAGCCGGCAAGAGGAAGTCATGGCCTGGTTGGCCGGGCGAACAGCCTGGATTTTGGAGCGTCAGGCCTATTTTCAACGCCTACGCGCGGCCCTGCCGCTTCCCGGGTATGAAACGGGCGACATTCAGCGTTTTTTGGGCCGGGATTATGCCCTGAATATCACAGAACATGTGCGGGGCGAGGTGCGCCTTGAAGAGCATGGTTTTCAGATCCGGACTAGGGGTGCGGCCAGCCGGGACAAGGTGCGGGCTCTGCTGGACAAATGGTTTCAGGACCAGGCCGGCGCGGTTTTCGCTGAACGGCTGGCCCTGTGGTTTCCCGGCCTGCAGGCCCAGGGCGGCCCGCTCTTGTGCGCCGGCCCGCCACAACTCAAGGTGCGCGCCATGTGCAGCCGCTACGGATCGTGCAGCCGCCAGGGCGTGATCACTTTGAGCCGCCATCTGGCGGCCATGCCCGTGCCCTGCATTGATTACGTGCTGGTCCACGAGCTGTGCCATTTGCGCCATTTTGCCCATGACCGGCCTTTTTACAAGCTGTTGCACACGCTGCTGCCTGACTGGCGGGAGCGCAAAGCCCGGCTGAGGGAATATTGGTGCGCGCAATTTTAGCTTTGCAGGCATCCCTGAGAATATAAAAAATGCCCTTCTCATCTTTGGCTGTCTGACAGCATCGCAAACAGCACAATTAGAGCATTTTAACATTTAAATTATATATTAAGGAAAAATGCTCTGGCGGATGCTCCGGCAGACGCCCACAAGCGGGCAACGCAGCGTGTCTTTGGTTCAGGCCGTTTCGGCCTGAACGTGTATGATAAAAGGCTATGTTTTTTGTCTTTTAAATGCTGCATAAGGTGTAACATTTCAAAGTTAAAATGCTCTAAGACATCATCCATAATGACGACCAACGGCTGGTCTTGATGAAGGCGTTCCATCACGAGCCTTCCGACCGGAGCAAAGAGAGCCTGCCGGTCTATGCGTTCCTTGGCGAAAAGACAGTACGCCGCCGACCCGACGGCGAACTGCTCCGCCCCGGCGCAACGCATCTCTGAAACCTTGCGCTACCCAAAGTAACCAAGGAACTGCTGGCGAGACGGAGCGCCCTGCGGAACACTCTCTCCTGCTTGAAAGTCAGCCGTGTTTTTGCGAAAAGTTCCTCGAACCCATGGACTACTTCTGCTGCTTTTTCGAGCGGCTTCGGCGGTACTTGCTGGCGCTTGAGGGCAAGGAGTCCCTTGTCTTCAATGAACCATCCTTGGTCCCGCCCCTCTCAAATTCCATTGCCTGCGCGACGGCCGAGAGGAAATGGATGTGCCGCTGTTCACTTTGCTTGCGCTTGATAAGCTGCACTTTTGTGGCGAAAAAGCAAGATTTGGGACAATGGCAAGGCAACAGGCCAAAAGACGACGAAAGCGCAGCCACCCCTACGAAGAGGGGGCTTTTGGCCTGTTAACGCGGCCAATGACGCAAAGTTAACTTTTGCAGCAAAGGGGAATTATGAAATGAGTTCTAATAAAGGGCCAAAAATGAGAAGGCGGCCGGAAACAAGTTTCCGGCCGCCTTTGCTGTAGCGTTTAAGGCATTGGCATCAACTTAGCACACGCCGGCCAACACTTCCGCGTCATCCGGAATCTCTTCGTTGATGTGGTGTTTGGGCGGACAGGACGCCTGGGTCATAAGGCTGATCGGAACCATGACCAGGGAGAAGATCGGGGCGAGCAAGGTGTCAAGCCCGGCCAGGTCTTCAGGAATCACGTAGAACAGCACAATACGCATCACCGAGCCCAGAATCATGCCCACAATAGCCCCGGTTTCGTTGGCCTTGCTCCAGTACATGCCCAAGGTCAGGGGGATGAAGCAGCCGGCCAGCACCACGTCAAAGGCCAGAGTCAGCAGAATGCCGGGTTCGGGCTTAACGTAGGCGATCCAGATGGCGCAGACCAGAGCGGGCACGGCCATGGCGCGGGAGATCCACAGGAGCTTTGCGTCAGACTTTTTGCGTTCTTCTTCGGAGTGGTGAACCACCAGCTTTTCGCCGCGGCTTTCACGGATGAGGCGCAGGATGTTCTTCTGGAAGAGGTTACGGCCAAAGGTGGTGGAAATCCCGAGGATACCGCCGTTAGCCGTGGACGCGCCGGCGCCGATAACCCCGGCCACCATGAGCAGGCCCAGGGCGAAGGGCACCTGTTCCATGGCGATGGTGGGCAGAACCATGCGCGAGTCAGCGATTTCAGGATAGAGCTTCATGCCCATCACGCCGATCATGGTGCACACAAAACCGGTAATCAAGGTCCAGAACGCGGCGTAAAGGCAGGCGATCTGAGCGGTACGGCCGGATTTGGCCGAGTAAATGCGTTCCATGAAGTCGAGCGCCACAACGTCGCCCAGAGCCAGAGCGATCATGGTGGCCCAGTTGACCAGAGCGCCTCTTTCTATGCTGGTCAGGCCCGCGATGTCAAAGTAACCCGGAGGAATGACTTCAGCAAAGAAATCCCAACCATGGTTGGCCAGCAGATAGATGAAGCTGCCTATAAAGCCGATGATGGCCGGATAAAGCTGCACAATGTCCGTGGCCGCGCAGGAGAAAAGCCCGCCGGCGATGGTGTACACGAAAATAAGCACGGAAATAAGAATAAGCGCGGTTAAATAGTCCATGTCGTAAACGATGGTCAGAATCCAGGCGGAACCGGAGAAGTTGCCGGCCACCAGGATCATGAAGCTCAGGGCCATGGCCAGACCGGTGAGCACTTCCATCTTGGAGCCGTATCTTCTAAAATAGTAGTCCGGCAGGGTGAGCAGGTTCAGCTTGTTAAGCCTCTTGGCATAAAACAAGGCCGTAATGAACAAACACCCGGCCAGGCCCAGAGGAACGGTGAAGCCTTCCCAGAAACCGATTTCGTAAGCAAGGCTGGCCGCGCCCAAGCTGGTGTTGGCGTCAACGGCCTGCGCCATGAGCATGGTGCCCACGAAGAAGAAGGGCAAAGCCTTACCACAGACGATGTACCGCTTGCCGCTGCCTTTGACAAAGGCGACCATGCCGATGCCGATACACACGAAAGTGGCGATAAAAATTATCAAGCCCCAACCCATTGCAGTTATACCCATCATAAACCTCCTAAGCTGTGCAGCTCCGTGCTGCATCTGCCCAAAAAAGAGATCAGGCCGATCTTCGACGCCTCATGCACCAACAAGCGCAGGGAGCAAAGCTTTGGGACTAATTTTGCCTTGCTCCCAAGCCGGTCCGTTATCCGGCTACCTGCGGGAATGCTCCGCCCGGCATAAAGCCGGGTGAAAGGCGGAAGTCGCGATCTCCTGGTTAAAACGGGCGCTCTCAACAGCAATCGACACAGCCGTTGAATAAGCGCCAAGCACCTTAAACCACCGGGGCCACAACATATGGCCCCAATTAATTAAACTGCATGAAGGACGCAACCTGGCGACCCGGGCGAATCCGGGGCATGACGTGGAAATGTTCTGAATAAAAGGAATAAGTGTGGAAAGAAGGTTGCGGAGTGAGGCGGGGGGGCAGTTCGCCGGCGCGCACGACCGGAACGACTGCCCTAAAACAGGCGCATCCTGCGTGTGTTGCCTTGTGAGATACCGGTGCATGGCTTCCCCCGGGGAGCGATGAATTTCATTGCGGCAAAGGCACCCCAGCGCAAACGCTTTGGGAACCTGTGGTCTAGGTTTTGTATTAATTTAGAGATAATTACCAGTAGATTACTGTTGACAACGTAGGATACTAAATGTAGCTTTCAATAGATCTTTTCTTTCAGCCGCAATATTTTACGGATAATCAGGAATATTCAATACATGTAAATATCCCCAGGTTTTCCCCTAGCTATACTTGCCTCCCACCCGCCAATTTGACCTCTTACAGGAACCCTTTTCATATTTTATCCGCCTTTTGCTGTCAATATTTGCCGAAAACATTTGCTTACTCCCACGCCCTTCAGTCACTTTGCCGGGCAATGCCGGAACTTAAGCTTTCAGGCCGCCTTTTATCGCGCCTATAAGGTCTGCGCTTGACAAAGACGTGGGCGGAAACGAGTTTCGCCTACGTCTTTGTCGCGGGCGGCGCCGCGCTTCGCTGCATACCGCCGGAGCATTAATCAAATATATTATTTCAATTGAAATCACAGATCGAAAACGTCGGGGACTTGCCATTTTTCCCCTTTATAGCTACTGTCACGCCACAAAATTCATGAAACAAGGCAGGGATGCTGTTATGATCAAATTTTTCCGCATTTTTCTTCTGACTCTGGGGTGCCTGCTTCTGGGCAGCGGTTTGGCCGCGGCCGAAACCATCAAAATCGGGCTGCTCTGCCCCCTGACCGGCGCTTATGCCAATGAAGGCCAGGATATGCAGCGCATCGTGGAACTTTTGGCCGACGGCGTGAACAAGGCCGGCGGCATTAACGGCAACCAGGTGGAAATCATCACCCAGGACGACGCCAGCGAGCCCCGCACTTCCGCTCTGGCCGCGCAGCGCCTGGCCACGTCCGACGTGGTGGCCGTCATCGGCACTTACGGCTCGGCCGTAACCGAAGCTTCCCAGAACATCCTGGCTGAAGCCGGCATTGTCCAGATCGCCACCGGATCCACCTCCATCCGCCTCACGGAAAAGGGCCTTTCCACCTTCTTCCGCACCTGCCCCCGCGATGACGACCAGGGCGCCATGGCGGTCAAAACCCTGGTAACCATGGGCCATAAGCGCATCGCCATCCTGCATGACAACTCCGCCTACGCCCGGGGCCTGGCCGATGAAATCAAGGCCGGCCTTGAGCACGCCCCCGGCGTGGAAATCGTGTTTTTTGACGCCCTGCGGCCCAATGAGCGCGACTACAACGCCCTTTTGACCACCATGAAGAGCAAGGACCCGGAAATCATCATGTTCACGGGCTATTACCCCGAAGCCGCCACGCTCCTGCGCCAGATGGCTGAAATGAAGTGGCAGGTGCCCATGGTCGGCGGCGATGCCACCAACAACCGTGACCTGGTCAAACTGGCCGGCGGTTATGCCACTGGCTACTACTTTCTGTCCCCGGCCATGCCCTCCGACTTGAATACTGAATCCGGACGAGCCTTCCTGGCCGCTTATCAGGAAAAATACGGCGCCATGCCCAGCTCCATCTGGCCCGTGCTGGCCGGCGACGCGTTTAACGTCATCGTGGAAGCCATTAAGGCCAAAGGCGCCGACTCCTCGGCCATTGCCGATTATTTGCACAACGGCCTCAAGGGTTTTTCCGGCCTGAGCGGCGAAATCGCCTTTAACGAAAAAGGCGACCGCGTGGGCAACCTTTACTACCTCTACAGGGTGGATGACAAAGGCGAGTTTGTGATGCAGCGGGATTAAGGCCCGGACAGCGCTACCTTATAAACAACTTGTTGGCACGAAGCTTGCCGTCGCAGGCTTCGTGCCAACGTTATCTTTGTGATGTCATCTCATGGATGAATTCATACAGCAATTGACCAACGGCCTGGCCGTGGGCGGCATATACGCTCTGATCGCCCTGGGCTACACCATGGTCTACGGCGTGCTCAAGCTCATCAACTTCGCCCACGGCGACCTGTTCACCTTGGGCGCCTACCTGGGCTTTTCCCTGCTGGTATCCTCGGGTCTGGCCGGGCACGTGCCCATTATCCTGGCCATCGTCATTGTGGCCGCCCTGGTCATGGGCCTGGTGGGCATCGTGGGCGTGGCCCTGGAACGGGTGGCCTACCGCCCCTTGCGCCGTTCCGACCGCCTGGCCGCTGTGGTTTCGGCCCTGGGCGCGTCAATTTTCTTTCAGAACGCCATTATGCTGGCCTATGAAGCCCGCGCCGAAGTTTACCCGATCATGGACGCTTCCCAGGTTCTGCACCTGGGTGACACCAGTCTGCACGTAGGCCGCATTCTTATGTTTCTGGCCTCTTTGGGCCTGATGCTCGTGCTCTACTGGTTCATCAACCGCACCCGCCTGGGCACGGCCATCCGGGCCACGGCCATTGACCAGGATGCGGCCAGGCTCATGGGCATTGACGTTAACCGCATTATTTCCATTGTCTTTTTCATCGGTCCGGCTTTGGGCGGCGCGGCCGGGGTCATGGTCGGCCTGTACTACACCCAGATTAACTATACCATGAGCTGGGTTTATGGCTTAAAAGCCTTTACCGCCGCCATTTTGGGCGGCATCGGCAATATTCCGGGCGCCATGCTGGGGGGCCTGCTTCTGGGAGTCATCGAAGCCCTGGGCGCGGCCTATATTTCCATTGCCTGGAAAGACGCCATTGCCTTCCTGGTGCTCATCTGCATTTTAATTTTCCGGCCCACCGGCATTTTAGGCGAAAAAACCGCTGACAAAATATGACTGACGCCATATGAACCGCAAAATTCTCGTATACTCGGGCTTAGCGCTCATTTTGCTCGCCCTGCCGCAATTTATGAGCGCCTATGCCACCAACGTCATGAACGACGTGGGCCTGTATGCCGTGCTGGCCCTGTCCCTGAACATCATTCTGGGGCACGCCGGCCTGTTCAACATGGGCCACGCCGCCTTTTACGCCATGGGCGCTTACGCCACAGCCATTCTCAACACCCAGTACGGCATCCCCATACTCTGGCTGATGATCCCCTCGGGCCTCGTCGCCGGGCTGTTCGCCTTTATTGTGGTCAAGCCCATCATTCACCTGCGCGGCGACTATCTGCTCATCGTCACCATCGGCATTGTGGAAATCATCAACATCGCCATCGTCAACAACGTTTTCGGCCTGACCGGCGGGGCCAACGGCATTTACGGCATCGGCCGCCCCGTTCTGTTCGGCCATATTCTGTCCAAGCCGCATCAGCTCTACTATCTCATCTGGGCTTTTGTGGGCCTTACCGTGCTGCTCTTCCATTTTCTGGAAAACTCCCGCTTTGGCCGGGCGCTCAATTACATCAAGCAAGACGCCCTGGCCGCCGAGGGCACAGGCATCAACGCCAGCCACTACAAACTGGCGGCTTTTGTGCTGGGCGCCTTCTGGGCGGGCATGGCCGGCACGCTATACGCCACCAAGATGACCCTGATTTCGCCGGAGTCGTTCACCTTCTGGGAATCGGTCCTGTTGTTCGCCATTGTCATCCTGGCCGGGTCAGGCAGCATCAAGGGAGTTTTGCTGGGCTCTTTCCTGTTGATCACTTTGCTGGAGCTGTTCCGCGATTTTGGCTCGGCCCGCATGCTGGTGTTCGGCGCGGCCATGATGGCCATGATGATTTTCCGCCCGCAGGGGCTGCTGCCGCCTAAACCGCAAAAGTACATTATCGCTCCCATCCTGAATAAAATCCGCGCGGCCAAAGCGGCCGGGCAGGCGGAGCAAGCCGTGCCGGCCAAGCAGGGAGGGGATGAATGAACCTTTTGTCCCTGCATCACCTGACCAAATCTTTCGGCGGCCTGGTGGCTGTGCACGGGGTGTCCTTCACCGTCAAGGAAGGCTGCATCATGGGGCTCATCGGCCCCAACGGCGCGGGCAAGACCACGGTGTTCAATCTGATTACCGGCAACTACCGCCCCGATGCCGGGGACATCGTCTTTGCCGGACACAACCTGACCAGGATGCCCACCCACGAGATCGTGCGCGTTGGGGTCGCCCGCACTTTTCAAACCATCCGCCTGTTCCAGGACATGAGCGTCCTGGAAAACGTGCTGGCCGGCTGCCATTGCCGCATCAGAGGCGGTCTTGTTTCCGCCATGCTGCGTACGCCCGGGCATTTTCGCGAGGAAAAAATCGCTTTGCGCCGGGCCCTGGAAGAACTGGAGTTTGTGGGCCTGGCCGATGAGCAGGCCAATCTGGCCCGCAATTTATCTTACGGCAACCAGCGCCTGCTGGAGATCGCCCGGGCCCTGGCCACCGAACCGCGCCTGCTTATCCTGGATGAGCCGGCCGGGGGCATGAACGACCATGAAACAGCCTCGCTCATGAACCTGATCCGCACCATCCGCGACCGGGGCGTGACCGTGCTGCTCATTGAGCATGACATGCGCCTGGTCATGAAAATCTGCGAAAAACTGGTGGTGCTGGAATACGGCGCGCTTATCGCCGAAGGCTCCCCCGCGGAAATCAAAAATGATCCCAAGGTCATTGAGGCCTACCTGGGCATAGAGGATTAACCCGCCATGCTGCTGGAATTGCGCGATTTACACGTCCACTACGGCAATATTGAAGTCTTGCACGGCATCAACGTGTACGTAAAGGAAGGGGAAATCGTCACCATCCTGGGCGCCAACGGCGCGGGCAAAAGCACCACGCTCATGAGCATCAGCGGCCTAGTGCGCCCCAGTTCAGGCGGCATCTGGTTTGAAGGCAAACCGCTGCATGCCCTGCCCAGCCACGAAGTGGTGCACCTGGGCATCACCCAGGCCCCGGAAGGCCGGCGCATTTTCGGCACGCTCACTGTACAGGAAAACTTGGAACTGGGCGCGTTCACCCGCAACGACAGCAAGGCCGCGCGCGAAACTCTGCACTGGATTTTCGACCTGTTCCCGCGCCTTTTGGAGCGGCAAAAACAACTGGCCGGAACCCTGTCCGGCGGCGAGCAGCAGATGCTGGCCATCGGTCGGGCGCTCATGAGCCGCCCCCGCGTGCTGCTCTTGGACGAACCTTCCCTGGGCCTCTCGCCCATCATGGTTCGGGCCATTTTAGATACGGCTCGCGCCATCAATCAAGCCGGGGTAACCATTGTGCTGGTCGAACAAAACGCCCGCGCGGCCTTGAAAATCGCCACGCGGGGTTATGTTATGGAGCTCGGCCGCATGGTCATGGAAAACACGGCCCAAAACCTGCTCAACGACCCGGAAGTCCAGAATAGTTATCTGGGCGGATCATCGCAAGATTAGAGCATTTTAACATTTAAATTATATATTAAGGAAAAATGCTCTGGCGGATGCGCCGGCAGACGCCCGCAAGCGAGCAGCGCAGCGTGTCTTTAGTTCAGGCCGCTTCGGCCTGAACGTGTATGATAAAAGACTATGTTTTTTGTCTTTTAAATGCTGCGGATGGTGTAACATTTCAAAGTTAAAATGCTCTAGGGCCTGTTAACGCTAATTGCTAAAATTGTTTGGTTGTGCTACATTTGCCTCATGAAAATTACCCAGGAACAGTATGCGCGGATCGCTGATAGCCTTCCACGCCAACGAGGCAATGTCACACTGGATAACCTTCAAATTATTAACGCCATCTTGTACGTTGCCGAGAACGGCTGCAAGTGGCGAAGTTTGCCGAAAGAGTTTGGGAATTGGCATTCCATTTATACCCGCATGAGTCGATGGAGTAAAAATGGAGTGCTTGATAG
>JAVBRZ010000043.1:0-3226 GCA_031547425.1 Desulfovibrionaceae bacterium
TGAGTGACGGCGCTCTCTGTTCTAACAGACCGCGCTTTTTTATTTCCTTAAGCCAAATCTACTTGCCGGCTTCTTCGGCCAGAGCTTTCTTGATTAAACCGGTCAACGCCCGGGTGGTGTCCGGGTCAAGGTCGATAAAGCGCAGGCCCACCTGGTGACCGCCGGGCACGGGCTCGGACCAGGCCACTTCGGCGATGGCCTGCAGATATTGCTCGGCGTCGTTTTCATAAACTTTGAAAAAACCGGGCATGAATTTATTCAAACGGGGGATATTGACCCGTACCTGCAAACGCGCGCCGGGCTCAAAAGCTTCCGGCGATTCCAGACACACGCCGCCCGTGCTGATGTCCGAACAGGTGGCGGAAACGCGCTCCTGGTTGGTGATGGGAAACTTGAATTCGTTGATCTCCACGCTGTAACCTTTGGGCAGCCGGACAAACCGCCGCCTGTTGTCCATTGCGTTTTCAGTCATTAATTATCCTCCCGCCGTTATGGCCGCCCGGCCGGAAACTATGCCGGGAACTTTTCATACTTTAGCCGACCACGGATTTAACCGCAACCCGCCCGAAGATCCGCTCCAACCGCGCCAATGAGGCCCGTGCCAGGCTTCCGCCCCCCTGTCCCGCGCCTTTCCAACTGGACGAAGCCGGGCAAATGTGGCACAAACTTGTGGCGCGGCCGGGGCGGACCTTTGCCCCGCCGGCCGCAAACACTTTTTCAGGAGATTTTCATCATGCAGGAATGCCCTTGCGGCTCCGGCCACCCCCTGGAGCAATGCTGCGGTCCCATCCTGGACGGCAAAGTTCAGGCGCCCACCCCGGAAGCTCTGATGCGGGCCAGATACTCCGCCCATGTACTGGACAAGACCAAATTTCTGATCACCAGTCTGCACCCCAGCGTGCGCGGCGGCATCAAGGAAAGCGACCTTAAAGCCCCGGGCGACGCCTTGACCTGGCAAGGCCTGAGCATTGAGGAAACCAACGGCGGCAACGAAGGTGACGACAAAGGCGAAGTGGTCTTCACCGCCAAATACGCCGTGCACGACAACGCCAATGAACACCGCGAACGGGCTTACTTCCGCAAGGACAACGGGCAGTGGTTTTATCTGGACGGTGACGTGGACGGCCACACTCCCTACCGCCGCGAAGACTCCAAAGTGGGCCGCAACGACCCCTGCCCCTGCGGCAGCGGCAAAAAATACAAGAAATGCTGCGGCGCTTAGGCCGGGAAGACCGGCCTTAGAGCCGTGGCGCCCCCGCGCGGAAGGGAGTCCGGAAGTTTAAACACGGGGCGGGATTCATTTTCCGCAGCCCGACATCACCGCGCAAGCGGGGATCCGGGCTCCTCAAGAGGTCCGCAAAACCAGCCGGCCGTCCTCCCTCTTCTTAACCCCCAATTGCGGGGGCGTGCGGGAGCGGTTCATGAACATACTTAAATGAAAAACGCCGATCCTAAAGCCCTTGCGGCCATCCGCAGCTTCTGCTTCGCCTGCCAGGGCAAATCCGCCGCACGGGTAAGCGCCTGCGGCGATGCGGACTGCCCCTTGCATGCCTACCGCCTGGCCGGAGAAGATTTGCTGGAAAAAAATCCCTTGCGCGCCGCGCGCCGCTATTGCCTGGTCTGCTGCGGCGGCGACCGCCGGGAAGTACGCTCCTGCGCGGCCAAAGGCGGCTGCGCCTTGTGGTCATACCGTTTTGGCGTGTCCCCGCACGTCTACCGTCGGGTAAAAGCCAGGCTCCTCGCGCCGCGGCAATTCAGCCTGCCGGGCTGCCCCGGCCCGTGGTCCGAATAACATGCGCGCCGGAACCAAACATGCCTCCGGCGCCCCCTATGCCGTGCCCAGAAGTTCACTCAGGCGCTCGCGCAAGATTACTATTTTAGAAGATAAATATTCATCCTCCATACTTTCCTCTTGCTCCCGCAAAAGGCCGCTCATCATGCCAACCAGCTTCTGCAGGTCTTTTTCGCGCTGCCGGTCAAGCTGCACTTCCGCAGTACGGTCAAGGATGACCTCGATGATATACTCCACCTTGCCGCCAGGCCCGGTCAAAGGCATGCCGAACAGGTCAAAAATCTTGTAGCCGTTGTTGGTGTCCTGCTCCTGGCGCATGTACTCCACTTTGCCGCTTGCCGCAGCCCGCTCAATGGCGCAGCCCGGGCACGGCTTGCCGCCGACCACGCCGGCGGCCTGATAACACTTTCTGTCCAGCACCTCTTCTTCAGCAAGGCCCATGTAATCAAGAAAATATCCGCTGGCGAACAGCACGTTGCGTTCGGCGTCCATAAGCACATAACCGCAAGGCGTATTTTCGAATATTTCCTTGAGCAGGCTGTCCTCGTCCACCACCTGCTTGAAATCTTTGGCCTTAACCTGCCCCAGCGCCGAGCCCTCCGGTCCCAGGATGCGCTCCACTGTGCCCGGCTCCTTTTCCTTGTCCGGAGCGGCCGACTTTTCAGACGCAAAATCCATGCGCAAAAACGCCTCAACCACCTGCTCGTCCAACTGTGTGCCCGCCACCCGCGCGATTTCCTCAAGGGCATACTCGTGGGAGAGGCCCTCACGATAGGAGCGGGTGGTGGTGATGGCGTCATAAGTGTCGGCCACGGCCGTGATTTTGGCGCCCAGGGAAATCTGGGCGCCGGAGAGGCCGTCCGGGTAACCCCGCCCGTCAATGCGCTCGTGATGCTGCCGAACGATGTTTTTGATGTTTTCAAAGCCGGACAGGTCGCTGATCATCTCAAAAGAGACCGCCGGGTGTTTTTTAACCAGCGCGAACTCATCAGCGCTGAGCTTGCCAGGTTTGTTGATGATGGCGTAAGGCACGCGCACTTTGCCGATATCGTGCAGGCTGGCGGCAATGGATATGTCAAAGATGTCCTTGGGCGGCAGATTCATGGCCCGGGCCAGCCTTAAAGCCAGTTCGCGGACTCCGTCGGAGTGGGCGGCCGTGTAGTTGTCCTTGGCTTCAAGCAGTTGGGACAAGATGGACAAAGTTGCGTCATAAGCCGCGTCACGCCGCTCCCGCGCCAACATTTCCTCGCTGCGATTGACCATGATTTCCAGCACGTAGCGGTTGCCGTCACGCCCGCTTTGCCCGATAGGAATGGCATAGTCGTCAATAAAACGCACGGACCCGTCCGGCAACGTGTCTTTGCGGGCGATAAACGCCTTCTGCCCTGTCTTGAGCGCCTGTTCCACGGCGCACTGCCGGCAATGCTTGCCGTT
>JAVBRZ010000205.1:0-3521 GCA_031547425.1 Desulfovibrionaceae bacterium
CTGAAAAGCGTATTTCACAGGCGGCAAAATTGGGATGCCGCAGGCCTTGAGCCTGGCCGCATAATCTCTATTGCGCGTGCTTTCCGTGTTGGGCACGGCCACAATGGGCTTCATGCAGCCGCGCCCGCGCAGCAGTTCGCAGGCCCGGGTCATATACTCATTGGCCGGGTCGGTGACTATATCCGGAATGTTCAGGCCCAGGACAAGCATATGAATCTGGTTTTCAGCCAAAATAGCCTCGTAAGCGGCCAGCAGCTTGTCGGTGTCATAGGCCATGGTGGCGGTCATATCCAAAGGGTTGCTCACCGTGGCGTAATAAGGCAGCAAATCGCGCAGAACAGCCGTGGTGGCGGGGGAAAAATCCGGAAAGGACAGCTGGAAGGAAGCGGCCACATCGGCCACGATGCCGGTCTCGCCGCCGGAAATATTCATGGAAGCCATGTTCACGCCTTCCGGCAGCGCGTCCAGTGTGGCCAGAAGCTCGGAAATGGCGATCAATTCAGTCATGTCATTGACCCGGATGACCCCGAATTTTTTAAACACCGCGTCATAGGTGCGGTCGGACCCGGCCAGGCTGCCGGTATGCGATCCGGCGGTTTTGCGGCCTTTTTCGCTGCGGCCCACCTTGAGGATGACCACGGGCTTGCGTTTTTGCGCGGCTTTTTTCAGAGCGCCCGTAAACTTGGCCGCATCCCTGACCCCTTCCAGGTACACGCTGACCACCTTGGTGTCCGGGTCATCCACCAAAAAATCAATGTATTCCTCCATGGAGGTCACCGCGCAATTGCCGGCGGAAATCAGGTAGGAAAAACACATGGACTGGCTGTCCATAAGCGAGACGCAAACCTGGCCACTTTGCGACAAAAGGCCGATATTGCCTTTTCTCTCCCGTTTGCCGACCACAAAGGCAAAGGCCTGCACTCCATCAACATAATTGACGAACCCGCCGCAGTTGGGGCCCATGACATGCATGTCCAAGTCGCGGGCCAGGGCGATGAGTTCCTCTTCGTCCCGGCGGTCATCCCCTTTCTGGGTTTCCCGATAACCGCTGGCCAGGACCACGGCATTGCGGCAGCCTTTGGCGTGGGCCTCGCGCAAATTGGCCGGCACTATTTTTTTGGAAGTGCAGATAATGGCCAGATCTATGCAGTCCGGCACGGCTTCAATGTTGGGGTAACATTTGCGGCCGAACACCTCTTCCCGGGTGGGATGGACAAAATAAACCCGCGCCAGGTCAGGCATGAAGTTGAGAATATTGCGGCAGACGTCGCCGCCGAAGCCGTCGCGGTCGCTGGCCCCGATCACGGCCAGAGATTTGGGTTTCAATAGCGTTTCAAGGCTCATAAGCTCTCCTTCATCTCAAAAGCGAAGGGCTATGCCGGCCAAACCCGACAAGGGTTAAGCAGGGCGAGGGGGCCGGGCGAACGGGAAGCGCAAGGGGCCCGCCCCTTCGGATCGCCCGGAAAGTTCTCCCAAAGCATTTCAAGTGTGAAATGCTCTAAACGCTGTGGTAGCCGTGGTGCAGGGCCAGACTGTTCAGTTTGTTGAATTTTTCCTTGCCCTTTTCCGTAAAGTAGTTGGTCATGGCCGTTTCATAAGCGTCCAGACCGAACAGGCCGGTGCTCCTGAGCACGGCTCCGAGCATGGCGATGTTGGCGCCTTTGGGATTGCCGGCTTTGGCGGCCAGGCCTTCGGCATCCACTTTGACCACTTTGATGTCGCCGCGGTAGCCCCGCTCGGGGTTAACCAGGGGCGTGTTGACAAACAGCCAGCCGCCCGGCGCCACTTTGGGCTCGAACTTGTCAATGGCCGGCTCGTTAAGAGTCAGGAGGATATCAATTTCCTGAACATAGGGACTGGCGATTTCCTCGTCGCTGAGTTTGACGATGCAGTTGGCCGTGCCGCCGCGCATTTCCGAGCCGTAGGAAGGGTACCAGGTGATGCGGTAATCGTTCTGGAACCCGGCATAGGCGATCAGGATGCCGGTGGTCAGGATGCCCTGGCCGCCGAACCCGGAACAGACAATTCTTTTAAGCATGGTCCGCCCCCCTTTCCACGTATTCGCCCAGGGGGAATTCCTTGATGACCACATCACGGATACGCTGCGCGGCGTCCAGGGGACTCAGGCCCCAATTGGTGGGACAGGGCGAGAGGATTTCCACCAAAGAAAAGCCTTCATTGTTCATTTGCTTGGCAATGGCTTTGCGAATGTACTTTTTGGTTTTGACTACATTGGCCACGCTGTCCACGCTCCCCCGCGCGAGATAGGCAAGATCAACGCCGCCCAGCACTTTCATGACGTCAAAAGGCTTGCCGGTGGCGGCCGTGTCGCGGCCGGCCGGGGAAGAGGTGGTCTTCTGTCCGGCCAGGGTGGTGGGCGCCATCTGGCCGCCGGTCATGCCGAACACGCCGTTGTTAACCACAATGGCGGTGATGTTTTCGTTGCGAATGGCGCTCCACATGGTGTGCGACAGGCCGATGGCGTAAGCCGCGCCATCGCCGAGGTAGGCCAGCACCGGGTTGTTTTTGCGCACCCGTTTGGCGCCGGCCGCGGTAATAATGGGCCGGCCGTGGGCCGCGCCGATATTGTCGAACTCCGTGGCGAACATAAGCAGCGCGCAGCAAGCCACATCCATGACAATAATGGCTTTGTCCGAAAGATTCATTTCCTCAAGCGCTTCGGCGAACAAGCGGCTGACGATGCCGTGCCCGCAACCGGGGCAGAACGAGGCCTGGCCGCAAAGCAAATATTCGGGAGCTTTCAACACTGGCATAAGCTCATACCTCCTTGGCGGCCTTAAGCGGAACGGCCTTGCCGTCTAAAATATCTCTGGCCAGAGCCACCACTTTATCGCTCTCGGGCACGTCGCAGGAGGTGCAGTAACCATAAACCGGCAAGCTGCACCGGGCGGCCAAGGCCACGTCGTCCTGCATCTGCCCCATAACGCTCATTTCCACAATCAGCAGACCACGGCAACCGGGTCCGATTTCGGCAAAAGCCTTGACCGGAAAGGGCGTCACGGCCTGGGGCCTGATGAGTCCCAGGCACAGGCCGCTCTGGCGGGCCATTTTCACCGCTTCCTTGCACACCCTGGCGCTGATGCCGTAAGCCACCAGGACCAACTCGGCGTCAGCCACGGCAACGCTTTCCCAACGCTGTTCATGTTCAGTGATCAGCGCATACTTGGCCTTGAGATATTCCTGGTATTCATTAAAGCCGCCGGGCATGAAATAGGCGATGTTGGCCACGCTTTTCACGGGGCCGCCCGGTTTGTGGCCTCTAAGCGGCCAGTCATAGGTGTCGATATCGTGCTCTTTCAGCTCGGGCAGGGTAATGCCTTCCATGGTCTGCCCAATGGCCGCGTCGGAAAGAATAAGCACCGGGTGGCGGTACTTGTCGGCCAGTTCAAAAGCCAAAACCGGAAAGTCCACGGTTTCCGGCACCGAGGCCGGGGTCAGGGTGATGAGCATGGTGTCGCCGTGTCCGTTACCTTTGGTGGCCAGCATATAATCGCCCTGGC
>JAVBRZ010000033.1:0-5466 GCA_031547425.1 Desulfovibrionaceae bacterium
CCCAGGCGGGCGCATTCTGCAACACCACGCCGTTGCTGCCGTCGCCGATGTAGGTGATGTTTTGCGGAGCAGCCAGGGCCGGACCCGCCAGAAGCGGCAGACACAAGCAGCACAGAACAAGCGCCGCCGCATATACACGCGCGCGCGAAAAAAAACCGCCGGTAAAACTGGCGGAAAATACGCGGGAGAGTGAGGCGCGAGCGCCGCGCACCGCGCTGGACTCGGAAAATGCGGGCGAGCCTGCGCTTTTGCCTTGTGACAGGGGTAAATTAACTTCCATAAACCAAACCTCGCTGTATGTTGCTGTATTTTTCAGACGGCCGCCGCCTGTTTACGTTGCCGGGCCGGCAAGGCGTCCCCCCGGCCTGGCCGCCGCGTAAGGCAATAGGGGGCTCCTATGCAGATGCGGGTAACGCCATGTCCGAAGGCATGCGGCACAGTAGCCGCCGAGGCGGAGATTTGCCTATTACCCCAAGGGTGATTTTTGGTAGAAAATGCGCCGGCTGCGGCGAACAGGCCCGGCCCCGGCCCTCACCCCAGGGATGATGGCCGGGCTATGGGGCTGGAGGAATGCGGGAATGACGAATAAAGGGGCTGCACGGGGATGATGAATAAAGGGAGCTGCGGAGGGATGACAGAGTAACAGGGCAGGAGCCCTCGCCGGCGCGCCTCTCCCTCAAGCGCCCTTCATCATCTGGATGTAGACCAGCAGCGCTTTGCGCGAGGAAACATTGAGCTTGCGGTAGATGCTTTTGTTGTGCGTTTTGACGGTGTTGATGGAGATGTAAAGCAGTTCCGCGATTTCCGGGGCGGAGCGGCCTTCCATATACAGATCGAAGATGTTTTTCTCGGCCTTGGACAGGGTGGCGATGCTTTCTTTAAACTCGTAAAAGCCGGACATATCGATGCCGGGGGCGGGGGCATTGCTCTCGGCATTGCTTTTTCTGATATCGTTGGCGGTCATAAATTCCAGCAGGTCGTCGATTTCCCGGATGTTGGTCTTTTGCGCCGCGCCGGATTTGATGGCCTCAATGCCGGCCAGCAGGGGCACCAGGCATTTGCGGTTGGCATACCAGCCCAAAGCCGCGCCCGCGGCCAGCAAAATGGCGCAGCACAACAGAATTTTCAGATAGTTTCTGTTGACCGCGCCATCATATTCTTCCTTGGGCATAAAACAGGCCGCCACCCAGGATTCAGCATTGCTTTCGGCCAGGGGAGACAAGGCGATTTCCTTGTATAGGCCCATAAACTCCCTGCCGTCCGCAAGCGTGAACAGGGTCAGCCCGTCTTTTTCTTTTGTTTTGATTTCGCCGCCGTTCAATTCCGCGAAATAACCCGAGGCCGTGCCCGACTCCAGGCCCGTGCCGGCGAGGATGACATCGCCCCGCTTCTGGGCGATGAGGCCGGCCAGGCGCGCGTCCCGCGCTTCGCTTACCGGCTGCGTGAGCTTGAAAAATATGGCGCTGATTTCAAAGCCGCAGACGCCGTAAACCTGGCCGTTTTTTCCCGCAACGGGCACAAACAGCAGCATGATGCGCTCCCAGGTGCCGTGCAGGCGGATGACCGGGGAGTAATAATAGCTGTGCGCGAGGTTGGCGGAGGCTTTGTTGAGGACCATGCGGTAAAAGGGCTTGCGGTTGGTGGTGAATTCAAGCTCCCATTTGTTGTGGAAGATAAGTTCGTTTTCCAGGCCGACCTCGTGCGCGCCCCTGGTCCAGAGCATTTCCGGGTCGACCGGGTCGGGGACATTGAGGTTGGCCAGCTTCAAATACAGGCCGCAGCGGGAATGCTCGCTGCCCGGCAGGGAGGTGTTGACCGTGGCGTCAAAAATGATGAACGCGCCGCTGCAGTCGGTGATGAGCAGGGCATTGCGCAGGGGGTCAAAGGTATTGCGCTCCAGGGCCACGATCAGGGGGGGGTTGTTGGAAACATCCGCAAACACGGCCCTGTGCTCGGCCAAGGTCCTTTCGATTTCTTTGGCGGCCTGCTCGGATAACTGGATGCCCCGGGCCGCCGTGTTGCCGAAGTAAGTGCGCAGGTGCTCTTCATAGCGTTCCAGGTGCTCGCGCAGGTCGGCTTCGGCCTTGCGGCCGGGGGAAAGCGCATCCAGCCCGAAAAAAAGCAGCAGCAAACAGCCCAGCAGCATCAAAACCAGCGCGGCAAGATATGCAAACAGGCGCCAGCGCAAAACAATGCTGTTTCTGTCGGCCCCTTTGGGCAGGCTTATGATTTTTTTGATTTGCGCAAACATATAGGTTTAAGAAAATATCAATACATGGCCTGTTCCAGTTCTTTGAACATTTCTTGAATCAGCTCCGGGGAAGTGGTTGCGCCGTTTTGCAGCGACGCTCTGTATCTGGCAAAGATCGCGCCCTGCGCCAGGCAAAACGCCTTTTCCGTTTCGCCGTAGCGGTCGAAAAAGGGGGGCACGTAAAAGGCGTGCGACTTATAGATGCCGGCAACGGTCTTATACAGCTCCTGGTAGGTTGCGTTGGGCAAGGAGGCCGCTCCGCCGTTGAGCAGGGCCTGATAGGCCGCTTCCTTCACAGGCAGGTAGCCCGCGGCCGTGACAAAAGGCGCGTTGTTTTCCGTTTCCGTAAGCCACTCGCCGAAAATGGCGGCGGCATATTCTTTTTGCCCGGTGGATTTGATCACGCCCAGCCCGCCGCCCCGCTGAATGGCCAGGGGCTTGCCCTCCGCAAAACAGGGAACGGGCAGAATCTTCAGGCGCAGGGGCAGGCTGGTGTTGTCCGGAAAAGTGACCGTGTCTTTAAAGTAGAGGATTGCGGCCGTGGATTCTATGCCGCACAGAGTTTCCCCGGTCATCATCGCCGTGGTCGAATAGCCGCTGAGCGGGCAGACCCCGCCCGCCAGCGCGCACTCGGCCAGCAGGCGCCAGATTTTTTGAAAACGCTCGTCCCGGAAGTTTATTTTTCCGCCCCGGAAAAACTCCCCGCCCAGAGAGGCCGTGTTCAGCAGGCTGTAGTGCAGCCAGTCGTCATACTTGAAAAAAGCCTTGCCCCCGGACCACTCAAAATAGCGTTGGGCCGCGCGGAACATGCCTTCCCAGGTGGCCAGGTCGGCATAGCCGATGCCGGTTGCGGCGGCGAATTGGTCGAAGATGGTGGCGTTAATGAACAGGACGTTGGACGATTTGGCTACAGGCAGCAACACCAGGCGGCCGTCCACTATCCCTTCTTCCACAAATGACGGGGCGTATTCCTTGACTTTTTCCTCAGGCAGCCAGTCCCGCCAGTCCATGACCCGGTCCGGGCCGATGGCCAGCACTGTTTTGGGATAGGTGATGAACAGGTCCGGCAGATTGCCCGCGCCCGGCTCCCGCCTGGCGGCGGCTGTCAGGGCGAAATGGATGTCCGTGGAGTTGGAAATGGAGGTCACGCTGATGACAATGCCTTTTTCGCGGCCCACAGTGTGGTTGAAGCGGTCCACCAAGGCATTCATGGGGCTGTCGGTCTGCGCGCCGAAGACGTGCCAGAAGGTCAGCGTGACCGGTTTTTCCGGGTCGAGGGAGGGAGCGTTCGAGCACCCGGTCGGCAGGCAGCAGAGGCACAGGATAAAAACCCATAGCGCAACGGTATTTATGTTCACAGCAGCTCCGGCAAATCCGATTTTCTGGCTGAAATGCAGCAATAAGGCAATCACCCCAAGGGTGATTTTGCGGCCGGAGCCCGCAAGCGGGCAGGGCTGCGTGCCTTGTTTTCAGGGCGCTTCGACTTGAACGTGTATGATAAAGGCTGTGCTGTTTATATTTTAAAATGCTGCGGATGGTGTAATCTTTAAAAGTTAAAGTGCTCTACAGTTAACTTTTTGTGTTATGGATTTTCATATAACAAACTGAAATTATTGGCAATCATTAAAAAACGTTTTGACGTAAACAAATTCGAAAAAATATATTTTCAGCCCGTTTCTTTGCGCGCCCCGGTCCCCTGTCGGCCTTGCGCGGCGAGGACCGCGCGGGGCGGGCGGCTTGCAATAAAAAAACAGGAGGATCAGCCTCCCGCTTTTTTATTATGCTTTTCAGCTTGAGAGTGAAAATGCGCTCACACGCCCTGGCCGCATTTGAGGCGCGGGATCGGGCCGGTGTAATAGGGCAGGTCGTCCACCCGGGGCTTGTAGGAGCCGTTGTCCACGCAGTCGCGCACGTGCTGGGCGATGTCGGCCATGGGCGCCAGCCAGACGTCGCCTTTGCCCTTGATGTAGTCCAGAAGCTCGGCCACCAGGCGCCAACGGCCGGGCCGTCCCGTGGCAAAGGGGTGCCAGACGCCCTGCCACAAACCGCCGTAGTTGTATACGGCGTCAAATTCTTCCCTGTAATCGAGCACGGCTTCGGACGGCGCATTGACGGGCATCAGATAATTGAGGTCCATGGTGTGCACGTATTGCGGCCAGTCGTCAAAGCCCCAGTGCGCGGGCATCTCAATGAGTTCGCCATGTTCCGAGCGCAGCACGTAGGGCTGGTCGTCGCCCATCAGCGAGCAGTCGTATAAAAAGCCCTCGGAAATGAGCAGTTCCGGCGAGATGTTGGAAAAGCCGTACAGGGGCCCGCGCCAGCCCTTGGGCCGCTCGCCCGTGGCGTTGACAATGGCCTTGGTGGCCCGGCGCAGCCAGTACAGGTTTTCCTCACGGTCACCGGCCAGGGGGTTTTCATGCATAAAGCCGTGGTGGCCGATTTCGTGCCCGTCGGCCACAATGTTTTTAATCATGGACGTGTAATTTTCAATGCACCAGGCCGGAATGTAGAAAGTCTGGCGCAGGCCCAGATCTTTCAGGGTGCCCAGGATGCGGGGCACCCCGACATCCGGGTCGTAACGCAGCATGGACAAAGCCCCGTAGCGCATATGGCCGTCTTTGGGGTGGTCAAGGTGCACCAGGCTTTCGCCGTCAATGGCGCAGGTCACGCAGGCCGCGCAACGGGCGTTGTCCGGCCAGGGGATGGGATTTTTATTGATGATCATGCAGCCTCCCGTGCGCAAGAGCGGCCGTTGTTGAAGGGGCACCGCCCGGCGCGGAAATGGCGGCGCGCCGGGCGATGTTTTGGAGGTTATGTTATAGGCCGGGCACCTGGACCGGGAAGTAATCCTCGCACTTGCCTTCGCGGTAAATGTCCACCGTGGCGCAGTGCAGGCCGCCGCCAAAGGGGTAAACGTCACGGAAGGGAATCGGGATGACTTCAAAGCCCAGCTTGTCGAACTGCTCGTGCTGGTTGGTTTCGCTGGCTTCGCAGAACACGGTTTTGGGGTCGAGCATGAACACGTTCATGGACACCCACACCGTGGAGTAGCACAGGGGCGGCGGGGACTTGTGCATGGGCTGGGCCGCGATCACCACTTCCCAGTCGTTTTTGTCAAACAGCACCTTGTGCTCGGGCAGGAGCCGGCGGGTGGGGTTGTTGAGCACCAGGCCGGGGCGCAGGGGCACCAGGGTGGCGTCAATATGGCAGGGGTA
>JAVBRZ010000079.1:0-4544 GCA_031547425.1 Desulfovibrionaceae bacterium
CGGGGCGCGGCATGGTTGGACAAAAGCCAGTCCAGCATGGGCAAAATCGGGGCCGGCAAGAAGGGAATTTTGCTGTTGAGAGCTTTAAGCTGAACAGCCAGATTATAATCCAAACAGTCCCCTTCAAATACGCTCAAAAGCATATCCGTACCCAGGGACAAAAAAAGCTGGCGCTCGTCGCCGCTTTTCCCGGCGGCCTGTGAAAGGGCATTTTCAGCCATATTGGCCAGGTGCAGCCCGCCTACGCTGCCCTGGAGCAAGGCGCGGCGCAAGTGCTGAGGCAACCTATCTTGCAATTCTCGCCAGCTAAATTTCATAATCGCTCCTTCCCAGGCAATTTTTCTAATAGGGATACCCTTTGTGCACTTTAATTGCAAGAAATACAGCCATTTTTACTTAAACTCTTCGGACTTAAAAGTTCGCCTCAACAAATCCCCAATCCTGTTTTAAAACAGCCCCGAGGATTTACGGGTACCAGTCCGCGCTCTGGAAATTCACCGGCGGCGCCTGCCTTGATTATTGTCGCGAAACATCTATACTGCCTCTAAACTTGCCGTTGCCGCGAGCATATGAGCTGAACAACTAGTATTTTTCAGCCGCGCGGCGCTTCCGCAAAAGCCGTTTGCCCGGCGCAACGGCACGACCGCCGCCGGTGCAAAAAAGTGATCCGCATGTCCAAGCTTAACCACATCAAAACACTGCGCCGCTTATGCGATGCGGTTCCCCTGTGGCCTTTGGGAGCGAGCGACAAGAAAAGCCGCCTGCAGCTTCTCAGCGGCGCGCTTGCCAAAACAGGCAGCGAAGACGACGCTGGAGAACTTATCCATTGTGCTGTATCCCTGGCCGGCTGGTCGTGGCAATTTAATCCCCTGGCGGAAGACCTTCTGCCCCTGCTCGGCTTCTTGCAGGAATCAGGCGCAAACTTCGGCCCGGCCGCCGAGCTGATTCAAACTCTGGCCGCCATTGCCGCGCGGGCAACCCCATCTTCCGCAACCTCGCTGGCGGACAGAATCAAGCGGTTGCCGGTCAATCCTTGGCTATTGCCCAAAGTTTGGGAAGAATGCCGGGCGGCTCTCCTGCAAAATGACGAAGGCCCCATGCATGAATTATTGCGCGCCCTGCCAGGCTTGGCCGGCCTGCCGCATTCGGCCCGTCTGGCCGCCCGCCTGCGGGCCGAAGCCCTGCTGCTTGGCGGGGAAGAACCCGGCGACAACACCTTTGACCTGCTCAAATCCGTGGATGACCACTTGTTTGGGGCTTGGAAAACCTGGCAGATGGCCGGCCTTCATCTGCGGCGCGACGACGCCGCCGCAGCGACAGATCTGCTTGCCGGGCTGGCGCGGCAATATTTCTGGCACCCCAACCTTACATTGATCACACATGACCTTCTGCATCCCCTGCCCCCGTTGCCAGCCGGGCACGCTCCGCCCGCCATTCTTCTTTATTCCTGGAACAAATGCGAGGCCCTGCGCGCGACCCTTGCATCCCTGCGCGCTTCCGGCACGGGCGCGGCCCCGGTGTTCGTGCTGGACAACGGCTCCACAGACGGCACGGCGGAGATGCTGCAAAGTATGAAGGACGCTTGGGGCACGGAGTTCACCCTTGTTTCCCTGTCCGCCAATGTCGGAGCGCCGGCGGCCCGCAACTGGCTGCTCAGTTTGCCTGACGTGCGCGCCCACGCTTACGCGGCTTTCCTGGATGACGACGTCATCCTGCCCCAAGATTGGTTGCAACAGCTTATGCGCGTGGCCGCCGCCAAACCGCGCGCCGGTTCGGTGGGCTGCGCCGTGACCGACCATATTCCGCCTTTTGGCATTCAGGCCGCGGACTTCCACCTGCTCGCGCCGGCCGAAGGTCTGCGCAGCTTTGTGGATGTGGAGGAGCATATTTTTCCTTTTTGCCAGGCCCTGGGCCAGCACGACGCTTTCCCCTTCCATTACACCCGCGCCTGCGCTTCGGTCACCGGCTGCTGCCACCTTTTGTCCATGCGCGCAGTGGCGGATGTCGGGGCTTTTGACGTACGCTTCAACCCCAGCCAGTTCGACGATCTGGAGCGCGACCTGCGCCTGGGTCGCCGCGACTGGGAAGTTTATTTCCACGGGCCGCTCACGGTGCGCCATATGCAGCACTCTTCCCTGCGCCAGGCCATGACCGTGCGGCAGCAGGCCCACATCATGGGCAACCGTTTAAAGCTTGAGCATTTGTTTACGCCCAAGGAAGCCGAAGCTCTGCAACAGCAAACCCGGCAAAGGCTGGAAGAGGACCTCTTGCGCAAACGCGCCGCCCTGGACAAAGCCCTGGCCGATGCGCCCAAAAGCGGGCAAGAATGAAGCGTTTACGCCGCTGCCTTTGGAGGGTCGAGTTTTGAGACCGCACATCAGCGTCATTATTCCCGCATTCAATTGCTGGGATCTGACCCGCGCCTGCCTGGAAAGCCTGCGCCGCCATACCCTGGGCAACTACCTTGAGGTCATTGTCGTAGACAACCACAGCAGCGATTTGACCGCCACAGAACTCGAACCCTTGGGAAAAGGCCTGTTTGGCACGGATTTTCATGCGCTGCGCCAGGAAAGCAACCTGGGCTTCGCCCGGGCCTGCAATCTGGGGGCCAAGGCCGCCGCCGCGCCTTATCTGTTTTTCCTGAACAACGACACCCTGCTCACACCCAACTGGTCCGCCCCACTCCTGTCCGCGCTGCGGGACACTCCCCGCCTGGGCGCCGTGGGTCCGCTGCTGCTTTACCCGGAAAGCGAGCGTATCCAGCATCTGGGCATTGCTTTCAATCCCAACCTGGCCACCGAGCATCTGTACGCCAATTTCCCGGCGCGGCATCCGGTGGTTACCGCGCCGCGCCGCCTGCAGGCCATTACCGGCGCGGCCATGCTCATCCCCAAAAATTTGTTCACGGCAGCGGGCGGTTTTTATGAAGGCTATCAAAACGGCTGTGAAGATCTTGAACTCTGCGGCCGTTTGCGAGATTTGGGCAAAGAAGTCGATATCGCGCCCAAAAGCCGGATTTTTCATCTCGAAAGCCAGACCCCCGGCCGCAGCGACCACGACTCCGCCAACTTCAAGCTGCTCAATGAACGCTGCCAAGGCCATTTCGCTCCGGACCTGCACAGGCTGATCAAGCAGGATGGCTTTGAACTGGGCCTCACGCCCTGGCTGGAAACCTTTGTTTGCCTGCCGGGGTGGCGGGAAGCGGAAATCAGCGCGGAGCACGCCCCGGCCGGCGCGCCGCCGCAACCGGGCCAGTGGTGGGAAGTGCTGCAAAAAGAACCGCTCTGGCGGACCGGATATACCTTGCTGGCCGAAAATCTGGAACAAGCGGGCAGCCATGCCAGCGCCCTGGGCGTGCGTCTTTTGGCGGCCTCGTTCTTCCCCCTTCTGCCTCACTACCATGCCCTGGCCCAAACCGCCTCCCGGGCGGGAAATGCGGAACTGGCCCAGCACGCGGCCGATAAAGCCGAATACATCCTGAGCCTCTTGGACAATGCGGACGGCCTGGCCGCCAAAGCCAGGGGCATGGTGCGCTGGGCCAGGCAGGCCGGGGAAGCTGATCTTGAACTTTTATACGCCGGCTGGCTGAGCGACCTGGGACTGGATGCGAAGGCCTGATTGCAAGGCTGTCCTTTTACATGCCGCGCTCTTGCTTTTTTCGCGTAACCGGCTAAATTGAAAGTATGTTTGGATTACCGCACTACTCCCTGTGGCTGATTGTGGCCGCCGCCCTGACCGGGCTGGAAATGCTTACCGGCACTTTTTACCTCCTGCTCATGGCCATTGCCGCCCTGGCGGGATGCGTGGCCGCGCTCACCGATTTTAGCGGCACGCAACAGCTGCTGGTCTTTGGCGCGTTCGGCGCCATTGAAGCCGTGGCTTTCACTGTATATCGCCGCCAGCACCCGAACAAACATTCGCAAAATTTTCTGGATATGGGCAACCCCGTGGTTTTTAAACACACCGCGCCTGACGGCAATTGGGTAGTGCGCTACCGGGGCTCCGACTGGCAGGCCAGGCCGGCGAGAGAAGAGACCAGCAACGGCAGGCCCTTGGTGATCGTCAAAACCTTGGGCAACATTCTGATTGTGGACAACCCCGCGGGGGACGAAAAATAATTTGGGACAAAGCGGGTCGGCGGAATGGCCGCGCGCTTTATACGGCTTTAATCTTAAACGCACCAGGAGTTTATCGTGCCTGAACTGGAACCATTGCTACCTACCATAGCGGCGGTCATTGTTGTTTTGATTTTTATCGGCAAATCACTGCAGGTGGTGCCCCAGCAGCATGCCTATGTGGTGGAGCGCCTGGGCAAGTTCAGCCGCATCCTGGAACCGGGCCTGCGCGTGCTCATCCCCTTTGTTGACAAAATACGCTACCGCCACCTTTTGAAGGAAATCCCCCTGGATGTGCCCAGCCAGATCTGCATCACCCGCGACAATACCCAGCTCCAGGTGGACGGCATCATTTACTTCCAGGTCACCGACCCCCATGCCGCCTCATACGGCTCCAGCGACTATGTGCTGGCCATCACCCAACTGGCC
>JAVBRZ010000026.1:0-8440 GCA_031547425.1 Desulfovibrionaceae bacterium
GAATTCAGCGCCAGAGGCAATGCCTTGGCCGGCACCACCATGGCCAGAGACGCCACGCCGGGCTCCATGGCCATGAACCCGGCCCAGGTGGCGCGCGTGCCCGGCCTGCAAATTGAAGCCGGCATGACCATGATCACCGCCGGCGCGGACGTGACCTATGACGGCCACACCCAGAGCACGGACCGCCAATACTTCTTTATTCCCCATACCTATATGACCTGGCAGATCAATGAAAAGTTCTCCGCGGGTCTGGGCATATTTTCCCGCTTCGGTCTGGGCAACTCCTACCCCGAAGACTGGGCCGGAGCCGGCAGCATTTATAATATCAACGTGCAATCTTTGTCCGCCCAGCCCACCCTGGCGGTCAACGTCAACGACTGGTTGAGCCTGGGCGTGGGCCTGGAAATTATGTGGTTCGACATTGACATTCGCAACAAGATCAACCTGGGCCCCGCGCCTATATACGGTTTTGACATGGGCCGCGCGGACAGCAAGATCAAAGGGGACAACTACGCCATCGGCGGCATCATTGGCATGCATATCCACCCCCTGGACTGGCTGAGCATCGGCGTAAGCTACCGCACCGCCGTAAAGCACTCCATTGACGGCGAGGCCAACTTCAACAAAAGCGAAATCAACCCCAGTGTTGCGCCCATGTTTGGCCAGGCCTTCCAGAATACAGGCGCGCACGGCGACATTACCCTGCCGGCGCAAACCGCTTTTGGCGTGGCTGTAACGCCCTGGCAAGACTGGACCTTTGAAGTGGACGCCATTTACACGCAGTGGAGCTCTTTTGAGGAATTAAGAATCAATTTTGACGATAACCTTATGCAAGGCGTGCCCGGCATGCCGGTTGTCAAAACCAGCGCCAAGGAAAAGGACTGGAGAAACGTTTGGCGCATCGGCCTGGGCGTGGAATACGCGGCCACAGATTGGCTGGACCTGCGCGCGGGCTATGCCTACGACCAGTCCCCCATGCGCTCGTATGCCATGGATGCGCTTATCCCCGCGCACGACCGCCATTTGTTCAACGCCCGCTTCGGCCTGCACGCGGATGACTGGACCGTCGATTTTGCCTACACTTACTTAATGGCTGTAAGCATGCACGGGCACACGGTGGACGGCGTGTCCATGAGCTATGACGACGCGGACGCGCACATGTTCGCGCTTTCCGTCGGATATGATTTCTAGGTTGACAAATTATTTGAAAAATATCCTGTAGATTAAGAAAACTAGGCTTTTTAACCGAAAAAATAATTACATCAGCGCCCGTTTTTGCAGTAAAGCAAAGGCGGGCGCTGTTTTGTCGACAATTCATTTTTGCAGAAAAAAACTCCAACACGATTGAGAAAAACTCACAGGGTTTTACGAGGTTTTTTTTAGGCATTTTCGGGAAATAAAAAGCTTTGTTTTCAATATGTTATGAACCTGGAAAAAATTTTTTTGCCCCGAATCCTCCCGAAATAATTGACAAAATCTTAAGCGAAGGGTAAAAGGCATCATGTTTGGCTGGGCGAGAAACTTAACTGGGTCTCGCTCACAAGTTTGAACTAAAGAGTTTTAGTTTTTGGTTTTATTAACATTCTAAACGGAGGCTGTAGAAATGGCCAAGATTGTTAATTGCTGGAACGAATGGGATCCGCTGAAGCGCGTGATCATGGGCCGCCCTGAGGGCACTAACATTCCTGCTCCCGAACCGGCTTGGTGGTATCACCGCCCTGACGGCGACTATCCTCTCGGCTCCTGGGGTCCTTTCCCTCAGGAAATGATTGACAAAGCCAATGAGCAGATGAACTATTTCCAGAAGCAGATCGAAAAGCGCGGCGCCATTGTTGAACGCATCAACATTGAGCCCTTTATGATGAACAAGCCGGTGTCCACCCCTGACTGGACCCAGCTGAACTGCCATGGCGTGAACAACGTGCGTGACGTGACCATGATCCATGGTAACATGATCATTGAAGCCACCACCTGCCGCCGCTCCCGTTGGTACGAATATCTTAACCTGCGTCCTATTTTCGAACGTTACTTCCATGAAGACCCCGAGTGCGTATGGTTCGGCGCTCCCAAGCCCCGCTTGACCGACGAATCCTATGTGAAGAACTTCTATTACTACTTTGAAAACGTTTGGAGCGATGAAGAAAAGCTGGCTCGTACCCGCCGTTCTGAATTCCAACTGACCGAAAAAGAACCCCTGTGGGACGCCGCCGACGCCATGCGCTTCGGTAAAGACGTGTTCCATCAGATCTCCTGCGTGACCAACAAGTCCGGTTTCGATTGGCTGAAGCGCCAGTACGAAGCTCTGGGCCTGCGTATGCACCATGTGGTGTTCGACAACAACGTGCACCCCTGGCACATCGACGTGAACCTGGTGCCCATGCGCGCTGGTCTGTGCATGTACAACCCCGACTGGATCCCGATCACCGACGATATGTGGACCCTGTTCAAGAAGAACGATTGGGAACTGGTCCCCGCCGCGAAGCCCGTGCACGTGCACCGCAACCGCTGCTACCTGACCGGTCTGTATGAAGGTACCTCCTGGATCTCCATGAACACCTTCTCCATCGATCCCAAGACCGTGTGCGTGGAAGCTCACGAAACCGCTTACATTGAACAGCTCAACAAGCTGGGCATGGAAGTGGTGGCCATTCCTTACGAACACGTTATCCCCTTCGGTGGCGCCCTGCACTGCACCACCCTGGACGTGTACCGCGAAGGCGGCCTGGAAGACTACTTCCCCAACCAGGTTCCTGGTTACTAGTAGTCCTTTCAGACTATCACGGTTCCTTAAGGCCTGCCCGCAAGGGCAGGCCTTTTTGTGTTTTACGGAAAAAATTGGGAACAGAGGATTCTTTGCGTAGAACAGATTAACTTTGAAAAAGTTAACATATGCATCTCGCGGGTGCGCAAACGGACGCGCGCAAGCGGGCAGCGCGGCGCGCCTTTCGGCCAGATCGCTTCTGCCTGAATGCGCGCGACAAAAGCCATGTTTTTCCTATTTTTAAAATGCCGCGCTCTGCAACATTTTGAAGCTAAAATGCTATGAAAAGCTATTTGCAGGAAAACGCCGGGTGCGCCGGCTAAAGCAGGTTCACCGGATCCAAATCCAGGCTGAGGCGCAACTTGGAGCCGGCGGAAACCTGCGCATTCACTCTGGCGTAAAGCTCGCGAATTTCACGCCAGGCAACGGCTTTAAGCAGACACTGATAACGCCGTTGCCCGCGCAACAGCCCCACAGGCGCCGGAGCGGGCCCCAGCACGGCCACGCCGGTTTCGCGGCCGCTCTCTTTTATTGCCGCGCTGAGCGTGTTTAACGCCGCAAGCCCTTCAGGCCAATTTTGGGGAAAGCTTATGCGGATGAGCGCCAGGCGCACAAAAGGCGGATAGCGCCGGGCTTCGCGCTTGGCGATTTCCTGCTCGAAGAAGCCCGTGTAGTCATTGTTATGCAAAAACTTCCAGCAATAGTGCCCGGGGGTGCGGGTCTGAATAATAACTTCGCCGGGCATCTCTCCCCTGCCCGCCCGTCCCGCGCTTTGCAGCAAAAGTTGAAATGTGCGTTCAGCCGCCCGATAATCGGGCAGGTTCAGGCCTAAATCAGCATCAGCCACCACAGCCAAAGTCACCCTGGGAAAATGGTGCCCCTTGGACAACATTTGGGTGCCCACCAGGATATCCGCCTCACCCCTGGCAAACTCGGCCAAAATTTCTTCCAAACGGCCGGGACGCCGGGTGGTGTCCCGATCCAGGCGCAAAACGCGCCCCTGTTCACCTAAAATAAAGGTCAAAGTTTCTTCCAGCTTTTCCGTGCCCTCGGTCATGGCCAAAAAATGCAGGCTGTTGCAATGTGTGCAGGGGGAAGGAAACGGCGCGGCAAAGCCGCAATAATGGCAAACCATGCGTTCGCGCCCTTTGTGGAAAGTAAGTCCGATATCACAGTGCGGGCATTTGGCCACATTGCCGCAAGACAGGCAATACATCAGCGGCGCATAGCCCCGGCGGTTAAGCATAATCACGGCCTGTTCGCCGCGTCCTACCACAGCCCGCAAAGCCTCCAGCGTTTCAGGCGCCAAAATGCCCTGTCGCGGGGTCTGAGCGCTGATGTCCACCAGGCGCAAAGCCGGAAGGCTGGCGCCGCTGACGCGCCGCTCCAGAGAATAATGATCAATAAGGCCTGGTCTGGCGGCATGGAAAGTGCGCACATCCGGCGTGGCCGAACCCAACAGCAATAAAGCGCCCTCGCGTCCACCCAAAAAATAAGCCAGATCCTTGGCCTGATATAAAAGTCCTTTATCCTGCTTGAAAGAGTCATCATGTTCTTCGTCCAGAATAATCAAGCCCAGGGCGGGCAAGGGCAAAAACAGGCTGGATCTTGTGCCCACCACCAGACAGGGAGAAGAAGTTTTATCCCGCCCGCGCAGGGCCAAACCGCGAAAAATGCGCTCACGCAAACCGGCGGCCTGGTAGCCGTGCGTGAAAAACAGATCCGCCTCCGGCAGATATGCCCTGGCTTCGCGCATGAGCTTCCAGGCCAGGGCCACTTCAGGCGCCAGCAGGAGGACTGAACGCCCGGACGCCAGGCAGCGGCGGGCCAGCTCCAGATAAACGGCGGTCTTGCCGCTTCCGGTTATGCCGTGCAGCAAGGCGCTGCGCGGGGGCGAAGTGCTGTTTCCCGCCGGCGCTAAAAGCAATTCGCTCAAACCTTTCAGCGCGGTCTCTTGTTCGGGGGTAAACGAGAAGTCTTTCTCCGGCAAAGAGTTTTTGAGGAAAATTTCCCTCGGCAATTCCGGCGGAGGATTTAATATCGTCTCTTCATCCTGTTCAAATGCCCGGCAAACCCCGACATGCACCAAACCGCGCTCCACCAGCACACGCAGGGTTTCTCCGCTGCCCGGCCCCAACCGCTCCAGAAATTTCCGCCGGGGCATGGGGCCGTTATCCCAAAGATGCTCCAACGCGGCCAACTGGCGCTTGGCCTGGGGACGCAACGGCCAGGGCGGGTCAACAGCCACAGTGCAAATATCCCGGTCCAGAGCCTCGGACGCTGTTTCCTGAATATCCGCCAAACCCGTTTCCCAGAGCCGCGCCAGGCGCATAAGTTCCTGTTCGCCGCAATTTACAAGCTCGGGCAGGGAAATATTGCCCGGCACGGCGGAAGCGGTCTGCCCAAAAACCCGCAAAGTCACCCGCGCTGTTTTAAGCCCCAAGGGCAATACATTACCCAGAACACGTCCTGGAGTGGTCATTTGAAAACAAGCCAAATGTTCAATCATGTCCAGGTAAGAGCCGTCCAACAAGGGAGTACGCTCCAAGGGCCACCACAAGGGCCGCAGGGTCACGTTCGCCAGCGCCGGGTCAGCCGGCGGGTCCGCATCTAAAATAAGCGCGCTGCGCAAACCTTTTTGCCCTAACGGCACGGCCACGCGCACGCCTCTTTTGAGCAGAGACCCCGGAAACCAGGCCGGGACTTCATAAGTCAAAGTGCTGTAAGGCGGGCTAAGCAAGGCCACGCGAACAAGAGATGAGACGGAAGACGGAGTATTAACTTTGAACAACGATTTTATCTTGAGGCAAAGCCCGTGCTGTATGGCGCGCACGCGTCATTGCGCCGCGGCATGAATGTTAAGGGGAGCCTCGGCTCCCCTGTTTGCCGTGTCTGTACGCTCGCGCCGGGTCAATAATTATTGAGCATGGTTTTCAGGCCTTGCAAAAGCTCTTGGCGCAAGTTTTCATCCTTAAGGCCGTAATGAATGTTGGCCAGAAGGTACTCGCACCAATCACCGGCATCAAACCTTTGCCCGTGCAGGGTAATGGCCATGAGTCCGCGCTCGTCGGCCATGCGCTGCAAAGCGTCGGTGAGTTGAATTTCCCCGCCATGGCCGGGCTTGGTTTGCTCAATATATTCAAAAATTTCCGGAGTGAGCAGATAGCGCCCCACAATACCCAGATTGGAGGGGGCCTCATCGGCCGGAGGCTTTTCCACCATGCGGCGCACGCGCAAAACGCCGGGGGCCACTTCGTCTCCGGCCACCACCCCATACCGGGAAATGCGCTCCTTGGGCACGGGAATAACGCCCACACACGGCAGGTTATACTTTTTGGCGGCAGCAACCAGCTCCACAATGCCCGTGCCCGCCCCGGCCATCATATCATCACCCAGCATAATGGCAAACGGCTCATGCCCGGCCACGGGCTTGGCCGAAAGCACCGCGTGCCCAAGGCCCAGTTGCTGCTTTTGACGCACGGCGATAACGTTAATCATCTCGCCCACTTCCCTGACTTTTTCCAGCAGCTCATGTTTGCCGCTGCGCAACAGCAGATCCTCCAGGTGCGGGGTATGATCAAAATGGTCTTCAATAATCCGCTTTTCGCGGCTGGTGACAAAAACCACATCCCGCAAGCCCGCTTCCACCGCTTCTTCCACAATATATTGCAGCACGGGCTTATCAAAAATGGGCAGCATTTCCTTGGGAATGTTTTTTGAGGCGGGCAAAGACCTGGTCCCCCACCCCGCAACCGGAATAACCACCTTGCGAACTTCCATGAATACCTCCTGCGCGCTTTCTTGCCCCGCACTGTTGCGATGAACGCCCGATCGTGAATGTGGACTGGAGTCGGCACCTGTGCACGTTGCCGGCATTGGATAAATGTAACTTAAATTTTTAAATTTGTCAGGCCCCGCCTATGTAAAAATACCCTCGCAATTCTTAGCTCCTCACGCTTTTAAATGAAAAAGCAAACTTGACAGGCCTTCCGGCACGGACTAAAACCCTTCCAAGACAACATCGGGCCTATAGCTCAGTTGGCAGAGCCCCCGGCTCATAACCGGATCGTCCCTGGTTCGAATCCAGGTAGGCCCACCAATAAATGCAAAAACCGTCCGCCGGAGGTCACGACTCCGGCGGACGGTTTTTGCATTTGCGGCAACGTGCCGATTAGAGCAAATTAACTTTGAAAAAGTTGATCCGCTCTGGCGGACACGAAGTGAAGCGCCGTGGGCGTCCGCGCGCGAAGAACGCGGTGTGCCTTTGGTTCAGACTCTTCGGCCTGAACATGCATGATAAAAGGCTATGTTTTTTGTCTTTTAAATGCTGCATATGGTGTAACATTTCAAAGTTAAAAGGCTCTAGATGTAATGTTTCAAAAAAAAATCAAACTTAGCAAAATAAAGCAGGGCGCGACCGAGGATATTTTAATTTATCGGCAGCGCCAAAAACACCACCGCCAGCCAGAGTCCCAGGCAGCCGGCCAGAGCCGCCAGGCGAACGTGTTGCAGCAATCCCTGCAAAGAAATGTTGTTCCAGGCGGGAGCGTCGTCCGGGCCCAGGCGGGGCTTCTCCACTATCTCGCCATGATAGGCGGTGAGGCCGCCCATGGCGCATCCATGCAGCCAGGCCGCGACGCTCATGGGCCAACCGGCGTTGGGGCTGGCCATTGTTTTGGCCTGCCCGGCAATGACGCCCCAGCCAGGCCAAAACCCGGATTTTTTCCCGAAGAACGTAAAACGCAACATAGCGGCGGAAATCCGCGCCGGCAACCAGGCCAGCCCATCGTCCAGGCGGGCGGCGGTCCGGCCCAAATCTCGCCAGCGTTCATTTTTATAACCCCACATGGAATCCATGGTGCTGACCGCCTTGTAGGCCCATAAACCGGCGGGCCCGGTCAGGCACAGCCAGAAAAAAGGCGCGACCACAGCATCGTTGAAATTTTCAGCCAGAGTCTCGGCCAAGGCTCGATAGAGATTGTCTTCATCCGCAGTGCTGACATCCCGGCTGACCAGGCCGGACACGGCCAGACGTCCCGCTTCCGCACCTTCAAGGTGTAAAATTTGCCGCGCCCGGTCCACTTCTTGGATCAGCCCGTGCAGAGCCAGGCCGGCATAAGCGAAATACAAGGCAAACAGCCAACCCGCGCCGGGCAGGGACGAGAGGAGATATGCCAGCGTCCCGCTGCCGCCCGCCACCAGCAACACCGCCGCAAGCCCGGCCAGACGCAGACGTTTGCCCTCCGCTTCAGCCGAAGCGACCGCCGCCTGGCTTACGCCGCCCACCTCCGCCGCCCAGCTTCGCGCCAAAGGTTCCAGCTTATCCAATATCCGGCCGATAAGGCGCACCGGGTGGGGCCAGCCCCGGGGGTCGCCCAGCAGGGCATCCAGGCCCAGAGCCAGGAGCGGCAGCAGCTGCCAAGCATCCGTATGCATGCCTTCTCAGTCTCCTTGCTCGGAACCCGGCCATCGCTCCAATTCGCCTGATGCGGCCAGGGCCTGATACAGCACAATGCCCACGGCTGTGGACAAGTTCAAACTGCGCACCTCGCCCCGGATGGGAATACGCACCACGGCCTGCATCTTTTCCAGCACTTCAGCGGGCAGGCCGCGCGTTTCCGGGCCGAAAACCAGAATATCATCCGGCCTGAAAGCAAAACGATGCACAGGCTCGCCCCG
>JAVBRZ010000082.1:0-3008 GCA_031547425.1 Desulfovibrionaceae bacterium
GACGCGCCGCGCTGTACGCTTGCGGGCGTCCGCTTGCGCATCCGCCAGAGCATATTAACTTTTCAAAGTTGATGTACTCTAGAATAACTAAAGCACAACACATACGCAAGCAAGGCCTGGGGCGGCCCCGGCTTCTTTGAGCCGCGCGGCTTTGGAAAGCATGGTCGCGTCGGGCTGGAGCTTATTCGGCGTGCGCGGTGCTTAAATTGAAAGACAGGGCGTAAAGATGGTGCAGAAAGTCGACGTATTCCACAAACACATGGCCGGGAACCGTCAGGCGGCTGGAAGTGAAGTTGAGGATAGCGCAAATGCCGGCGGCCACAAGCTCGTCGGCCGCGCTCTGGGCGTCGTCGGGCCGGGTGGTGATCACCCCGATTTCGGCATTAAGCGACGCGCTCACCGCCTTGAGGCCATCCAGGGGCTTCACGGTAACATCGGCGATAGTCTGGCCGATGTTGGCGGCATCCAGATCATAAGCGCCCACAATGTGATAGCCGTGCATGCGCATGCCGTGGTGCCGCAGGATGGAGCGCCCCATGCTGCCCAGGCCCACCAGCACCATGCGCCACTGCCGGTCGATGCCGAGGCTCGCCGAAATGGAGCGGCTTAAGTCGTCCACATAATAGCCCACGCCGCGCACGCCGAATTCGCCGAAATAGGCGAGGTCTTTGCGAATTTGCGGGGCGTTGATGTTGCAGAAGCGGGCCAGGGCCTCGGAGGAGACCACCTTGGTCCCGTCATGGGCCAGGGTGTTCAGGGCCTCAAGATAGACGGCCAGACGTTGAATGGTGGCGCGTGGTATTTTGGGAGTTTTAACAAAGGGCATAGGGCGGTGAAAATGAAAAACGGGGGGAAGGACCTTGTCTGATCCGTCCCCCCGTTGGCTTTAAACTATTACATACCCTTCATGAACAGGAGGATCAAGCTGACAACCAGGGCGTAGATGGCCAGGGATTCGATAAGAGCCAGGCCGATAAACATGGTGGTGGTCAGTTTGCCGGCCATTTCCGGGTTGCGGGCAATGCCGTTACAGGTGGCGTTAATGGCGTGGCCCATGCCGATGCCGCAGCCGAGGGCGGCCAGGCCGATACCCAGGGCCGCGCCCAGGAAGGACAGGCCGATGGCGCCGGTTTCACGGGCTCCGCCGGCGGCTTCGGCGGCTTCAGGCTGGGCGCAGGCGATGCCGGCCAGCGCGAGAACGGTCAACACAGACAAGGCAAGGATGATAATCTTACGCATGATCTAGACTCCTAAAATGTTTGACAAACTTTATATTTTTGGCCTTACAGCCATTCCCCCGAATTTAGTGGGCCTCGTCCATGGCCGATTGCAGGTAAATCATGGTCAGCATGTAGAACACGAAAGCCTGCAGGAATTTGACGAAAATAAACAGGAAGAACATGGGGTAGGTGGACACGACGGGCGCCAGCATGAACAGCACGCCCATAACGATTTCCTCGCCCCTGATGTTGCCGAACAAACGCAGGGTCAGGGACAAAATTCTGGCGCAGTGGGTCATCAGTTCAATGGGCATCATCAGCGGCATGAGCACCGGCATGGGCCCGGTAAACTGCTTGACGTACGCGGCGCCGTGTTTTTTCACGCCCACGACGTGGTAGAGCACAAACACGCACAGGGCCATGCCCAAGTTGGTGTTGATATTGGCCGTGGGCGCGTCGAACAGCGGCACCAGGCCCATGAGGTTCTGCACCAGGATGTAAAGAAAAAGGGTGATCAGAAACGGCACGAACGGTTTGATTTTATCGCCGGCGCTGTTGGTGGCGAAATCATCAAGTCCGCCGATGAGCACTTCCAGAACGCTCTGCAGCCTGCCCGGCACCAAAGTGAGGCGGCTGCGGCGAACCATGAGGCCGAGAGCGAAAAGAATGGCCATGGCCACCCAGGTAAAGAAAACGTGTTTGAATTCAATGGTCTGCCCGCCGAAAGTAATGGTGTCCAGATCGGCGAACGTGGAGAGAAGCACCGGGTGTTGAAGTCCTGACGCCATTTATGGCCTCCTTGCATCTGCTTTAACCGTATGCCGCGCCCCTTGCCGCGCGGCCCAATGCCGTTTCCGCAGTACCTTGCCGTATTCCGCCGGTTATGTCAAATATCAAGGCAAAAAATCCGCCCAATTTTCACGGGCGCAAATCGGCCGGGCGCAAAGGCCGGGCGCGGGCGCTCATTCACTTCCCCGCTGGGCGTAAATTATGCCCAAAGTCAGCATTATGGCCACAGGCAAAGTGTACCCCGCAAGCAAGGCAATGACTGAGGCGTGAAACACCGCGGCCGCAACGCAGAACAATATGGCGGTAATCAGCAGTTTGAGCATGATGCCCGCCACGTCAGCCGGAATGCCGCGCCTGGATGCGTCGCCCTGCCCGCTCATGGCCGCCCGGATCAGACGCCGCCCGGAGAGGATGAGCATGATATAATTGGCGGCTCCGGCCGCCGCGCCCAGGCCGAACCAAAACAGCCACAACCCTATGGCGCGGGTCCATGGCACGGCCAGCAAAACAAAAGACGCCCCCAGCACTGCCGCGCAAGCGGCTATTTCATAAAGGGCTATGGCGCGCAAAGTTTTGGAGCTGAAACCGCGATCAAGCAGCCAGACGTCCAGGTTTCGCGCCAGGCGCGCCAGATGTGGAGAGAGACTCGGCATGAATTTTTACCCGTCGTTGTCCGCGCGGCCGTCTCCCTTGCCATATCCGGAAGACGGGTCGTTATAATCGTCGTCCCCGGCCTCGGCCGACTTGCGTTCCGCGCGGCCGCCGCCGGCTTTATCGGATACCTCTCGGTCCGCCGTCCTGGCGGACGCTCGAGGCTCGCCTTCCCGAAAAACAGGGTTTTCGGGAGGCTCCGCCGCGCGACCGCCGCCATCCTGGCGGCGAAGGATTTCCTCGGTTTGTCCCATCCTGCGCAGCTTTTCCCTGGCGTCCTCGGCCTCCTGCTCGCGCAGAATGCGGCGCACGTCGCGGTACATGTTCAGCCCGCCGGCCACCAGGCCG
>JAVBRZ010000180.1:0-4444 GCA_031547425.1 Desulfovibrionaceae bacterium
GGGGCTGTGCTCGGCGGGACTTTTTACCCAAATACGCCCGCCAAACCCCATGACCGTACGTGTGCAAATGGCCAGGCCCAAACCCGCGCTGCCGGACGTGTGCACGTTGCCGTCCCGGTCCAGGCGGTAAAAACGCTCGAAAATGCGCTCCTGCTGCTCCACCGGAATAACCGGCCCCATGTTTTTAAAACTGACAATCACTTCGTGGCTGGTTTGCTCAAGCCCGATATCAATGGTCGTGCCCGAGTCCGCATACTTTACGGCATTGTCCAGCAGGTTGTGAAACACTTCGCTGAGCCCGTCGGCCAGCCCCCGCACCGGCGCGATATCCTCTTCAACGCCTGGCGACAGCCGCAGCGTCAAATCGCGCACCCTGGCGAGCAGCGTCTTGTTATGCACGGCCTCGCGCAAGAGCGGCGCCAGGTCCACTTCTTCCGGGGAGGCGGATTCGCTGTGATGTTCGGCCCGGGCAAGCAGCAGCAGGCCCTGCACAATTTTATTCATGTGCTCGGCATTCTTGGCAATGGTTTGCAAAAACGAACGGCGCGACGTTTCCGCCCCCCCTCCGGCCCCGTCTTTGCGCTCCATACCCAGCAAGGCTTCGGTATAGCCCTTGATGCTGGTCAGCGGAGTTTTCAACTCATGGGAGACATTGGCCACAAAGTCCCGGCGCAAGCGTTCCAGCCGCTCTTTTTCGCTGACATCCCGGAAAACCGCCAAGATGCCTCCGTCCAGCCTGTCGCCGAACACGGTCAGCGTGGCCTCCAAATGCGCCCCGTTTTCTGTTTCAAATTTAAGAGCCAGCAGCGGGTTCTCCCGCGCGGAACTGTAATGGGGCGAGAAGTCAGGAGCCTTTGCCCGCGCGCGCAAAGTGTCCACAGCATCCTGCAAAGCGGGCAGCATGGTCGCTTCCATAAGCGTCAGGGGCTCCGTGAGGCCCCTGTTTCCGGCCAAAACCGGAAACAGCCTGCCCGCGGCCGGGTTGGCCACGCGCACATGCCCGTCCAGATCAACCACCACAACACCCTCGTGCAAGGCGGCAAACAAAGCTTCCAGCCGGCTGTTGCGCTCATTGAGGGCCGCCAGCTGGGCCTGAATGTTGTGGGCCATGCTGTTGATGGCCGAAACCAGCGGCCGCAACTCCCGCCCCCGCACTTCATACATGCGGGCGCTGTAATTGCCCGAACCGATTTCCTGGGCCGTGCCCGCCATGTCATTGATATTGCGCATCAGCGGCTTGATGACCAAGAGGCAAAGCCCGCCCCCCACCAGCAGAGAAACCGCGAACACGCCCAAAAGCCCCCAGCGCCCGCGCGACAAGTGCTCGCTTAAAACTGAAGTGGGAATGGCCAGGCGGATTACCCCGATGGGCACCCCTTGCAAACTGGTGGTAGGCTTGGCCGCGTAAATAAAATTTTTGCGCAGGGTCGTGCTGTAGCGCAGTTTGACGCTGAGGCCCTCTTTAATGGCCTGCATCACTTCAGGCCGCGCGCTGTGCGGCTCCGTGCCGCCCAGATCGCGAAAGGCGATATCGGAATCCGCCGCCAGCCGGTCGCCCACGATATATGATATCCGCTCGCCGGTAACGTCGCCGTAAGCTTCGGTCCAGGCGTCCAACTCGGCGAGACCCCCGGTAAACTCGTGTTGGGAGAGCATCCATTCCAGGCTGTTCAGACTTCTTACGGCCGTGTCGTGCGCGTCCTGCTGCAGATCTTTTTCCAGCAAATAGGAAAAATAGCAGAAAGGCACGGCCAGAACCACAAACAGCAAGGTCCACATGCCCAGGAGCAGCCTTCTGAATATGGAGTAATAGCGCATCAGCTCGCCTCAAACGGCTCGGGTTTCACTTTTATCTGTTGAACCATTTCCGCCACATGCGGGCGCGCAGGCGGATGGCGGCAAAGTTCATGGCCAGCACCAGCACGATAAGCACCAAAGCCGTACCGTATTGCAGGGGCTGAGTTTTGTCTATGTCCGTGCCCGCCGTGGCCAGCACATAGATATGATACGGCAAAGCCATGACGCTGTCCAAAGGAGATATGGGCAGCGTGGGCCTGAAAAAGACCGCGGCTGTAAACATGATGGCCGCTGTTTCCCCGGCCGCCCTGGACAGCCCCAGAATGGCCCCGGTCAGAATGCCGGGCAGGGCCGAGGGCAGGAGCACCTTGTGGATGGTCTGCCATTTGGTGGCCCCCAGGCCCAGGGAGGCCTCGCGGTAGGTGGCCGGCACATTGCGCAGGGCTTCTTCGCTGGCGCCGATGACCAGGGGCAGGGTGAGCACGCCCAGGGTGCAGGCCCCGGACAATATAGATACGCCCCAGCCCAGAAAGACCACGAAAAAAGCCAGCCCGAACAGCCCAAAGACCACGGAAGGCACGCCGGCCAGGTTATTGATGCCCAGGCGGATAATGGAGGTCAGTTTGCCGGGCCTGGCGTACTCGCTCAAATACACCGCCGAGGCGATGCCCAGGGGCAGGGCCACGGCCAGGGCGCCCGCGCACAGATAAAGCGTGCCCATGATGGCCGGAAAAATGCCGCCCGCGGTCATGGAGTCCCTTGGCGCGGCGCTGATGAATTCCCAGGACACGGCCGGCAGCCCCCTGATGACCAGAAACCCGCAAATCAGCGCCAGGGCGCCGATGTTGAGCAGCGCGGCGCACCTGAACAGGCTGAACATGAATGCCTGAAGCTGTTTGCGGCGTTTGAGCCTGGAAAGAAAAGCCATTATCGCTACGTCCCGTGCTTGAAAATCAAAGGGTGGCCGAGCCTGTCCGCTTATATTTATGCGCCACGCGGGCGGCCAGGAGGTTAAAGGCCAGAGTGAACAAAAACAAGGTGATGCCGATGGCGAACAGAGCGTGGTAGTGCATGCTCCTGAACGGGGCTTCGGCCATTTCCGCGGCGATGGACGCGGGCATGGGCCGCACCGGGTCAAACAGGGAAGCGGGAATGATCGCCGCGCCGCCGGCCAGCATAAGCGTGACCATGGTTTCGCCGATGGCCCTCGACATGCCCAGGATCACGGCCGTGCAAATGCCCGACAAAGCGCCGGGCACGGACACGTGAATGATGGTTTCCCACGAGGTCGCGCCCAGGGCCAGGGAAGCCTCCTTCAGGTCACGGGGCACGGCGTAAAGGGCGTCTTCGGCAATGCTGCAAATGGTGGGCAGGCTCATGAAGGCCAGCAGCAGGGAAGCGGTGAACAAATTCAAGCGCACCGCGATGTCAAAGGTATCCTGCAGCCAGGGCGCCACCACCACCAGGCCGAAAAAGCCGAGCACCACCGAGGGCAGGGCCGCGGGCAATTCCACCATGGGCTTGATCACCGCCCGCACCCGGGCCGGCGCGATTTCAGACAGGTAAATGGCGGTCATCACTCCCAAAGGCACGGCCATGAGCGCGGAAAGCAGAGTTACGGCCAAAGAGGCGACAAGCAGAGGCAAAATGCCGAAGGACGGGGCGGCTTCATCCGTGGGATACCAGTCCATGTTCAGCAGAAAATCCGTGACGGGATTTAGCCGGGCGAACAAAGGCGCGCCTTCGGCAAAAAGGTGCAGGGTGATCAGCCCCAAAATAAGCACTGAAGACGCGGCCGCCGTGAGAAAAAATATCCGGGCGGCGCGTTCCTTAAATAAATGTGGCGGCGGCAAAAAAATTTTCATGGCAAGCCTTGCCCCAAAACCCCGGCTCCGCGCGGGCGCTTGGCTATGCCAGCGCGAAGCCGGGAATGGGAGGGGGGGTAAATATTACTTCACAGGCACCGCGCCGCAGGAGGAGATAATCCCCTTGACTTCCGGCGTGGCCAAAAAATCCACAAAAGCGGCCACACCCGCGCCCGGGTTGTCGCCCACGATCACCCACAGTTTGCGGGTAATGGGATATGCTCCGCTATCAATGGTTTCCGGGTCTCCGGCCGTGCCGTCCACGGCAAGCCCCTTCACGTTGCCGTTAACATAGCCGAACGAGTCGTAGCCGATGGCCCGCTTGTTTTTAGCAATAAATTGCAGCACCGCGCCGCTGGAGGCCTGCAGCAAAGCCTTGGGCGTCACCCTGGCCTTGTTCAGCACCAGCTCGCCCCAGGCCTCATAAGTGCCGGAGGAACTGTCGCGCGAGACCACCACAATGGGCTCGTCTTCCCCGCCCACTTCTTTCCAATTGGTGATTTCGCCGGTATAGATGCCTTTGAGCTGGGCCTTGCTGATGCCGGTTAAGAGGTTGGCCGGGTTGACAATGGGCAGGATGGCGTCCGCGGCGATGGCCAGGGGCCGCAAATTCACGCCTCTTTCCTTGGCTTTGGCCAGTTCCGAATCTTTCATCTCCCGCGAGGACATGGCCAGGTTGGCCGTGCCGTCAATAATGGCCTTGATGCCGTCGCCCGAACCGCTGGCGGTCAGGCTGATTTCCTGGTCGGGATGGGTTTTAAGGTAAGCTTCCACCACTTTCT
>JAVBRZ010000021.1:0-7953 GCA_031547425.1 Desulfovibrionaceae bacterium
GTGTCTGCTCCAGTATGGCGCGGCGGCGGCGATGATGAGCGGCAGCGGGGCCACTGTTTTTGGCTTATTCAGAACCGCGGACGCGGTTGAACAGGCGGCCCGCGAGTTCAACCGGAAAAATTACAGGTATTTGCTGCAACAACTATAGTGCAGGGGTGTCGCCAAGCTGGCAAGGCAACGGGTTTTGGTCCCGTCACTCGTGGGTTCGAATCCTTCCGCCCCTGCCATTTTTATTTTTGCTTTATGGATAAAATCATGATGCACGGTGATTTGAAAATTCTTACGGGCACCGCCCACCCGCAACTGTCCGCCGATATTGCCAACCACCTGGGCACGCCCTTGACGCCCATGTTGTGCTCCGCGTTCAGCGACGGTGAAATCCGCATCGAGATCAACGACAACGTGCGGGATTGCGATGTGTTTATCATTCAGCCCACTTGCGCGCCCACCAGCCATAACGTCATGGAGCTGTGCATTATTCTTGACGCGCTGAAAAGGGCCAGCGCCAAACGGGTCACCGCGGTGCTGCCTTATTACGGCTACGCCCGCCAGGATCGCAAGGTATTTCCCCGCGCGCCCATCAGCGCCAAGCTCATGGCCGATTTTCTCACCGTGGCGGGTATGCACCGCCTGGTGACCATGGACCTGCACGCCGGGCAAATTCAGGGGTTTTTCAATGTGCCGGTGGACAACCTGTATGCGGCGCCTGTGCTTATGGAATATCTGACCGAGCTCAAGAACAACTCCACGGGCGAAATGATCGTGGTTTCCCCTGACGCCGGGGGCGTGGAGCGGGCCCGCGCTTTTGCCAAGCGCCTCAACGTGGGCCTGGCCATTATCGACAAACGCCGTGACCAGCCCAACCAGGCTAAGGCCATGTACGTCATTGGCGATGTGCAGGGCAAAACCTGTGTGGTTATTGACGATATGATCGACACCGCCGGAACCATTGTGGCCGGAGGGAAAGTGCTTTTGGAGCACGGGGCTTCTGAAATCATGGCCGCCGCGCCGCATGCGGTGCTCTCGGGCCCGGCCATTGAACGCCTTAATGATTCGCCCTTCTCGCAAGTGATTGTTACTGATACTATCCCTCTGGGCGAAAAACTGAAAGCCTGCCCAAAACTTAAAATGCTGTCCGTGGCGCCACTGCTGGCCAAAGCCATTTTCAACATCCACAAAGGCTCTTCGGTCAGCGCGCTGTTTGTGTAAATTTACCTACTTGTTTTGTTAAGGAGTATTTCAAATGTCCGACAAATATGTGCTGGGCGTTAGTTCCAGAAAAGAAACCGGCAAAGGCGCCAACCGCCGCAGCCATCAGAAAGGCGACGTTCCCGGCGTATTTTATAATACCAAGGGCGTCAACATCCCGGTGATGGTTTCCAGCCGTGAGCTGCAGAAACTGTGCGACCAGGTGGGCAACACCCGGGTGTTCACCCTGGAAATTGACGACAACGGCCAGAAGAGCGCCCATGAAACCATGCTTTGGAAGCTGGAACGCCATCCGTTCATCAAGCGCTTCCAGCATGTGGACTTTTTTGGCGTGGACCCCAACCAGGAAGTCAAAATCAAAATTCCTTTGGAATTTGTGGGCACTTCCAAGGGCGTCAAGCTGGGCGGCAAGCTGGAAGTTTACCGCCGGCACGTTACCCTGGCCGCCAAGCCGCACGACCTGCCCGCCAAACTGACCATTGACGTTACCGATATGGACGTGGCCGACGTATTGCACGCCAATGACATGACCCTGCCGCCCAACACCCGGCGCGTGGACGCGGGCAACTTCGCCCTGGTCACCGTGCTGCGTACCCGCGGCACGGTGGAAGACGGCGCCGAAGCTTAAGCTTTTCAGGCAATATCTTGATGAACGCCAACAGCCGCAAGCCGGGCCGAGTCCCGGCCTGCGGCTGTTTTCCATCATTGCTCTTTTAAGGAAAAAACATTAGTTTTCCAAGCATACCGACAGCGACGCCAGGGGCCTGCCGGCCTATTTATTGCTTTTGCCTGATGCAGCACCTTGGCGGCACGAAAAAATCATGTCCACCACCTATGACAGCTCCATCCCCGCCGCCATGCTGGTAGGGCTGGGCAATCCAGGCCAAAAATACCAGGAAACCCGGCACAATGTCGGATTTATGGTCATTGACGCCCTGCTCCGCAAGCTTGAGGACATGTTTCCCGGTTGCAGCCAGAGCCTTGTCAAGCCCAAAGGGCATTATGAGCTCTGGCGGGCGCGAATTTTCGGCAAAACCTGGCTGCTGGTCAAACCCCTGACCTTCATGAATTTAAGCGGCGAGGCCGTGGGGCCGCTAGCCGGATTTTACAAGCTGGACAGCCGGGACATCCTGGTCATCCACGACGAACTGGATCTGCCCCTGGGGCGCATGAAATTCAAACGCGGGGGCGGCCTTGCCGGCCACAACGGCCTTAAATCCCTGGAGGCCTGCCTGGGGTCCAGAGATTTTCTCCGCCTGCGCCTGGGCATCGGCAAACCGCAAGCTGAGGAGCAGATGGCCAGCTACGTCACCAACCGCTTTATGCCAATGGAAAGGCCTGTTGTGGAAAAAATTCTCTCAACCGCGGCGGCGTCCCTACTGCTGTACATGGAGCATGGCTTAACCCGGGCCATGCAGGACGCCAACGCCGTCAATTTTGCCCCCGCCCTGGAAAACCATCCGGATTAATTTTTTCCCCTCAGACGTGTCCCGACCGTTCCACCAGCATAACATGCTGATATATCTCTAAAAAATCCTGTTTCTCCGGCGTTACTTAAATGCTTGCTATTTCATATAAATAGGATACATTTAAAAATAGCGAGGCTCTCTACCCTTTTGCCCCGGTTCGATTCTTTTTTTATATTTTTTCGACCCCATTTTTTAATAGCGGTAGTCTGCTGCGTTCTCGTGTGCATATTTTTGCAGATTAGTTTTTAGGAGCCTTTTTGTGTTCACCCCAGGTCAACTTGTTGTTTATCCCGCCCAAGGAGTGGGCAGAATAGAACGCGTGGACATCCAGCAGGTCTGCGGGGTGCAAACGGAATTTTTTATTGTAAACATCCTGACCAGCAACATAACTTTGATGGTTCCGGTGAAAAGCGCCACCAGCGTGGGGCTGCGGCCATTGGCCTCGCCCGCTGAAGCGGACGACGCCATGGCCATGCTTAAAGACTTAAGCAACCCTCCGCCTGTGGTAGGGCAAAACTGGAACCGCCGGCAACGCGAATACAATGAGCGCCTGAAGCAAGGCACCTTGCAGGCTGTCGTGGGCATCATCAAAGAGCTTATTCTCATTTCCGGCAACAAGGAATTGTCTTTCGGCGAAAAGCGCCTGCTTGAGCAGGCCATGAATTTCGCCAGCCTGGAATTGGCCCATATCTGGTCCTGCCCTCCGGAAGAGGTGGTTTCCCGGATTAACGAATTATTCAGCGAAATTACTTCCGCCAGGCACTGTGAAGCGGAAAATCTTGAGCCGCATGAAAAAACCGCCTGAGTGACGTTTAAATTTCTTTTCTTTTTTGTGAAATTGCGCGGGTTGCGCCTTGCCAAAAAATAAAACCTGAGCTAAATATTCACCAGTCACAGTAATTCATGTTATCCGTAACAAAGCATTGTTTCTTCGTGATACTTTTTACTCCTCTTCAGAGTTAAAATTTAAAGTATTTAACCTTGAATAACTTCTTGTATTATATGCCAAATTTTACGGCAACGTTGGGTTGAGCAAGATTCCGACAGATAAAACGCGGGCCAGGTCCGCGCTTGGTGCGGTGTGCCATAAACCATGCGTTTCCTGAACATAACAATCAACAACGGCTGCTCAGCCAAAATTCCACTGTCCGGTTCAAGGCCGGAAAGCAAATGTCTGTGATTTTTTCTGCAAATTTGTCTCGCTATATAACTTCAGAGCAACGCAACTGTGCTCTGAAGCGTCGTCCATATAATCCCATCACCTTCTATTTCCACGCTTGAGAGACTGTATGAATTTAAGTGAATTAAAAACCAAGAGTATGAGTGAGCTCATGGAGCTGGCTGAGGAATTCAACATTGAAAACCCCAGTTCCATGCGTAAACAGGAACTGATTTTTGACCTTCTGCAGAGCTGCGCCTCACAAAACGGCTCCATTTTCGGAGATGGCGTTTTGGAGATCCTGCCCGACGGCTTCGGCTTTCTACGTTCTCCCCTTTACAGCTATATGCCGGGACCGGATGATATTTATGTTTCGCCCTCGCAGATCAGGCGCTTCTGCCTGCGCAAAGGCGACGTGGTTTCCGGTCAGATTCGTCCTCCCAAAGAGGGGGAGCGCTATTTCGCCCTGCTCAAAGTCAATGAAATCGGTTTTGAACCGCCGGAAAACGCCAAGAACCTCGTTCTTTTTGACAACCTCACCCCCATTTATCCCAATAATTCCCTGCGCATGGAAAACGGCGCGGAAAACTATTCTTCGCGCATTATCGATATGCTGGCCCCCATCGGGCGCGGCCAGCGCGGTATTATCGTGGCCCCGCCCCGCACCGGCAAAACCATGCTCCTGCAGAACATGGCCAATTCCATCAATGCCAATAATCCGGACGTCTACCTCATCGTCCTTTTAATTGACGAACGGCCCGAAGAAGTTACAGACATGGAGCGCACGGTTAAAAATGCCGAAGTCATCAGCTCCACCTTTGACGAGCCCCCCACCCGCCACGTCCAGGTTTGTGAAATGGTGCTGGAGAAAGCCAAACGCCTGGTGGAGCGCAAGCAGGATGTGGTCATTCTGCTCGACTCCATTACCCGCCTGGGCAGAGCCTACAACGCTGTGGCCCCGTCCTCCGGCCGCGTGCTTTCCGGCGGCCTTGACGCCAACGCCCTGCAGCGGCCCAAGCGTTTCTTCGGCGCGGCCCGCAATATTGAAGAAGGCGGCAGCCTGACCATTATTTCCACGGCCCTTATTGATACCGGCTCGCGTATGGATGAAGTCATTTTTGAGGAATTCAAGGGCACCGGCAACATGGAAATTTACCTGGACCGCCACCTGGCTGAAAAGCGCGTGTTCCCGGCCTTTGACATCAACCGTTCCGGCACCCGCAAGGAAGAATTGCTCATGAGCGAAGACACGTTGAACCGCGTCTGGATTCTGCGCAAGATCCTCTCGCCCATGGGCCCCATCGACAGCATGGAATTCCTGTTGGACAAGATGAAAGGCACCAAGAGCAACCAGGAATTTTTCGACACCATGAATAAATAATGAAGCCGCATCGCATTGCCGTGATGCTGCCGCGCTTTTCCCGCTACGGCGGTGTGGAGCAGTTCGGCTACAATTTGGCTGAAACTCTGGCGCGGCGCGGCCATCTCGTGGATTTCATCTGCAACCGGCAGGACGCGGAAGCTCCGCCGGGCGTACACTTGTGCAAAGTGCGGCGCATCGGGCCGTTCAAAGCCGTCAAGGTGCTCAGCTTTGCCCTTCTGGCGGAAAAAGCCCGGCAGCGGGGCAATTATGATTGCGCCATCGGCCTCGGCAAAACCCTGCGCCAGGACATCCTGCGCGTGGGCGGCGGCCCGACCGAAAAATACTGGCAATGCATGGAAAATGCCCACCAGGGACTGCGGCGCCTGTTGCTGAAGCTGCGCCACAGCGTATACCCCCATCATCTGCTGGATTACTGGCTGGAAAAAAAACGCTACGCGCAGCCTGGCGTGCGCGTTGTGGCCGTTTCACACATGATGCGCGACTATGTGGCTGATTGTTTCAACCTGGAACGCATCGACGTTATCTACAATAAGCCGGATCTTTCCCGCTTCCGACCGCCTGAGGCCAGCGAGAGGCTATCCGCCCGAGAACGCTACGGCGTAGCTTCACAGGTGCTGGCCATCGGCCATGCCGGCACCAACTACGCCATCAAGGGCACTTTCCATCTGGTTCGGGCCTTGGCCCTTTTGCCGGAAAAGTACCACCTTTACGTGGCCGGAGGCCGCAAACACGGCGCGCTGGACCGTCTGGCGGAGTCTTTGGGAGTAAGCGGCCGTGTGCATTTTATGGGCCGCGTCAATGACATGCCCTGCTTTTTGCGGGCCATGGACCTTTTCGCCCTGCCCACGTTCTTCGACCCCTGCTCCAACGCTGTAGTGGAGGCCCTGGCCGCCGGCCTGCCCACTTTAAGTTCAATTTACAACGGCTCTTCTTATTTTCTGCCTGCCAACCAGGTGCTGCGCGATCCGCGCGATGCCCGCCAAATAGCGGATATTCTGCTCAAACTGGGCGCGGAGGTTGAACGCCGCCAAGAGAACGGCAACGCTCAAGCCTTTGCCTGGCCGGAAAATCTGCCTGCCGGAGTGGATGCTTTTGCGGATTATGTGGAGGCGTACCTGGCGGAAAAGCAAGCTCGCATTGACTATTTCAAAAGTGAAATGCTCTAGCTGTAATGTTTCAACAGGTTGTTCACGCAGTCTCAAGCTTTCCCGTTATTTATCCCGATCCTGCCGCGCCGAAAATGCGCTTTCCCCGGCTAAACTCCCGCTGGCCCAGGCCCAGTGCAGATTATAGCCGCCCAAACGCCCGGCAATGTCCAGAATTTCCCCACAAAGAAAAAGACCGGGAAAGAGACGGCTTTCCATGGTTTCAGGGTTTACTTCCCCGGTGTGTACGCCCCCGGCCGCAGCTTCGGCCCTGGCCAAGCCTTCGGTGCGCAACGGGATGACGCTGTAATGATGCACCGCCTCGGCCGCCAGCTTGCGGTCCTTGCGGGAGAGTTCGGTTGCGCGCCGCGTGGCGATATGCGCCGGCAAAAGCGCCCGGCACAGCCTGTCCGGCAAAAAATTGCTTAAAATGGACTGCGGCGTGGCCTTGCCCACGGCCTTATCCAGTACAGCCGCCAAATCCTCTTGCGGCAGGAAATCCAGAGTTAATGGCGCTTCCTTGCGCCAATAACAAGAAATCTGCAGAATGCCCGGGCCGCTGATTCCCTTATGCGTAAACAGGACAGGCTCGGTAAACTCCGGCGTTTCCGGCACGCCGCAGCCCACACGCGCCAAAACGCTGATGCCGGAAAGCTCCGCGAACGGCGAGTCCGGCGGCAGCACCAAAGGCACAAGCACGGGGCGAACGGGCCTCAGGTGGTGCCCCAGCCTGCCGAGCAAGCGCAAGCCGGAATCATCCGCGCCGCATTGCGGCCAGGCCGCGCTGCCTGTGGCCGCGATGAGCTTTGGCGCGGTGAATACGCGTTCGCCCGCGCGCACGGCAAACAGGCCGCCCGCAAAATTTATCTCTGTAACCGGACAGTTGCCGAGCACCCGGCAACGCCCAACGGGCAAAGCCGCAAGCAGCATGTCCAGCACATCTTTGGCGCTATGCGCGCAAAAGATGCGGCCCTGCTCCCGCTCTTCAACGGCAATGCCCGCCCGGGCCAGGCGGCGCAGCAGCATCTCCGGCGTGAAGCGCTTCAACGCCGCGGCAACAAAGCTTGCGGCGTCCTCGCCCACATAGTCCGTCACGCTTACAGAGCGGTTGGTCACGTTGCCTTTACCGCCGCCGGAGAGCAATAGTTTACCCGCCGGGCGGGAAGACCTCTCCAGGATCAGCACGCGCCCGCCCCGCGCTGAAGCGGCTCCGGCCGCCGTCAGCCCGGCCGGGCCGGCGCCCAGGACAATAAGGTCATATCTGGTATTTTCCATCAAAGCCGGGCTATTTCCACTTCCATCTGAAGCGCAGGGATTTATAGATATCGGCCAACCAGGGATGGGTGTGCAACTCCAGGCGCCGCAATAGCTCTTTGGGCGGCCGGGCTCTGACATTGATGCGCTTGACCGCATCAGGCCTGCCGGGGCGATTGGCGCCGGGAGCCACAGTCACGAACACCGAAAAGCCCACCTGCTTGGCCGCCTCCCTGGCCAGAGAGGAAAACCTGCCCCAAGGCCAGCAGAACGTGCGCACCGGCGAGGCGGTTTCCGCTTCCAGGCGCTCTTTGCACAAGGCGAATTCGTTCT
>JAVBRZ010000132.1:0-11661 GCA_031547425.1 Desulfovibrionaceae bacterium
CCCACTCCCGCGCGGGCGTTTTGGGGCCGGGCGGGGCCCGGGTGCCGTGGCTTTGTTTGTGGGTTTGGGGGGCCGCCGGGGTGGGGGTGAAAACCCCTTTTTAAAATTGGTTTTTCCCCCCCCCTCCCTGGCCCCTCCCCCTCCTTTCTCTAAAACTTTTAATTGGGGGTGATGCGGGCAAAAAAGCCGTTGCGGCGTCTGAATAGGCGCTGCAACGGCTTTTTTTGTTTTTTGGGGGTGGATGACTAGTCCCAGTGGTCTTTGTCCTTCTTATAAAGACTGGCCAGCCAGTGCTCCCATTCGTAGCGGATAGCCCGTTCGGAAGTCAGGCCTTCAATGTATTTCGGCGGTCCCATGTCCGGCCAGAGGCGATGGGACAGGGGGAGTTCCCGCCAAAACGGATTTCTTTTTTCGATGGTTTTTTCTTGCTCCTCATCAGGCCACAAGCGTTCATACAAGGAAGGTTTTTCATCATTACCGTCAGTCATTATGTTCTCTCCTGCCCAAAGCGGGCAACTGTAGTTTAGAATTTCCAGGTTTCTTTGTCGGCGAGGGCTTTTTGAATCTCTTCCAGACAGGCCCGGCGCATGGCTTCTTCCTGGGGATCGATCATGGTGAATGCTTCAAGAGCGGCCGCGGCACGCTCCATCCAGTCAATCATTTGATCATAGCTGGCCGTGTCCTCAATAAAGACGCGGGGGCACATTTTTTGCGCATATATTATATCCGGCAGTTCGTTGTGCATATGCGCCATTAATTGAATGACAGCCACCGGTTGAGTTGGGATTTTGTCAGCGATGTCTATTTCCCATGCTTCGGCTGTGGCGGCATCTGTTTCCGCATGTACGGCTATGAGAAAGAGCATATTTCTGGCGATGTCTTCCGCGGCTTTTTCTATGGATAGAAATAATGTTTCTCCGCGACAACTGTCAGGGTCCATTGCTTTAAGAACAGGTTTGGCTGCGGCGTAAATTATTCCACCGCAAAGTATCGCTGGCGCCAGAAACATACAAAGAATTGATTTTTTCATTTTTTCTCCTAATGCTTACCATTCCGGTTATCAACCACTTCAAACACGGTGTCGTCGCTATCGCGAATAGCCTCTCTCTGCCGTCTGGGAAGTATCGGGCATCCTTGCGAGGACTCGCGGGGTGGGCGTCTTCTGCTTTCCCCGTGCGCATATAAATCAGTTCTCCCATGTGCGTCATGCCCGTCAGGGGAAAGTTCTATACTTATTGGTCCGGTAGACGATCTATCCCGTATGCTTCTTATCGTATACCTTCCCCGAGGTATCGGACCTTGGAACGGTAAATGTTCCGTATCGGGGTTGTTAACAAAGCCCGGCGCGCCGCTGTACCCTCTTTGGGCATACACTTGCCCGTCCGGCGCCCGGAGTTGTCCGGTGCGTTGGTTGTAATACCAAGTCATAAAATTTCCTATAAAATAATTTATAAAGGTTAAAAATACAAGGGATCCCGGTGAGGGAAAGCCTGGGCTTGCTTATGCTTAAGGCATTTCAGGCCGGGATCAGCCATAGTTGTTACAAGAATATTTGGCGGAGATTTTGGGCGTGAGGAATTTATCTGGCCAAGAGGGCCGGGACAGTATGAACGACAAACCCCGAAGCATGTTTTATTGCGGATACTAAGCTCAGTGTTGAGTTCAGTTTTTTATATAAAGGTATTGATAAAAGAAGCCTGCCGAGCGGGGCGCGCAACCGACGGCGGCCCGGCAACCGGGGTGGCTTGCGTGAAAGAATCAAAGGTGCATGGCGGGGCTAAAAAAAATTTGTCCAAGAATTTATGAAATGGTCATGGCGCGTCTGATATTTTTTGTCAAGTATTTTTATATAAAAATTTATAAAAATCATGCTCCTCGATAATCAAGGTGTTTTGATAATTTTGAGCGTCAGAGAGGTCCGGGCGAGGGGCGCGCGCCCCTCGCCCGGCTTGGCGAAGGCTTTGTGCTTTACTGGATAAACACCGCGCCTCCGTTGACTCCGAAGACCTGGCCGAAGATGAAGTTGCCGTCGTACGAGGCGAGCAGCAGGGCGGCGGCGCCAATTTCTTCCACCTTGCCCAGGCGGCGCAGGGGAATGTCTTTTTCCTTTTCAATCCATTCCGGCTCCATGTCGGCCAGGATCATGTCCGTTTCAATGGGGCCGGGGGCAATGGCGTTGACCAGCAGGTCGGGGGCGTATTCCAGGGCCAGGGAGCGGGTCAGGGTATTTACCGCGCCTTTGGCCGCCGTATAGGGGGAGTAGCAGGCCCGGCCCTTGGAGGCCAGTTCCGAGGAAATGTTGATGACCTTGCCCACGGGATTGCCCCGGGTGATCAGGGGAATCAGGTATTTGCAGTTCAGGAACACGCCGCGCAGGTCGGTGTTCAGCACGTGGTCCCATTCCTCGGCCGTGATTTCGGTAATGGGTTTTTCCGCGCCGATGGTGCCGGCGTTGTTGACCAGGATGTTGATCTTGCCGAATTCTTTGCGCACGGTTTCGGCCAGGGCTTTGACGTCAGCTTCGCTGGAGGCGTCGCATTTCACGGGCAGGCATTTGACGCCGTGCTTGCGCACCAGGCTTTCGGTCTCGTCAGCGGCTTTTTTGTTGGAATGGTAGGTAAACACGATATCCGCGCCCGCGGCCGCGAAAGCCAAAGCAATGCCCCTGCCGATGCCCCGGCTGGCGCCGGTGACCACTGCGACACGATTCTTTAATTTCATGGTTGGGTCTCCTGGTTAGGGTCTAAAAGAGTTGATTTTTATTGTGCGAGTAACCTTTTTTATAAGATGGATCCTTCGCGTTGCTCAGGATGACAAGGTAATGAAGATGTGCACAAGGGGCGTTGGTGTCCACGTTATTCTTGCGCGGCGCTAATGAAAGCCGGCATAATACAGTTCACTTCTTTTCTCGCGAGTATTTTCCTTGTACGTCTTGCCTACTTCTCTCCGCAATCCTTTCTTACATTTCCTCCACCCCAATAAGGGTTAAGGAGGGGGTGGGGTTCGGGGAGGGGGAAACTAAAGGGCGAGCCCCTTTTGGTTCCCCCTCCCCGTTGCCTGCGTCCTTTTAAACATAATGCGGCGTGGCGCGATAGGCGCCGCCGGTGACCAGGGCGAAGCGGCCGCTAAGGCCCATGCCGCCGGCTTCGGTGCACATGTACACGGTCATGGTGGCGATTTCCTTGGGCTGGGCCACGCGGTGCATGGGGATGTCCTTGGCGTAGATGTCGCAGACTTCATCCAGGGTGACGCCCAGGTCGTCGGCGTCCACCTGGAGCTGCGGGGTGCGGATCACGCCGGGGATGATGATGCAGGTGGAGATGCCGTGCTTGCGGTATTCGCGGTCGAGAAACTGCCCGAGGTGCAGCAGGCCCGATTTGGAGGCGCCGTAGCCCGAGGCGTTTTCCCAGCCCAAAGTGCCGAAGAACGAGGAAATGATGACGATGGAGCCGCGCTTTTGCTTGAGCATGTGGGGCAGAGCCGCCTGGATGCAGGCGATGTGGCCGGTTAAATTGATGTCGATCTGCTTGCGCCAGGAGGCTTCGTCCTGCTCCAGGAAGGGTTGCATGGTCATGCCCGCGGCGTTGCAGATCAGGGAGTCTACGGTTCCGAATTTGGCCGCGACCTCGCCCACGGCGCGCTTGGCGGCGGCGGTGTCGGAAATGTCGGCCATGGCCGGAAAAGCGCCGGTATCGTCCAGGACTTTCTGGACCTTGGCGTCCAGCTTGCGTCCGTTGACGGCCAGTTTGACTTTCTGGGCGGCGAATTCATGGGCCATGGCCTCGCCGATGCCCTGGGTGCCGCCGGTGATGAGAACCACTTTATCTTTAAGTTCGGGGTAAATGTGCATGGTTTACTCCTTGCCGTGCAGCGAGATGACCTGGGCTGCCGTATAGGTGTCGTTCTCGGCCAGGTGGAAGACCGTTTCCGCCAGGAGATTGAGATCCACCGGAATGTTGGGGGAAAGGGCGTTGACAAGGACGCCCTCTGTGGCGGCTTCCGCGCCGAAGCATTTGACGAAGGCGTGCAGGGTGGCGGCGGCCGCGGCTTCCAGGATGCAGTCGCCGGGCACGTCCTTGTAGTCGGGCGAGAGCAGGGTGATGCGGCCTTCTTGGCGGGCGGTCATGGCTTTGCCCGTGTGGAAGCACAGGTTGGCGGTGTTGAACAGCCAGGTTTGCAGGCGCTCTTGCCACCAGTCCATGGGCGTGTCCACAAAGGTGTGCGGGAGCTTGGCGAGGTAGGGGATGCTCACAAACAGGGCGCCGATGGGTCCGTTTTTGGCCTCAATCTCGGCCACGGCCTTGCCTGTGGCGGCGCGGTCGCTTAGGTCCGCGCAAAGGCAGGGTTCGGCGTCGGTGGTTTCGCAGGTGCACTCCCCGTTATTGACGAGGCCCGTGATTCTCCAGCCCCGGTTTTTGAACAGACGGGCCACGGCCAGGCCCGCCTTGGTGTCTCTGCCGGCGATAAGCAGGTGTTTATTCAGCATTTTTTTCTTTCTCCTCTCTTAAGTCTCTGGGCCGGATGTAGCCGAAGTAATAGATCATGGCCACCAGCACAAACGTCCCGACCACGAGCTGGTTCCTGGTTTCCTGGGAGGCTATGGCCATGATCAGGAAGCAGATGACCAGCACGGGCGGCAGGGGAAACAGGGGCATGCGGAAAGGCCGGGTGATGCCGGGGTCGCGGCGGCGGCTGTTGATGGAGCCGAAAGCCACCAGCATGTACACGATGGCGGCGGACATGCCGCCGTAGGTCACGAGGTCGACCATGGTGTTGGAGAAGACCATGATGGAACAGATAATGCCCACCACAGTGGTGGCCGCCCAGGGGGTCTGACGCTTGGACACGCGGTTGAGGAACACGTTGACCGGCTCGGGCCAGATGCGGTCGCGCGCTCCGGTGAAGATGACCCGGGACATATAGGTGATCACGATGGTCTGGCAGCTGAACGAGGAAATGATGATCCCGATGTTCATCAGGTCGGAGCCCCAGATGCCCATGTGGTATTCGGCGATATACAGGAAGGGCGAGGGCGAGGCCAGGAAGGCCGAAAGGTCCGGCGCGGAAACCACGCCCATGGTCATGCAGATGACCACCAGAAACACGGTGAGCCAGGCGGTGCAGAGCACGGCGATGCCCACGTTGCGGCAGGAGCCCTTGGTTTCCTCGGAAAAGCCCAAGGAAGCCGGGTAGCCGTCAATGGTGGCGCACATAATCCCCAAGGCCAGGAGCATGCCCATGAAAGTGACGGGCAGAAGGCCTGTCCCGGCGCTGTCCAGGGCCACGGGGTTGAAGATCACTTCGTTGAGCGGCCGCACGGGATTGGCGAAACAGATGTACAGGAAGACGAAAATAACCACCAGTTGCACGGCCAGGAAGAACTTGGCCACCTGGTTGCTGGTGGCGATGTTGCTCAGGCCGATGAGCAGGGACAGAATGATGGCGATGGCCGCAATGACGCTGGTGGCGAGCGGGCCTTGCGGCAGGGCCGGGAAGAGGATTTGCATGTAGGTGCCCACGCCCATGGAGATGGCCGGCGGGTAGATGAAGGCCTGAATCATGAACGTGAATACGGCCACAAAGGCCAGGGGGCGGGGCAGCATGTATTTGACCAGGGAGTACATGCCGCCGGACACCGGGTAAATGGAACCGGCCTCGGCCAGGATCAGGCCGATGAGGCAGGCGTTGATGCCCTGCATCCAGGCCGCGCCTACGCTCCCGGTGCCGGCCACGGAAAAGGCGGCCAGCCCGTAAACAAAGGCGGCCATGACCGGCGCCACGTTGGACAGGCCCATGACCACGTTGCCGAAGACCGACAGCCTGCGGTCCAGGACCTGGTTGTAGCCCAAGTCCTCCAGGCGTTTCTGGGCGCCGTCAATGGGGTTGTCCACAAAGGGCGTGGGGTTTTTGATGTCAGCCATACTTACCTCCTGCAGATTAATGGTGAACAGAGCGTTGGCGCGGGGCGAAAAAGACGGCCCGGCGTTTCAGGCGGCGGCTCTGCGTGAAAATCTCGGACGATAAAGGCAGTGAATGTAATTAGCCTAAAACTACTTCCGCTTAATGCATATGTAAAGTTCAAACCGGAGCGTAAAATTTAAAGCGCTGGTTTTTCCCTGAATTACTGGCTTTGCCGGGTTGGAAAAATTGTCGACAATGTCCGGAGCGGCGGAGTGGAGATAATGTTTGGCCAGCGCGGGGCCGGCGCGGGCGGGTGTTTGGCGCCGCAAGGAGGCTTGCCGGTAAAAACGGCAAGCTGTTCTGCTGCCGCGCGGTCGGGCGCGGGGATTGTTGCCTGCAAAATTATCTGAAAGTCCATATAGTGGAGCGCGCTTGTAAATTTAAATAAAAAAAACCAGGCGATCCGCTACCGGGGGACGCTGCTTTTGGTCTTGGCTTATCGTTATCCCCCATATATTTATGTATTTATAGATATATTAAATATCGTTTATATATATCAAAATCTTGCGGCGGAAGATAAGACTTTCCGGCCCGGCCGCCATTCCGGCGGCGTCGTAAACCGCCAGAACTGATTGAAAATAAATTATATGCGGCTTGAAAAAAAGAAAGAGCGCGCGGATCAAATTATTTTTCGCTTGCATTCTGTTCAGGCTTTGGTTAGAAATATATATAGTGGCAAGCGCGGTATAATATTTATAATACTATGATTTTTTAGAAAAAGTCTAGAGTCCCGGTTGTAAAAACGCGGCGCGGCCGCAAGCTGAAAAACAGCGGGATATCGGGTGGAGGCCCGGAGCAGGCTCTCAATCCCGGCCGCAACCATGTTAATGCGAATCAACGGTTGTCTTTGGCCAAAACTCATTTCACAATTGCCCTTGGCTGTAAAAGCGAGCTTTACGCCATTGGCCGCGTTAACAGGTCAAAAGTCTCCTTGCCGCGGGTTTGGCTATGTTTTCGTCTTCTTTTGTCCTGTTGCCTTGCACTGTCACCAATCCAGCTTTTTCGCCACAAGGGGAATTATGAAATGAGTTCTAAAAAACTGGGAGGGAACCGCGTTTACAAAGGAGCCGTGCACCAGAGTCCGTGAAGTGGTTTCCCGGTCTCAAAGCTTTGCCGCGCGTGACAAAATCCCCCGCCCATGCGCTGGCAAGCCTTCCCATGCTCGCGGCTTCGCCTGCGCGCGTGCGCCTTCTCAGTTTTAGTGCGTGGCCGGGAATTTAACCCGCGCTCTTGGTTCCCGGCCGCGCACGCCTTTTGCCGCTGAGGGTTTTCCCCAAAAAACAAACTGTCCCCATAATCAGCGATGTGGCGAAGGGCCTCAAAACACGCAAAACACATGGCTTTGCTCCGGGTGCTGTTTGTTTGAACAGGGAACTTGGAAATCGTAATGGAATCTTGCCAAAATTTTCCAGCTGGAGTATGGTAAAACCTTCAAACATTTCCTGGTATCAATTGTTTTATTATATTGGCCGCCGACGAAGTTATTTTTATGTGTGTTGTTAACAGTTTGCTGTTGAAGGTAGTTTGCAGGCGGCCGCGCCTTGACGGCTGGGCATAAACTTTGAATCGGCGTGTGCGAGGGTGTGAGGGGCATGCACAAGTTTTTTAATTATCTTAATACCTGTTTTCCGCTGCGTTCTTTAGACCATCAGAGCTTTGAGACTATCCGCGAAGCCGGCTTCAGGCACGTTAACTCCGTGATTTTGTGCGTGTTGTCCATTTTAATCCTGAGCGTGTATTTCATATTCAACATTTCCAAGCATAATTTCGGCATTTTGCCGGTGTTGGGCCTGGCTGCGGTAATGCCCTGCATCTGCCTGGTCTGGCTGCGCCGCCGTGAAGACGCCACGCTGCCCATGTTGTGCATGGGTTTCAACCTGCTGCTGCTGGCCATTTCCACCTTGATGTTCTACAGCTCGCCTGACGGGGGATCGTTGCTCTGGCACCTTATTTTCCCGCCCCTGGTGGTTTTTTGCATGGGCCCGCGTTTGGGTCTTTTGATCTGGGGCTCGTACTTCATATTTCTGCTGCTTATGATGTATTCGCCGTTGCAAGCCTATGTCAATTATGATTACCCGGAAGCGTTGCGCACCAGATTTATTATTGCCAATCTGCTGGAGTTTGCCGCGTTCTGGATTTTGGAATACGTGCGCCAGCAGGCTTACAAAGCCCTGCTGCTTAATCTCGACCGCATGTCACATTACGCCTATACGGACATCCTGACGGGCCTCGGCAATCGCCGCGATTTTCAGAACCATCTCAATTGGGTGCAGGCCCAGGCCAAACGCGCCGGGGGCGATTTCTCCGTAGCCCTGGCGGATCTGGATCACTTTAAGCGGGTTAACGACACATATGGCCACCAGGTGGGCGATCTGGTCCTTAAGCATTGCGCGGAAACCATCAGCGCCTCCCTGCGCGAGACCGACCGTTTATTCCGCTGGGGCGGCGAAGAGTTTATTCTGCTCATGCCCAACACCTCTTTAAGGGAAGCCGTGCTTGTGGCCGAACGGGTGCGCGTTAACATGGAAGCCGCGCCCTATATGAATCAGGGCAAGGCCATTCCCATCGCCTTAAGCCTGGGGGTGGACAGTTGGGACAGCAGCAAGGATGCGGGCGCTTTGCTGTGCAACGCTGACGCCCGGCTTTATCAGGCTAAAACTCATGGCCGCAACCAGGTTTGCGCGGGCCAGCCCGAAGTCGCCGAAGTTGACGATGCCGTCGGCCTGGTTGATGCCGCTGCCAGCGGCGCACCAGGTTTTGCTCTATAAATGGAAAAAGTTTGAGGTTTTGTTCCGTGCGCTTTCCGGCGCATCCGGTTTTTAACGGCGCGTTGGTCCCGCATCTTCAGCGCGGCGCGTGAGATCCGCATTTTCGGGCATCTCCTCTGCGCTTCAATCCACGCGTCCCCCCCCGCAGCGCCCCGTTTTTGCGGAGACAGGCTCTGGCGGGCTAATCGCCCAGCATCGCGGCCAGGAAGCCCAGGCCGTCCTCATTTTTATATATTTTTTCGTAAATGCGCCTCGCGGCTTTTATCGCATACCTTTCGCCCCCACTTCCTGTGGGGGACAAAAGGGAACTTCGCCGCAAGCGTGGTTGCGGCAAAGTTCCGCTGCGCGGCTTCCCCGCCGTCCTGGCGGGCTAATCGCCCAGCATCGCGGCCAGGAAGCCCAGGCCGTCCTCATTTTTATATATCTTTTCGTAAATGCGCCTCGCGTCGGCGCGGCCCCTGTCTTGCATGGCTTCGAGGGCTTTGGGGCGGGCCTGGTCCAGGCCGAACAGCGCGGCGTCTTCCGAGGAGGGAAAGGAATAGGGCAGCCGCACAATCACCGGCGCGGGCTTGATTTTAAGATAGGGGATGAGGGCGCGGGCCATCTGGTAGTGCCCCTGCGACTGGGCTTCCATGGCCAGCTCCAGCAGGCGCGAATTCATGGTCCAGTCCAGGAGCCCCCAATTTTCTTTGCCCGGCTTGACCACAATATCTCCCGCCAGGCCCGTGGAACCGACGACCATGATTTCAATGGGACGGTTTTTGTGCAATTTCATGGCTTCCAAAAGGGCGATAAGCACCGGCGAATTGGCCCATAACCCTCCGTCCGTGCAGGCTAACAGGCGCCCGGGGTTGTCCGGCGCCGGGGTTAAAGCCAGAGGAAAAATCACGGGCGCGGCCGCCGTGGCCATGCAGACGTCCACCAGGCGTTGCCCCGCCGTGTCGGCGTCGTTGTTTTCAAGCGCATGCGGGGTTTTAAACACCAGGCAGGTGCGGTCGGTGACGTTGGTGACCGGAATGCACAGGGCCACGCCCCGCCGCGCCCAGAGCTCGGCCAGGGTGGTGGCGCCCAGAAATTCTTCCAGCCTGGCTCGTAGCGCGGCCGGATTGCCGGGGCATTTGTCGCGAAAGCGCACAGCCCAGGAGGACATGGCCAGGGAATTGATGTGCTTGGAGGAATAGTCGGGCATGGGGTGGGGGAAAATTTCCGGCCCGCTGCTTTTATAAATGCCGATGATCTCGTCCAGCGTGCAGCCGTAGGCCAGGGTGGCGGCCAGCAGTCCGCCCGTGCTGGTGCCGGCCATGAGCTCGAAGCGCGAGCCCAGATCCGCCTGCCGCGTCGGCGCGGAGCTGTTTTTCCCATGGGGCGAATCGGCGCAGAGGTCCATGAGGCATTGCAGCACCGTGGCCGCGTACAAGCCGCGCATGCCGCCGCCATCCAGCACCAGGACGCGGAAAGGGCGCGATTTTTTGAACAGAAAAGCCATATCATTCCGCCTTGTAGATGCGGCTCAGGTAGTCGTGCAGGTCTTCGCCGTCTTTGCGCGCGGGCGCGGGCACGGGCTCGTAACCGCTGTCCGGGTTAAAGCTGTCCATGATCGCCGTGAAGTCGGGGTTGAGTTCTTTGGCGGCATCCGCATTATAGACCACAGTGAGGATATGGGTGGCTTCAGGCAGGAAGTAATAGACCACGTGCGAGTTTACGGGGGTGCGGCCTTCGGGCTGCTTCAGGGACATGATCAGGGTGTGGTAGGGGCCGAAGGTTTTAAAGGTGGTTTCAGTGATCTCCACGGCCGTTCCGGCTATTTGGAAGGCCCCGCTCATGACCAGGCGCATGTTGGCGTAAACCTCTTCTTTTTCTTCAGGCGTGAGCAGGGGAATGATGTTGTTGTTCAGGGGCGAGGCCTGGGTGCGCTCCAGGGCGATGCAGGCGATCCGCTCCATGCTGGGGTTGTTCTTCACGGCGAAAAACACGGTATTGGAGGAAATGGACAGGCCCATGGATTCTTTGGCGGCGGTAATCTGTTTGGCCGCTGCAGCCGGGTCCGTGACCGTCCAGCCTTCGGGCAGCAGCAGGCTGCCGGCCGGGGCGATGCTTACCTTGTGCGGCGCGGCCGTGGCCGGCCCGGCCAGGGCGGCAGCCAGGAGCAGCACGGCCGCAAGCAGAGCGGGGAAGCAGTTGCGGCTCATGGTTGGCCCCCATGATAACCGGCGCGCAAGAGGTATTGCGGCATGAGCTCGCCCGGGGTTCTGGCCGGCGGAGGCGCGGGCCTGTAAGCGGCATCGGGCTCAAAAGCGGCCAGGATGCGCGCGAATTCCGCAGCCGGGTCCACGGCGTCCCCGGTGTTGGACAGATGCACATAGTTGAGGGCCAGAGCGTTGCCGGACAGGAAATAAAAGGCGCTGTCAAAGGTTATTAAGTTTTTGCTCTTGCCGGAAATGAGCATGGGCTCGTAGCGCCCCACCTCTTTGAAAGACGCGCCGTTGATGCTGAACGGGATGCCGGTCTGGGCGGAAATGCCCTGCATGACAAGGACAGTGGCCTGGGCCAGCTGTTGCTTTTCCTCAGCCGTGAGCGCGGAAAGGGTATCATTGTTCAAACCCGCGGCGTCTCCCCAGCCGATGGTGAGCATAGCCGCCGGTTCTCCGTCCGCGTTGGGGCGGGTGGCGCTGAACAGCGCGTCGGGCCGGGATATGGGCAGGGAAATTTGGGCGCGCAACGCGTCAATGGCTGCGCCGTAAGCGGCGGGATCCTCGGCTCGCCAGCCGGCTGGCAGGTAAACAGTCATGTTCGGAGTGACCTTAAAGGCGGCAAGGTCGCGCCGGGCGGCGGAATCTCCCTTGCCCGCGCAGGCGGCCAAAAGCATGCAGACCAGAACCAGCCCCGCGGCTATACAGGTCGTATCTATTTTCAACATGGCGGCGAGCCGGTT
>JAVBRZ010000211.1:0-8686 GCA_031547425.1 Desulfovibrionaceae bacterium
AAAAGCCGGAACGCAAAAAAACGAAAGGCAGCAGGATGGATGCTTCGCTCCGTTGCACTGCGCTCAGCATGACAAGCCACAAAGGTTGCAGGCAAGCCCGAACCGTGTCCGCTTCATTTTGTCGCGCCGCTGCTGATGGGGCGCATTACGCGTGCGGGCCGCGGTCCGGGCCGAGGCCGTGCTGCGGATCCTGCGCGGTGACGGTACGCGGAGGCGCGTGCGGACCGCGATTTCTTCGCCTGGCGGCGCGCTTGCCTGCGGAAGGTTCTCGGGGTAAAGTGGCGGCGATAAATTTTCACAAGGACATTGAGCCCATGAATGAATCCATCACCGCCAGCAGCGTGCGGCCCGAAGCCCAAACCTTCGCCCCTTACGTGCCCGGCCTGACCATTGCCGAAATCAAGGAACGCTACGGCTTGGCCGACGTGGTCAAGCTGGCCAGCAACGAAAATCCCCTGGGCGCCTCGCCCCTGGTGCAGGCGGCCATGCGCGACAACGCGGGCCTGGTGTTCCGCTATCCCCAGTCCGGGGCGCCCCGCCTGCAAACAGCCATCGCCCGGCGCTTTGGCCTTGATCCGGCCTGCGTGGTTCCGGGCAGCGGCTCCAACGGCATCATCGACCTGCTCATCCGGGTCAAAGCCGTGCCCGGCACGCACAATATCGTGGCCTTCAAACCCTGCTTCAGCGTTTACCAGCTCCAGGCCAGGCTCTGCGGGGTGGAATTCCGGCAGGCCCCTTTGCGGCCGGACTTTTCCTTTCCCTGGCGGGACCTGCTGGCCCTCACAGACGAGCGCACAGCCATTGTGTTCGTGACCACGCCGGACAACCCCACAGGCCATTGCCCGCCCGTAGCCGAGCTGGAAGCCCTGGCCCGCGCCCTGCCGCCTTATTGCCTGCTGGTCATTGACGAAGCCTACATGGATTTTTGCGACAACGAGGCCGCCCACTCCCTGCTGCCCCGCCTGAACGACTTTCCCAATGTGGCCGTGTTGCGCACCTTTTCCAAAAGCTACGGCCTGGCCGGCCTGCGCCTGGGCTGCGGCCTGATGCGCCCGGAACTGGCCGGGGCGCTGCGCAATGTGAGCATTCCTTTTGCGGTGAGCCTCATGGCTGAAGAAGCGGGCCTGGCCGCCTTGCAGGATACGGTCTTTTACCAGGAAACCCTGCGCGTCACCCGCGAGGGCCGGGCCTGGCTGAGCCGGGAGCTTGCAGGCCTCGGCTGCGAGGTCAGCCCGTCGCAAGCCAACTTCCTGCTGGTCAAGCCGCCGCTCCCGGCCGGGGAAGTGTTCGAGAGTCTGCTGCAACGGGGCGTTATCGTCCGGCCCCTGGCCTCGGGCTATAATTTGCCCGGCCACCTGCGCATCTCCATAGGCACGGCCGGGGAGAACGCGGCCCTGGTCAAGGCGCTGCGCGCCATCCTCAACAGCTGAACAGCAATAAGGCGGCGGGATATGGCCATTACCCAGATCACCATTGACGGCCCGGCCGGGGTGGGCAAAAGCTCCATCGCCAAAATCCTGGCCCGCGACCTTGACCTCGCCTACCTGGATACCGGCGCCATGTACCGCGCCCTGGGCCTGCTCCTTGACGACGCGGCCCTTGACGGCGGCGAGGCGGAGCGCCTGGCCGTCATGTCCGGCCTCAATTTCCGGCTCACGGGCCAAGGCGACGCCTCGGCGCTGACCCTCAACGGCCGCGCCCTGGGCGATGAGATCCGCAGCGAGGAAGTGGCGGCCCGGGCTTCACGCCTGGCGGTACTGCCCGATGTGCGCCGCTTTCTGCAAGACGCCCAACGCCGTATCGGCCAGAGCACCTCTTTGGTTTGCGAAGGCCGGGACATGGGTACCAAGGTCTTCCCGCAAGCCCGTTATAAATTTTTCCTGGACGCCGCCCCGGAAGCGCGCGCCGAGCGGCGCTTCCTGCAGCTCAAAGCCCAGGACCGGCCCGCCGACCTTGCGCTCATCCTCTCCCAGATCAAAGCCCGCGACGAGCAGGACCGCAACCGGGCCGTGGACCCGTTGCGCCCGGCCCCGGACGCCGTAATCGTGGATACCGGCCCCCTGGACATCAACGCCGTGGTGGCCGCGCTCAAAGCCCACGTGCCCATGCCCTGACGCCACACCCCGCACAGCGCCAGACTTTTGAGAAAGGCATTGCCGCCGCTGTTCTCTGGCGTCAAATGCCATAAAAGACAAAAAGCACAGCCTTTTATCGTGCACATTCAGGCCGAAGCGGCCTGAACCAAAGACACGCTGCGCCGCTCGCTTGCGGGCATCTGCCGGCGCACCCGCCAGAGCATTTTTCCTTAATATATAATTTAAATGTTAAAATGCTCTAAAAGCACGCCGCTCCCTCGCGCGCGGGCGCCCGCCGCGCTTCGCCACATCCCGCCTGAACACTTGTCGGACATCTTATTTCAAGCGTAAAAGGCTCTGATATCAGGCACGCCAACGCAAAAATGCGGCAAGGCCGTATACCGAGCCTTGCCCGCGCGTTCAGGGTTTCGGCAAAGCCTGTAGAAACTTAAACCGAGCCGCCCCGCCTTTCACTCAAGCCGAAAATTTATCTGAAATTTTTCCCGCCCCTCTTTCTTTATTTCCATTAATGTATATAGCTATAGGCCATGCTCCCTCGGTTCTCCGCTCTGCGGCCGATCCGGGGCGCGCTTTGTTTGGCGAGGGGTATTTATTTTAATAGCGCGCGACCTTAAACTTTTGCGCGACAATAAAGGGGTTTCCCATGAGCTTGAGAATGAAGATCCAACTGCCTTTGATTCTGCTGATTATTTTAATCTCCGGCGCGCTGGGGTATATTTCCTACCGCAATGCATCGGAAAGCCTCTATTCCGCCATGGTGGACAATATGAGCGGCGAGGCCGGCTCCCTGACGCGGGCCGTCAACGACCTGGCCACCAACGCGGTGGCCGACATCACCCGCACCGCCGAACGCGCGGACATCGTCGACTTCTACCGGGGCGACATTCACGATAAAGCCGCCGCCCAAGCCATGGGGCCGGTTCTGACCCACCTGACCGACAGCTATGCCGACTTTTCGCGCCTCTCGCTCGTGGATACCAACGGCATTGTGGTAGCCTCCTCGGATGAAAGCACCATCGGCCGCGATTTCAGCGAACGCAATTATTTCAAATCCGCCATGGCCGACAAGCCCTTTCTGGCGCCGCCCTATAAAAGCAGCGTGAGCAACGACGCCATCATGGCCGCCTCGGCTCCGGTCAAGATCGACGGCAAGATCGTGGGTGTGGCCTACTGTGTGCTCTCCCTGGAGCGCTTGTATAATAAAAACATCGCGCCCATCAAAGTCGGCGAACACGGCTACGGCTTTCTCCTGGACGCCAACGGCCTCATCGTGGCCCACCCGAACAAGGACTGGGTGCTCAACGATACCCTGCATTCCATTCCTTATTATAAGGAAATGGCCGCGGCCAACGAGTCGGGCATTAAAGAGTTTATCGGCAACAAAGGCGTGCCGGTATTCAACTATTACCAGAAAGAGGACTTTTCCGGCATAACCGTGGTCATCCAGTCTGAAGAAGACGACGTGTTTTCCGGCCTGGACGCCCTGCGCAATGAGGCCGCCGTCCTCTCGGCCATCGCCATTGTGGTCGGCTCCATCGTAATTTTCTTCATTCTCATGCCCCTTTTGCGCGGCCTCAAAAATGGCGTGGAGTATGCGGATAAAATCGCCAAGGGCGACTTGTCCGGCAGCCTCAAAGTGCGCAGCAAGGACGAGCTCGGCAAACTGGCCGACGCCCTGCGCGCCATTCCGGAAACCCTTAAGTCCGTGATCGGCGAATACGAGTCTCTGGAGCAAAACGTCAGCGCCGGGCGCGTTGACGCCAAGGGCGACGTCAGCCGCTTCAGCGGCGAATACGCGCACCTCATAGAGGGCACCAATTCCGTTCTGGACCGCTTCCTGGCCATCATTGACAGTATCCCGGCGCCGGCGGTCATTCTGGATAAGGATATGAAAATCCGCTACGTCAACAACGTGGCCGAGGAACTGGCCGGATCGGACTATCGCGGCAAAACCTGCGGGGAAATCTTCCGCCGCGAGGACGACGGCACGGCCGCTTGCGCCCTGGCCAAGGCCTATAAAACCGGCAAGCCCGCCCATGCGGAAACCGTGGCCCATCCCGGCGGCAAGCGCCTGGACATCAGCTATAGCGCCATTCCCATGCTGGACGCCCAAGGCAAGGTGGCCTTCGTGCTCCAGCTTATCACCGACTTGACCGCCATCAAGTCCACCCAGCGCACCATTGTGGACGTGGCCACCCAGGCCCTGGACATTTCCAACCGCGTGGCCGCCGCTTCCCAGCAGCTCTCCGCCCAGGTGGAAGAAGTCAGCCAGGGCACGGAGCGGCAGCGTGAGCGCGCCGACTCCACGGCCACGGCCATGGAAGAAATGAACAGCACCGTGCTGGAAGTGGCCCGCAACGCCGGCCAGGCCAGCCAGGAAGCCGAAAACACCAGAGGCAAGGCCACCCAGGGCGCGCAGTTGGTCAACAACGTCATCGCGGCCATCGGCGAAGTGCACCGCGTGGCCGAAGACGTGAAAGTCAGCACCGAGGACCTGGGCGCCCAGGCCGAAGCCATCGGCAACATTATGAACGTCATTTCCGACATCGCCGACCAAACCAACCTGCTGGCCCTCAACGCGGCCATTGAAGCTGCCCGGGCCGGCGAGGCCGGGAGAGGCTTTGCCGTGGTGGCCGATGAAGTGCGCAAATTGGCCGAAAAAACCATGACCGCCACTGTGGAGGTGGGTTCCAGCATCAGGCAGATCCAGACCTCCACCAGCGAGAACGTCAAGCGCGTGAGCAACGCGGCCCAGGGCGTGGCCAAAGCCACGGAGCTGGCCTCGGAATCGGGCAACGCCCTTAATGAAATCGTTCATTTCGCGGCCCACACCACAGAACTCATTGCCGGCATCGCCACCGCGGCTGAACAGCAGTCCGCCACTTCGGAAGAAATCACCCGCGCCGTGGAAGAAATCAACGCCATTGCGGGCGAAACCAGCCACGGCATGCTCGAATCCTCTGCCGCCGTGCAGGAATTGGCCACCATGGCCCAAAATCTCAGAACCCTGCTGGACAAGCTGCAGGCGTAAGACCTTAACGGGGAGGGGGAACTGACGCGAATCTTGGGCCGGCCCCCCGGCCTTAGATACGCGTCATCCCCCGACTCACCTCCCCCTGTCATCCCCCGACTTGATCGGAGGATCCATGCCTTTTTGCCCTCCGCCTTTTTGTTTCCCCCATGCCGGGCAAAAATAGCGGCGGCACAACGCGTGTAGCGCCCCCCGCCTCGGCATCCGCCATCCATATCCTTACCCGGTTTAACCCTACCCCCGCCGTTTTCGGCAGGGGTCCGCCCGCACAATTTTTTAGCACAAAAAAGCATCCGGCAACGCCGCAAAGCGCCTGGCGGCACTTTAACCATAAAATTATGAAGACAGAATAAAAATAGCCTTACCTCTTGATATCTTCACAGAAGAAGATATAAAGATCCATATAAGATCAGGCTTTCCGTTTCGATCTTGCCCCCACCCAAATATTCGCTCAACCTTTGAGCGCCTTTGGCGGCCAAAGCGCCGGCCCGTTCAAGCAAGCTTTACCTTAAGCCGCGCTCGGCAAGTTTAAACTCCAGTTCACGGCAAACTTGCGCCCCAAGAGCCTTTGGCGTGAAAAATATTTCGCGCCAAGGCCAGCCCCCCCTTGCGCGCGCCGCTCCGGAAGCGGCGTTTTTCCATCTCCCTCCAGCCCTCGGAACGCTCCGTGCCCGGTTTTTTGGGCGCGGGCAAGGCCTGAAAGCCACAAACGCGAACAGCGCTGAAATCCCCCTCTTCCCGCATCGCGCGCTGTAAAGGCCGGATCAAGCCAACATCCCGCCAACGGCCTCCCCTTTCTTCCAGTCTCAAAAGCCGGAGCAATGCGCCCCGGCGCTAAAACCATATATAGTGAGGATATAGAGCTATGAGTTTTGCAATCTACAAAAAGAAGCGCGGCAAAGGCAGCGTGGCCTACGAACACGGCCAATCCGGGTCCTCCAACTTCCCCGACCCCCAACTCCCGGCCAGACCCGCCGATGAGCTCAACAAGCTTCTCTGGCCCGACGAAAGCATGGGCGAAGACTTCATGCGCGCCGTGGCCGAGGAAAAACGCCAACAAGCCGGGCAAGCCGCACCGCGCGCCGCCCAAACCGCCGGACCCGGCCGGGCGAACTCTTCCGACGCGCACCGCGCCCCCTCCCTTGCGAAGAAAATTTGGCCCGATTCAGTGCTTTTCGGCAGCCCCGAAGAGTTTACGCGAATCATGGGCCGCCCGCCCGCCGACTTGCAGCCCTCCAGAAATGAACGCCGCACGTTCAAACCCGGCGTGACTCTGCTCGGCAGTTGGCTCGGCCAGGCGGAACCGGAAAAATCACACGCCCAAACACCGCCCAAACCGGCAGCGCGGGCGCAAGAGCGTACGGCCACATCCGGGCAATTGCAACGCGATGACCGATCCCCGGTCACGATTCCGCTTGACCGCCGCAACGAAACTGCGGTAAATAAATATAAACTATCGGAAAAAGATATATTTACACAAAATCAGGCGCGACACGGCCAAGTCCGCCTCCCTGCGGGCGGCATTGCGGGATGCGGCGCGCCCGGCCAGGCCGCCGGCTCCGGCGCGGCAAACGACTCCACATTGCGCCGCAACGAAACCGCAGGCCCAGGCCTGTCCGCCCACCCCGCATCCGAAGCCGGGGAAACGCCACCCGCTGCCCTCCAAGGCTCTGCGGGAATGCTGGCGAAAAGCAATGCGCGCAACTACTCGGTGTATTGGCGCGGCATAAATCCAAAGCAACTGGAATATATCTCCGAGGAGGTGCGCCGGCTGATCGCCAAGTCCGACACCTTGAAGCGACAGCTCCGCGACCATAAAGATGTAAAGATTGTCTATGGCCCTACGGAAAACGGAACCTCTTACAATTCTGAGGCCAATACAATCACCATCGCTGAAATAAAAAGGGAAGACGCCAAAGCAACCCTGCGCAGCCTGGCGCACGAGTCGGGCCATATAGACGGCCCCGAACTTGACTGCGCATTTCCTGAAAGCATGGTAAACAGCGAGGGAGCGGCCCAATTTAACACCATGCTGGTCAGAGATGAAATTCTGGCAAATGGCGGCGAGGATATAGGTCCTGGCGGCAGCCTGGCGAATCAGGCTCTATATTTGGAGATATACAAGCAATATTTGGCCGGTAAAATAAGTTATGCTGAAGCCATAAACAAAATAGGAAAGATATATGCTCAAAAAGAACGCCCTTCTCCTGCTCCTGATCTTACTTATGATGGTTGGTATGCGGATCAATGCGCAGAGTGACCCGCATCTGAATATAAAAAAAACCGCCACTGTAAAATTCAATATGGATATCTTCAGCTTGCTGCGCCTGCTTGAAGCCAATTCCCCCCTTACCCTGCAAAAAATTACGGATCTGGGGTTTGAGCTGACAAGGATAGAAAAAGGACCCAGGCAAGGCTGGCACACCGCGTCTCGGGTTGCTCTCAATGATGGTGTGGTTTTAAACCCCATTAAGTTGGAGGCAAGGTCTGATGAATCCGGCAGGCACATATATTTTCTATTAAATATAAAAAACAAAGTAATCACCCGTCCGGAACTGGAACGCCGGTTGGGCAAGTTCGTTCTTTTACCGAAAGAGCACATGATTGCTGATGTGGACATATATAGAAAAGAAATTGGAGAAGCCAGCATCCATGCGATCTACACGCGAAAACCGGAAAATATATTACTCAGAGTATCCTTCAGATCAACCGAGCCTTTAGAGTAATAACCGTAAAAGCTCGGGCCGGCGCCGGCTGCCGGCGCCGGCCCGAATGTTTACGGCTAACGGCTATTTGCATGTAATCCGATTTAGATTTAAGCTTTCCCGGCTATGAACCACCCCACCCTGACCTTCACCATCCCTCCCGAGCTGGACGGCTGCCGCCTGGACCGCGCCCTGGCCGCTTTGGCGGCGGAGGCCGGCCTGTCGCGCGAGCAGTGCAAAAAACATATCCAGGAAGGCCGGGTTACGCTCAACAGCGCGGCCTGCCTGAGCCCCAAGCTTGCCGTGGCCGAGGGCGACCGCCTCGCTCTGGACGCGCCGGAGCGTGCGCCCGAGCTTGTCCCGGAGCGGGGCGACCTGGAAATCATCTACAGCGACGAACACCTTCTGGTCGTCAACAAACCGGCCGGGCTCACGGTCCACCCCTGCCCCAGCTGCCCGCAAGGCACCCTGGTGCACCGCCTGCTCCACCATTTTCCGGACCTGGAGGGCGGCGGCGAACGCCCCGGCATTGTGCACCGCCTGGACAAGGACACCAGCGGCCTTTTGCTCGTGGCCCGCACGGAAAAATGCCGCCTGCGCCTGGCCGGACAATTTGCCGGCCGGGAAGTGGACAAAACTTATGCGGCCCTGGTCCACGGCCCGCTCCGCCCCCTGGCGGGCGAAATCAGCGCGCCCCTGGCCCGCCACCCTACCAATAAAACGCGCATGGCCGTGCAGCCCGGCGGCCGGGAAGCCATTACCCGCTACACCACGGCCTGCGAGGACCCGCGCGGCCGCTTCGCCCTGCTGGACGTAAATATCCTGACCGGCCGCACCCACCAAATCCGCGCCCA
>JAVBRZ010000084.1:0-7206 GCA_031547425.1 Desulfovibrionaceae bacterium
AACATGGCCACCGGCGAAACCGAGCGCGTGACCCCTCAGCTTCTGGTGGGCAAAACCCACACCCCGTGCAAGGATGAGCTGGGGCCCGGCGCCCTGATGGCTCTGGCCAAGCTCAAAAACACCAAAACCGGCAATACTTTAAGCGACGACAAAAAGACCTTTACGCTCAAGATCCCCGCCCTGCCCCCGCAACTTATCGCTTATGCCTTGGGCGCCAAAGAAAAAGGCGATGACGACAAAGTTTACACCGCCATCCAGAAGCTGCTGGAAGATGACGTCACTTTGCGCTTGTACCGCGATGAGGCCACCAGTGAAATCCTGCTGGCCGGCATGGGGCAGCTCCACGTGGAAATCGCCGTGGAGCAGGCCAAGCGCCGCTCCAAAGTGGACATTGTGCTCAAGACCCCGCAAATTCCCTATCGGGAAACCATCAGGGGCAGCGCCCAGGTGCAGGGCAGACATAAAAAACAAACCGGCGGGCGCGGCCAGTTCGGCGATTGCTGGGTGGAATTTTCACCGCTGGAACGCGGCGCCGGATATGAGTTTGAAGACGCCATTGTCGGCGGATCCATTCCGCGCCAGTACATCCCGGCCGTGGACAAAGGCATTCAGGAAGCGTCGGTTCGCGGCTATCTGGCCGGCTATCCCCTGGTGGACTTCAAAGCCAAGCTGTACGACGGCAGCTACCATAACGTGGACTCTTCGGAAATGGCCTTTAAAGTCGCCGGTTCCCTGGCCTTTAAAAAAGCCATGGAACAAGCCAAGCCCATCCTCCTGGAGCCTATTGTGCTGCTCACCGTGTCCATCCCTGACGAATTCATGGGCGATGTGATCGGCGACTTGTCCAGCCGGCGCGGCAAAGTGCTTGGTTCCGACTCGCAGGGCGGCCTGACCGATGTACGCGCCCACGTGCCCATGAGCGAAGTACTGCGCTACGCCCCGGATTTGCGTTCCATGACCGGCGGCCAAGGCGTGTTCACCATGGAATTCGACCACTATGAAGAAGCCCCCGCCCCGGTGGTGGAAAAAGTTGTGGCCGAATACAAGGCCGTTGAAGAATAAGCCGGCTTATGTTTTCTTTTGCACACAAGCGATACGCCGCCCGTGGGTCGCTTGTGTGCTTTTTCTTTTATCGGTCCAATAAAGGACAATTGTTCCGCGCGCGCTCATGAGCACAGTTTCCGAAATACAGCCCCCGCCGCCGGCTTCGACAAAAATATCCCGAACCGCGCTCGAAGGTTTGTCTGGCGTGGCCTGGCGCAAAGCCGCCCTGCTTTATTTACGGCGCGTCCTCATTTACCTGCTTAGTTTTTATGTGCTCCTGCACTTGCTCTGGGCTTATGAAGCCCCACATGGTTTTGTGGCGCGCGCCTTTATCCTGGGCCTGCCGGGCATGCTTCCGGCGCTGCTCCCCGCACTCCTGCCAGCACGCGCAAGTCGCCTTTATCTGCTCCTCAGCTATATTTTCCTGGCTGTGCCCGCTTTTATCTGCGCCATGCATCTGGGCATATTTCAGACACCGGTTTCAGCGCAATCGTTTTTTGCGCTTTTGATGCCGGGGCCGCATTATCCGACCAATTCGCCCCGGTTCATTTTTCCTGGCGATTCTGCCTGCCGGCCGCCGCCATCGTCGTTATTCCCGCAGGGCTGCTGCACCGCGCCCTAAAAACGCCGACTCCCGTTTTCTGCAAACTTCAGACCGGCCTGCTGGCCGGCCTGGGGGGACTTGCCCTGGCGCTCTGCCTGGCGCTGGGACCGGTTAAACTGCTACGCGCCAACATCATTTATGACGTGTATATTTCCTTTGCGGAATTTTGCGACTATATGGCCCGTCTGCGGGCCGATCTACATAAAAACGCCGACATCCGTTTCACGGATGTGCGCCTGACCACGCCCCCTGAAGAAGAGCGCAGCATTGTGGTGGTCATCGGCGAATCGGCCAACCGCGCCCACCAGAGCCTTTACGGCTACGGGCGCAATACCACGCCCAATCTGGCGGCCATGGCCGGCGAACTTGTGGTCTTCAAGGATATCATCAGCGCCTGCGCCGAACCCGCCGACTGTCTGCCAGAAATTCTATCCCTGCCCGACGGCAGCGGGCAACGCCTGCCGCTGCTCACCCTGCTCAATCAAGCCGGCTTTCACACTTATTGGCTGTCCAACCAGCCGGATATCCAGGATAACAGCATTGCCGCCGCCCTGACCGCCCTGGCCCATGGAAGCGTGCAGCTCAACCGGGGAGGCGCGGCGCGATTCAGTCCCGGCCTGGACAGCGGCCTGCTCGCGCCTCTGGAAAAAATCCTGCGCAATGACCCTGACCGCAAAATTATTTTTATCCGGCTTATGGGCTCCAGACCGGAGTACTCCCTGCGTTACCCGCCCGCATTCGCGCGTTTCACGCAATGCCAGGACATTCAGGCCGCGCCGGAGTTCACAAACGAAGACTGCGCCCAGATCAATGCCTATGACAATTCCATTGTTTATACCGATGCCCTGCTTAAAGACATCATTGGCCTGACAGATCGCCTGGCGCCGGAATCAGCCCTGGTTTATTTTTCCGACCACGGCGCCGACACTTACGGAGCGCCATACGCAAGCGATTCCAGAAGCGGCCGCAAATCCATACTTTTTTATGAAATTCCTTTTTTCATCTGGCTGTCCGAAGGCTTCAGAGCCGCCAACCCGGACAATACCGCCATCTGGCCGCAATATACCGCCCGGCGGGCCGACCTCAGCGTTTTCCCCTACACGCTGGCCAACCTTGCCGGAGTGACGTTTGAAGGCTATGATCTCACACGCAGTTTATTATCTGAACAGTTCACCGCCAGACCACGCCTGGTGCGGGGCTGGAATTACGATATCGTCTTCCCGGTCATACCTTTAAACCCGGATGCGAGTGGCGATGCCTCACAGCTGCCGGAACACGACAGCTCCTCTCAACCCAAATAGCGCTTGCTTCATCCTGGATTTTACTTTATGAAATTACAAATTACTGGTGAATGTCAGTATATAATCCATTGAAAATACAGAATTTTTACTTGTTATTTGAATATTTTCCCGGACAGACGCCAGCCCGCAGCGGCGCTGCGCCAATTTCGGAAAATGTGATTTAGCGTTCTTTAAATTATGTCTGAAGCGTTGCTGACCATCACGCCCCTGGGGGGCCTGGGCGAAATCGGCCTGAACAGCACCCTGTTCCATACCGAACAAGGCACGGTGCTCGTTGACTGCGGCCTGATGTTCCCGGAAGATTACCACTTGGGCGTGGACGTGATCATTCCCCGCTTCGACCATCTTCTCGACAACCAGACCGACTTTCGCGGCATTGTGCTCACCCACGGCCATGAAGACCATATCGGCGCGCTGCCCTGGCGGGTGCCGCACTTGAACCGCCCCAAAATCTTCGGGTCCCGTTTTACCCTGGCCCTGGTGGAGAACAAGCTCAAGGAACACAACCTCTGCGATCAGGTCAGCCTGGTCACTGTGGAGCCGGGAGACCAGGCCAATCTGGCCGGCATTAATTTTCATTTTTTCCCGGTGTCCCACTCCATTATTCAGGGCTTTGCCCTGGGCATGGATACCCCGGTGGGGCGCGTGCTGCACTCCGGAGACTTTAAAATCGACCCGGCGGCCGCCATCCCCGGCTGGAGCACGGACCTGGAAAGCATGCGCCAGTTTGCGGAACCGGGTTTAAAGCTGCTCATGGCCGACTCCACCAATGTGGAAAAAGAGGGTTTTTCCCTATCCGAAGCCATGGTGGCCGGCACTTTGGAAAAAATTATCGCCACGGCGGAAGGACGGGTGATCATCACCCTGTTTTCCAGCAACCTGCAACGCATTCAGAACATTTTCAACCTGGCCCGGCAAACCCACCGCAAAGTGGCGGTCAGCGGGCGCAGCCTGATTACCAACATCGAACTGGCCACTTCCCTGGGCCTGCTGACCCCCCCGCCGGCTTTATTCCTGGACGCGGCCGACCTGCCGCCTTTGCCGGACAGCGAGATTATTCTTCTGGTAACCGGCGCCCAGGGCGAGCCTTTGTCCGCCCTGTCGCGCATTGCCGGGGGCGGACACCGCCAACTGCAAATTCACGAAGGCGACACGGTGGTTATGTCTTCCAGTTCAATTCCCGGGAACACGCGCGCGGTGTCCAGGCTCATTGACGATCTTTACCGCCTGGGCGCGGAAGTGCATTATGACTCCCTGTCCGCCGTGCATGCCTCAGGCCATGCCTGCCGTGAGGAGTTGCGTCTTCTGCACAAGACGGTCAACCCCGAATATTTTGTTCCGGTGCACGGCGAATACCGCCACCTGGTCAAGCATTGCCGCCTGGCCCGCGAATGCGGCACGGCCGAGGCCAAGACCCTTTTGTTGGAAAACGGCGAACCGCTGTCTTTTTGGGCCGACGGCTCCGTGCGCCGTGAAGAGCCTGTGTCTGTGGAATATATCCTGGTGGACGGCAAGGGCGTAGGCGATGTGGGCAGCCTTGTGCTGCGCCAGCGCCGCATTCTGGGCGAGGAAGGCCTGGTTATCGTCACCATGCTGCGCGATGCCGTGAGCGGCGAAATTATCAACGGGCCCGAAATACTGTCGCGCGGCTTTGTCTTTGAGCAGCAGCTCAGCCACATTTTGGACGAAGCCAGGGAGCTGGTGCTGGAATACACGGCCAATATCCCCCCCGATGAAGTGGATAAACTCAACGACGGAGTGCGCTCCATGCTGCGCCGCTTTTTCCGGGCGAGCCTGGGGCGTGATCCCGTGGTGCTCTCGCTCATAACCGTATTGTGAGCCGCCTATGCCCCTGGCCGCGCCTTTTACCCATATTCAAGCCGTTGTTTTTGATTTTGACGGCACCCTGGCGCGCTTGACCCTGGATTTTACCGCGCTTAACGCGGCCGTACATGGGGCAGTAAACGAAATCTTGCCGGAGGCGCCGCCCTTTACGCCGCCCGCCCTGGAGTGGGTGACCGCCTGTCTGCGCTTTGCCGAAGCGAGGCGGCCCGAGCTTGCGGGGCTGATCAACCGCCAGGCGGAAGAAGCTCTGTTGGCCGTGGAAGTGGCCGCGGCCGAAAAAGGCGCTTTATTCCCGCATACGCGCCCCTTGCTCAAGCGGCTGCGCGGTGAAGGCATTGCCGTTGGCGTAATCACCCGCAATTGCCGTGCGGCGGTGCTCACGGTTTTTTCCGACCTGGAGGACTTCTGCCCCCTGTTGGCCCGCGAAGATGTGCCCGCCACCAAACCCGACCCCGCGCACCTTTTACGCATGCTGGACATCCTGGGCGTTGCTCCGCAAAACAGCCTGATGGTGGGCGATCATCCCATGGATATTCTTACCGGACAGCGGGCCGGAACCATGACCGCGGGAGTCGTCTGCGGGCACAGCTCTTACGAACAACTGCGCTCGGCCGCCCCGGATGCGGTGCTGGAGCACTGCGGCCGGCTTATGCTTCCGGTCCGATCCTTGACTTGAGCCTGGGGCCGGTTTATGAATAAGTCTTTGTATTAGAGTTCATTTCATAATTCCCCTTGTAGCGAAAAAGCGAGCTTTGTGACAGTGGCAAGGCAACAGTACAAAAGACGACGAAAGCGTAGCCAGCCCTACGGTAAGGAGGCTTTGGGCCTGTTAACGCGGCCAATGGCGCAAAGCCCACTTTTGCGGCCAAGGAGAATTATGAAATGAGTTCTAGTCACTTTTAATCGCTTGCTGGCCAGACCCCGCCAAAGAGGCCGCCATGAAATATACAGACTTTATCGCCTTGATTGAAGCCTACGCCCCGCCGGGCGTTGCGGCGCCCTGGGACAACTCCGGAATTCAGATGGAAAGCGCCAAGGATGAAGTCAACAAAGTCTGCGTAGCCCTGGATCCGACTTCCGCCACGGTCAGCGCGGCTTTGGAGCTTAAAGCCGATTTTCTGCTCTGCCATCACCCGCTGCTGCTCACCCCCCGCTTTTTAAACACCCGTGATCAATACTTTCACATTGTCCGCAAACTCCTGCATGCCGACTGCCGGCTATATTCAGCGCATACAACTCTGGACGCCAATCCGCGCGGCCCTGCTTCCTGGCTGGCAAAGGCTCTGCGCCTGGACAAATGCCAAATTCTGGAGCCCCTGCCTGACGCCCCGCCGGACAGTCCGGCTGAGCATACGGGCTTTGCGGCTCCTGCCGGCTACGGCTTCGGGCTGATCGGAGATTTGCCGGAACCCGCCGTTTTAGAAACATTTTTGCCGCGCCTGGAAGAAGCGCTTTTGCCGCAAGGTTCGCGCCGGGACTGGCGCATCTGCGGCCGAGCCGCGGGCGGGCGCATTCGCAGGGTAGCCTACTGCGCCGGCTCAGGGGCCTCACTCATGGACAACGCCGCCGCACTGGGCGCGGACATATATATTACCGGCGATATGAAATACCACAACGCCCTGGATGCGCCATTGCGCGTTCTGGATGTGGGGCACTTCTGCCTGGAAGAGCGCATGATGCGGGAATTCGCCCACATCCTGGAGCAAACCTTGCCTGAGGTGGAGATCCGCTTTTTGGCGGCGGACAATCCCTTCCGGCAGGTTGCAATTTAATTGAACCGGGTGTATAGTTACTGATTAAATTTATTAAGGGGACTGCCGTGGAGCTATACCTCAGACAAATTGAACAATTAGTGGCCTTACAACAGGTCGACCATGAAATTTTCCATATCAAAAAGGAGCTTTCCCGCGCGCCGCAGGAAATCGAGGAGTTGGAAAGCGAATTTGCCGGCCTGGAAGAGCGCCGCAATCGCGTGATGGAAAAACTGGACCACCTGAAGGAACAAGAAAAACGCCTGGCTTCGGAAATTGAGGATGATGCCGCCAGAATAAAAAAAAGCAAAAGCAAAATGCTCATGGTGGAAAACAGCCGCGAATATCAGGCCATGTCCAGGGAAATGGACAATATGGAGCGCAGCAACCGCACCCGGGAAGAAGAAAAAACCGTGCTCATGGAAGAGCTGCAGCGCCAGAACACCATTTTTGAGGATGTCGACGGCGCGCATGCGCAGGCCAGGGAAAAACTTGAAGATAAGCGCACCTCGCTGCAATCGCGGATGGATGAGTACAATTCTGAGCTGGACAAACTTATGGGCCGCCGCGCTGACGCCAAAAAAGATATTCCCCCGCCGGTGCTCGGCCGTTATGAATTTATCCGTGAGCGCCTGGAAAATCCGGTTATCGTGCCTGTGGA
>JAVBRZ010000074.1:0-5072 GCA_031547425.1 Desulfovibrionaceae bacterium
AACCTTGTGCCCCGCGCCGCCCGCGCTTACGTGGAAGAAAATGGCGCCACCACCCCGGAAGGCCAGCTCCCGCCGGGGGTTGTGGAGTGATAAGTGATACGGGGAGGGAAAACCACAAGGGGCTCGCCCCTTGGGGTTTTCCCTCCCCGACCCCCTCCCTTTCCTTAACCCTTATTGGGTATGTGCATGATCCGCCCCCCCGTTAAGTAGATGGGGAATTACAGAATTCGCGCCTTTTGTTCAGGCCGTTTCGGCCTGAATGTGTACGATAAAGGCTGGGCTTTTTGTATTTTTACAATGCTGCGCCTTACAGCAGTTCAAAGTTAAAAAGCTCTAGCTTGTTTCAGGCGCGGACGGGGGAAACTCAAAAAATATATTTTTTGGCTTTTGCCCCGCGTGGTCCTTTCACCCATCAGGGTTAAGGAGGGTGAGGGGATCCGGGGGAGCGGGGACCTCAAGGGGCTTGGCTCCTTGTGGTTCCCGCTCCTCCGGCCGCATCAGCGCCGGGTGGCGATCAAAATTCCCAGAATGATGCAGGCCGCGCTTATGAAGTGCACGGGCAGGATGGGTTCGCCCAGGAGCATGAGGGCTTCCGCGGCGGTAAAGGCGGGCAGGGACAGGTAAATGATGCCCGGCCTGGCCGCGCCGATATATTCCACGGCTTTGTTCCAGCAGAAAAAAGCGATGAGCGAGGCCGCTCCGCCCAAATACAGGCCCAGCGGCAGCCATTCGCGCAGGAAGACGCCCGGGCTCGGCAGAGCGAAAGCGGGGTCAAAACGGATTTCCAGGCCCCACAAGGGCAGCAGGCAAATGAGCCCCACCGGGAAAGTGGCGGCGAACACGCCCAATTGGCTGGCTGGGCCGGGCCGCCGGGTCATCAGGATGGAATAGGTGGTGAAAAATAAAGTGGCCAGGGTCATCAGCAGGTCGCCCCTGGCAAAACGCAGGTTTGCCAGCACTTGCCAGTCGCCTTTGGTCAGCAGCAGCACCACGCCGGCAAAAGCCGTGACCATGCCCAGAACCTGGCGGGGCGCGGCGCACTCTTTGAGCAGCAGGCAGCCCAGGGTAGTCATGAACAATGGCGTACAGGCCGTGGAAATGAGCGAGAGATTGACCGCCTGGGTGGTGTGCCCGGCAATGTAGATGAGGGTGTTGAACGCGGTGACCCCCAGCAGGGAGACCAGCAGATAATAGCCTTTGTGGGCCAGAATCACGGGCAGGTCCCGTTTGAGCGGCCGCCAGGCCAGGGGCAGCACCAGAAGCGTGGCGCAGGTCCAGCGCAATACGGCCATGGTCACCGGCGGAATGTCCGCGGCAAACCATCTGGCCGCAATGAAGTTGCCAGACCAGATTATGGTGGCCAGCAGGGTGAGCAGAGCGCCTTTGGCGGTTGGGGTCAGAGTCATAATCGGTTGCGCCTGTCCTTGTCGCATGCCCTTTGGCCCGTTGTCCGGGCGGGCGCGTTATGCTGCGCCCAGGCATTCCCTATAAATATAATCCATATTCAGGTTTTGTCTGACCACGCCGGCCAGGCGGTCCAGGGCCGCGTCGGTTGCCGCCTTGAAGGCGGCGAACTCGGCCTCGTTCATGCGGCTCCAGGTGTCGCGGCCCCGGCCGGACAGCGAGTCCTCCTCGGGCAGGCCCAGCTCGTCAATGTGCGGGATAACGCCGAGCACAGGTTTGCCGGTGAGTTCCTCCAACTCGGCCAGGCCAGGTTCCAGCAGGGAAACGTCGCCGCGAAACTTGTTGATGATGAGGCCCGCCACCAGGTCGCGCTCCCAGGGGGCCAGGAGGGCCAGGGTGCCCACCAGGCCCGCGAACACGCCGCCCCGGTCAATGTCGCCCACCAGCAGAACTTTGGCCTTGGCAAAAGCGGCCATGCGCATGTTCACGATGTCGTGGCGCCGCAAATTGATTTCCGCCGGGCTGCCCGCGCCTTCCAGAAGCATGACCCGGCATCCGCCGTCCGCCGCGTTGTTTGGCTTGCGGGCCGCGGCCAGGCCGTTGTAGGCGGCGGCCACGGTGGGGAAAAGTTCCTGCTTGCGGGCGAAATAGTCGCGGCCTTGCATCCGGCCGCGCGAACGGCCCAGGACAATGACTTCCGACCCGGTATGCGAATCGGGCATAAGCAGAATGGGGTTCATGCGCACGTCCGGCTCAAGCCCGGCGGCCCAGGCCTGGATGACCTGGGCCATGCCCATGCGGCCGCCGCAGGGCAGGGTGTGGGCAAAGCCGGTCATGTTCTGGGCTTTGAACGGCGCGGAATCAAGGCCGTCCTGCCGGAAAACGCGGGCCAGGCCTGCGCAAAGCACGCTTTTGCCCGCGTCCGAAGTGGCGCCCTGGACCATGAGCGCGGGAGCCGGGTAGGCCTCGCCGGCCGGGCAGCGATCCGCGTCGCGGTCCGGCGCGACCATAAAACCGGGCAGGCAAGCGGCGGAAAAGGGATCATGCGGCATATTGTCTTCAACTCCTTCAGGCGCGGCGCGCACTTTGGCCGCGCGTTTTTTTCGGGCGCTCGCGCTGCGCGATTTTACCGCATACCCTTTGGCCGCACGTCCTGTTCGGCTGTCGCGCTGCGGACCTCGCCCGTAACCTCCGCCGGCTTGCGCGCTCAGGTAACGGGCGCGCTTCGCTTTGCTACGCGCCGCTGAAGCCTCAGGGCTCGCCGTGCAAAAAACGCGGTTTTCGCTTGCTCCCCTTGCGGGCTTGCCCGCATCTCGCGGGCGGCATGTCAGCGCGGCTCCTTTTCGCAGTGCGCGGCCACGGCATATTCGGCCAGCCATTCCAGGCTGAGCACGTCAGCGGCGTTATAGTCCAGCAATGTTTTCAGGGCGCGGACATCATCATATAATTCATACCTTTGCCACAGGCGTACCGCGTCCCAGCCGTCCATGCCGGCAAGCTCGCCTCGGTCAAGGCCCAGGCGTTGCTCCACGGCCTTGAGCCCGCCGCGCAGGTTGAGGGCGCGGAAGACCGGCCGCAGGTCCAGGTGGGCCATGCGGATGCGGCCGCTCGAATCTTCTTTGTCCAGGGCAATGCCCAGCTCGCTTCGCAAAATGGGCGCGTCAAAACAGCGCCCGTTCCAGGTGACCAGCAGCTTGTAAGCTAAAATGTCGTTGCAGAACTGTTCCAGGTCATATGCTTCGCGGCCCAGTTGCTGCGCGTGTCTTGCGCCGCCGCCCCGCGCGTAGGAGCGCACCCGCTCGCCGTCATACAGGGCGATGGTGGTGATATGCACATACTCGCCGTACAGGCCGTTGGTTTCAATATCCACATAGGCGGCGGCCTGGCGGAAATGAGGGAACAGCCGCCATTGCTCGGCCGCGTTGAGCCGCGTTCCGAACCAGGCCGCGTCCTGGTCCGCCAGGCGGATTTGCGATTCGCGGAGCAGGCGGCGCAAATCTTCGGCCCGCGCCGCGTTGCAGGGCAGGGGCCGGGTCAGGGCATCATCCCAGGTGAAAATGCCCCCGGCCTTGAGCTTGTCTTCAAAAGCCGGGCCCACGCCGGGCAGATGGCGGAAACAGGTGTGCAGCATCTTCGGCCTCGGGCTCACAGCGGGATAACCTGCCAGGGAAAGGCCTGGATGATGTGGGTGTGGTCGTTGAAAAAGCGGCGCGTGACCCTGTCCGGCGTCCGGATGCCCAGGCGCTGGTAAACAGGCAGGGTCAGGCACAGGGTTTCAAACAACTTTTGGGGTGAAGGCCTGAACACATCGTGGGGCCGGGTGAGCGTGGGGTCCTCGCCATAGGCGCAACGCACGCGAAATACCAGAAAACGGCGGCAGGCAAAGGGCCGCACCGGGTAAACCGTGCAACATCCGTCGCGCAAAAAGGGGCAGCGGTTGATGTCGCCAAGGCGGGGCTGGTCCTGTTCGCCGCGCCCGGCCTCGTTCGTGTTGTCGGCCTCTTGGGCGTTGCGGCTCGAAGCTCCGGCCTCTGTGCGCGCCTTGTTTTCGCTTTTACCCGGAGAGGCTTTTGCGGACAGCCCCTCCTTATGGTTTATAAAAGCGATCTTTGGCAAAGGCAGCCCGGCCAGGCGCAAAAAAGCGCGTATGGCCAGGCCTTCAGGCAGCGACATGGGAACAGCCTGCCAGCAGCAGGCGTCGCAGCCCGCCGTACAGGCCAGTTGTCGCGTTTCAGCGCGCAATTCCCGGCTGAGAGCTTCATCCAGAAACGCGCCGGCCCCAAGCATCTCCCAGAGCAAAGGGTCGCGGCGTTCGATGTCCGGCCGCCGCAGGCGCAATTCCAGGCTGGCCAGGCGGCAAAGCGGAGAAGGAGGTCGGGGCTCAATAAGGTTCATGCCCGGAAACCTAAGGCCAAATCAAGGAAAAAGCCAGAGGGAATTTGGGGTGGAAAGCGGCGGACTTTACGCCCGAAGCGGCTTTCAGGGTCTTTTGTCCCTGCCGCGCAAGGCAAGGCGGCAAAGGCCCGCGCATTTGGGCTCCCAACTTCCCGCGCAAACCGGAAACCGTGCTTTTTAAGTTTTTCGTTTCCCGGCGAGCCCGGCAACCCCGGCGAGCCCGGCAACCCCGGCGAGCCTGTCGGTTTTTCCGCAACGCGCCTAAAAAATTTCGACCGTATATTGACAATACCCACGGATCATCGTATCTTAACTTTCTTAAGAGGAGGAAGCGGGGCAGGACTCCTTGTCGCTTTCAGCCAAAAGCTTACGCCGCCCTGCATTTCCCCCTCTTCCGCGTCGCGGGGTAGAGCAGTTTGGTAGCTCGTCGGGCTCATAACCCGAAGGTCATAGGTTCAAATCCTATCCCCGCAACCAAGAATTTAAAGCACTTATGAGCGCCTCTCATAAGTGCTTTTTCATTTTCGGCCAGGCTCATCAAACTTAGCCATTGTTACAAGCCAAACCTCACAAGGTTTCCCCAAATTCCATCTGTGTTCAGTTCCCTCCGCGCTCTTGCCGCCTTCAGCACAAAGCGTTTTTTCAGCTTGCCAGTGGTTATTGGCGATATAAGGAAAATTTTGCCCAAATCGCTTCCATAATCAAAAATTTTGGAATATATGTAAATCTTCCCGCAAAATCCGGCGTATTTGCTTGACAGGCGCCAAGGGGCG